>JAHIVT010000145.1 GCA_018816555.1 Pseudomonadota bacterium
AAATCTCCTCATGCGCCACAACTATCCGGGCAATATCAGGGAACTTGAAAATATTATTGAATATGCCTTTATTCTCTGCGAAGGCGGCTTCATTCAGCCGGAACATCTGCCGGAACCATTTGCCGTCCCTGCCATCAAAACTGGCGCAGACAGCGAAAAGGGATCAACAAAACAGGGATTGCAATCCCTCGAAGAAATTGAAAAACAAGCCATTCACATGGCCCTGGAAAGAAACAACTGGAAACGAATGGCAACATGCCGAGAACTGGGCATTTCCAAAGACACGCTGCGCCGGAAAATCGACCGCTACAAGCTGGAAAGCGAATTTTCCAAACAATTGGATGAATTACCTGACGAGCAGCCCTATGCTCACATGAACGGAAGTCCTCAGGAAAACGCTAAAATTTAGAGTGAAGAGAATCAAATGCAACCGCACTCTCTTGCTCCATTCAGCAGTTCCGTCTCACATATAACCGGAATTCCTTCTCCCCCGCTCCAAAAGGGGGTGGACGTCCTCATTATATCATTTCCCTTTCGGCTTCATCTTCTGACAGTTGCAGGCTCCTGCCTTGGTTCTTGCCCTGATTGTTTCCGGAATTATAAAGCATCCATTTGTTTTTATCGCATTTTTTCCTTTCTCGGGAAGGGTCGCCTGAGAAATACAGACAATGGTGTGCAAGCCGGTAATGCAATCATAAAATGCCACTGAAATACACAAAAGAATATCCTTATAGCAGGATTATGCCCCACATGGGCAGGAAAAGCTTATTTGTCCGGCAATCAGCCGGACAACTGCAACCTGGATGTTCCAATTCATCCAGTGATCTTAATGGGTTATCAGCTTTGATTATTGTCACCAGGGGGCTTGACAATGGGTATTCGTAAAAAAGTTCTGCTCAGCATCGGCTTGGTCTCGCTGACTCTGACTGCCATCTTCTATTATCTTTTTAAAAATGTCATTCTCAACAATTTCGATACAATAGAAGAGCGTTTTGTTCACGACAACATTTCCCGGGTCAAGGCCACTATCGAGGATCAGGCCAAGTCCCTTGATACCATCACCCATGACTGGGCCAGTTGGGATGACACCTACGGTTTCATCGTTGACCGCAACAAGGAATATGAGGAAACAAATATTGTCGAGGACACATTCCTTTCCAGTGCAAAAATTAATTACCTTCTCTACTTCGACACTGAGGGAAAGCTCGTCCACGGCACTTTCTATGATCCTGAGCAAAAAGCCCTGGTTCCCGTTCCCGCCAATCTCCTTTCACAGCTTGCCGGCAATAAACAGCTTTTCCACCATCCAACCAATGACAGTCATTTCACCGGACTCATCATGATTTCCGACGCTATCCTGCTCATTTCCGCGCGTCCCATCTTGAAAAGCGACGGAGAAGGCCCGAACCGGGGTACGCTGGTAATGATGCGCATTCTTGATGAGGCGCGCATCATGACGATAAAAGAGATAACCAAGATGGATTTCTCCGTGCATATCATCAATACCCCTCTGCCTCATACCGACTCTTTTGAGATTCTTGACACCATTCTGGCCAACCCTGACAATTTCATCATCAAACCCCTGGACAACGATTACATAGCCGGCTATGGCGCCATGAAGGATATCTTCAGCCAGCCCCTTCTTCTTCTTCGCCTGACGGTTCCAAGAACCATTCATATTCAGGGTCATCGAACCCTGGCCTATCTTCTCTGGACAACTATTATCACCAGCCTTACCTTTTCTCTTCTCGTCTTCATTATTCTTGACAGACTGGTGCTCAACAGATTGGCCGTATTAAACAGCGATGTTCTGAAGATCAGCAAATCAGCCCATCCGGCTTACCGGGTTCAGGTATCAGGCTCTGACGAATTCGCCAGTCTGTCCACCTCGATCAATACCATGCTGGATGCCATTGACAAAAATCAGCTTGAACAGAAGGAGAAAGAGGTACGCCTGCGCACCATAGCCGAATTTACCCGTTCCGGACTTTTTATCACCCAGGGTCCCAAACTGATCTATGTCAATTCCGTTATGGAGCTTATTACCGGATACACTTCCGAAGAGCTTTTCAGCATGAACTGGTGGGACATCTTTCACCCGGATTACCGGGGATATCTGCGTTCTAAAATCATGGAGACCCAGAAAGTCGGATCACCCCCGGAGCAATATGAAGTAATGATCATTAGAAAAACGGGCGAAGAGGGGTGGCTTGATTTACGCATCAAGCATGTTACCTTCCAGGGTAACCCGGCAAGTTTTGGTGTATGTACGGATCTGTAAATTCCGCATTTCCAGCATTTCTTTCTTGCAAACGTAATCTTTATTGTTTAGCAAAACAAATTTGCGATCCCCGCCAAAAAAATTATATGATATTTTTCTGGGGAGGGATTGACATCATTTTTATTTTGGCAAGCTTTTTGCATTTGTACCTTTTTACCATGATAGACTCCTCTGCAAGGATGCCTGTTGTGTAAAAGTTCCGTTTCCTGCGATTCTGCCAATTTCAACCATACATTCATGAAAAAGGCTGGCCACAATGCCTGATACCCATAGGACCCAAAAAGAGCTCCTCAACGAAATAACCAGGCTGAAATCGCGCATTGAGCAGTTGGAGCAGGACACTCCCGCAGATCGGGATGACCACGCCGACTGGCCCAGAAAATATCGTTTCTTCGAATCCTTTATTAATGAGCTGATTGAACCTCTGATTGTCATTGATACGAATTACAAGGTCAAATACGCCAATAAAGCCGCCTATCAAATCTCCGGTGAGTCATTTTTCGACAAGGAAGAGGATATCCCCTGCCATAAGCTTCTTTTCAATTCCGACACGAGATGCGATGAGAGAGGACAGAGCTGTCTGCTGCAGAAAGTTATGCAGGATGGCAGGCATGCCACCATCGACTACACCATACCGCTGGCAAACGGTGAAGAAATCGTCTACGAGATTCTCGGTTCCCCCATCTGCGGACCTGACGGAAACCTGGTCGGCATCGTTTCCACCATCCGGGATGTAACCCAGCAACGATATGAACAAAAAATGCTGGAAAACGACCATGATTTTCTTGAGATGCGGGTCCAGGAAAAAATGGGTGAGCTGATCGACCTGAACCTGGCCCTGCGCCAGGAGATTAAACAACGCCAGGAAACCGAACAGAAACTGCGCTGGGCCAAGGAACAGGCGGAACTGCTTTACCAGCTGTCGCCCTGTGCCATTTTCACTGTGGATTCAGATCGCTATGTCACCTCATGGAACAAGAAGACTGAGGAGATCACCGGCTACTCCCACGATGAAATCAAGGGCAGAAAATGCTTCATCTTCTGCTCCCAGCCGTGCATGCTTCTCTCTGACGAAATAGAGAAACCCATCATAAGACATGAATGCACCCTGCGCACCAAGGATGGGCGCAAACTCTACATCTTGAAAAGTTCCGACTTCCTGCGCGACCCCAACGGCAAAGTCATCGGCGGCATTGAATCCTTTGAAGACATCACCCAGCTCAAACAGATGGATATGATGCTGCGCACCGAGCGAGACAAAATCCAGGGTATGATTGCGGCAACCAAACAGGGACTGCATATTCTTAACTCAAACTATGAAATTGAGTTTCAGAATGATGTGCTGAAAAATATCTTCGGCGACCAGATTGGCGCAAAATGCTACAAGGTCTACAAACAGCGCGATGAGCCCTGCCCCAACTGCCGCATGCACAATGTAATCAAAAACAACCAGATAGAGCATGCCGATGACATCATCTTTAAGGGCAGGCATTACAGCCAGAGTTACGCGCCTTTCAAGGACACGGACGGGCAGACAAAATGTCTGGTGCTCCTACGCGATATTACCGTCGAAAAGGCAAACAGGGTAAAAACCATGCGCACAGCCCAGCTTGCCTCCATCGGCGAACTTGCCGCCGGCGTTGCCCATGAGATCAATAACCCCATCAACGGGATCATTAATTATGCCCAACTCATCATGGATGATACTGAGCCCAATGACCCGAGAAATGTTCTCCTGGCACGCCTGATCAGTGAAGGGGAACGGGTAGCGGATATTGTCAGCAAATTGCTCGCCTTTGCCCGCCAAAGTGAAGATGCAAAAGACCCCTTCGGAAAAATTGACATCAAAAGTGTCCTGGAAGATTCATTCTCTCTTTTTGAACATCAATTTCTCAAAGATGGAATCATTGCACACATCTATTTCCCGGAGGGTATTCCGCCACTGCGTGTTCACCCCCATCAGCTCCAGCAGGTCTTTGTTAATCTGCTCAGTAATGCCCGGCACGCCTTGAACGACCGTTACAAAGGATCAGACCCCAACAAAATTCTTGAAATTAAAACATCTCTGGTGCAGACAGAAAAAGCAAGCCAGGTGAAAATTATTTTTACTGATCATGGAACCGGTATTGACAAGGAAATAATCAATATGGTTTTCAACCCCTTTTTCTCCACCAAAAAACCAGGGGAAGGGACCGGTTTGGGACTCAGCATCAGTCAGGGTATCATACAGAGTTTTCAGGGCCAGATGTCGTTAGAAAGTGAGGCTGGGGAGTATACACGGGTGACCATTGAACTCCCGGTGCAGATGGAATGATTGAGATGCCAAGTAACAAGAGGACAAACAAATGCAACCCCCTTCAGTAAACAATGACGATAAAATGACTTCCAAGAACGATGAGAATACCTTCTGGGTCGCCTTGAACAAACAGTACCAGTTTCTGTCATCCATAATTGATGAAGTTGTGGATCCAATCATAGTCATTGGCACTGACTTCAGAGTGAAATTTGCCAACCGTGCGGCCTGTAACTTTGCCAGGGACAACGCCTGTATTCACGCAACGGAACCCTTCTGTTACAAACTGATTTTTGACTCGGACATCCCCTGTAATAAAGCAGGTAGAGACTGCCCGCTGATCATGGTGCTGGAGAGCGACTCAACAGCCATCATAGAAATTGAACACAACAGAGCCAACGGCATCAAACGTTTTTTTGAAGTTCAGGCTTCGCCTCTCACGAACAAGGATGGTGAACTTCTGGGAGTTGTCGAATCATTCCGTGATGTTACAGAGAGAAATAAGTACGCGGAAATGCTTGAAAAGGGTCACGAGGAACTGGAACAGCGTGTTTTTGAGCGAACGGAAGAACTGGTGAAAAGCAACGAAATTCTTGCCGAGCAGATTACCCGCCGCCAGCAAATTGAAAGGATTCTTCGGGGCGAAAGGGACAAATTCCACTGTATGCTGATGGCCATGAAGCAGGGAATGCACATCCTCAACGCTGACTACACAATAGAATTTCAAAATGATGTGGTTCTTTCCCTGCTGGGTGATGCAATCGGCCGCCATTGCTATGATCTTTACAAACAGCGCTCCCAGCCCTGTGATCCGTGCATGATGGCTGAAGCCATAAAAACCGGCCAGGTACAACGGGCTGAGGAGCTTATGAGCAATAGCCGTTATTTCAGCCAGACGTACTCCCCTTTTAAGGACATTGACGGCAAAATGAAGTGCCTCATCCTGCTCAACGATATAACGGAAGAAAAGGCCTACGCGGCAAAAAAAATCCGGACCAGTCAACTCGCCTCCATTGGTGAACTGGCAGCCGGAGTTGCTCACGAAATCAACAATCCGATCAATGGCATCATTAATTATGCCCAGATTCTTCTGGACGACATTGGGGCTCAGGAGCCAATCTCGCCAATACTTAAGCGTGTTATCAGCGAGGGTGAAAGAATTGCCGATATCGTCAGCAAACTCCTGTCCTTTGCCCGCCAAGGTGATGATGACAGCCAGGCATTTATGGAAACCAACGTTCCGGAAGTTTTGGAAAATTCTCTCGCCCTGGTGCGACATCAGCTGATAAAAGACGGCATAATTATTGCTGTGCATACCCAACCAGAAGTTCCCTATGTTTGGGTACATCCTCAACAGCTCGAACAGGTCTTTATTAACCTTCTCAGCAATGCGCGCTATGCATTAAACGAAAAATTCAAAGGAAAGGACAAAAATAAACGGCTCGATCTGCAAATCAGTACTTTTGAGGCAGGAAAGACCTATGTCCGGACCTCGATCAGAGATTACGGTGTCGGCATTCCTGCTGGGATCATTGACTTTGTCTGCAATACCTTTTTCTCCACCAAGAGATCAGGAGAAGGAACCGGGCTGGGTCTCAGTATCAGCCAAGGTTTGGTAAAGAAATTTAACGGATTTTTACATATCGAAAGCGAACCTGGGCAGTATACCAACATCACGGTAGACCTGCCCGCTCACACAGGTGGTCGGCATGATGGACAGCATTGACAGAATCGGTATGGATGAAGTTACGAAAAAAAACAGCGCCATCTTAATTGTTGATGATGAAGAAAGCCTACGTCTAACCTTCAAGATGTTTCTCAGCAGAGAGGGTTACGGACCTGTCTCTGTTGCCACTTCCTATGATGAGGCCCTGGACCTGATTGAAAAACAACAGTTCGATCTTATCATCAGCGATATAGTCATGGAAGGTTCTTCAGGCATTGATCTTCTGCGCCGTGTCAAGGAGATTGGCAGGAAATGCCCGGTGGTCATGGTCACGGGCTATCCGAACATCAATTCAGCGGCCGAAGCGGTTCGCTTAGGCGCCTTCGACTACCTGGCCAAGCCAGTGAAAAAAGACAATCTCCTGCGGACGGCACGCATGGCCCTTCAGCAGTTTGCCCTGCACAAGGAAAATGATCAGCTTATTCTGGAAAAAGAGAGATATCAGCAGTATCTGGAAACCGTTTTCCGCAGTATCAAAGACCTCGTAGTCACTGTTGATGCTGAAATGATGATCATCGACATGAACAAAGAGGCCCGCATATGGCTTAAAAAAATCAGCCCTGACACTGACCCGAAGGGCAGGATTGACGAACTGCCTTTTTTTGCTGAAATTTTCGGTTTTGACGCCCAGACAGTGCTTAAAAATGAGCTTGAAGTTCCTGAACACCGGATGGAATTTGAATTTGAAGGGCATGAAGTCACTATTTTCAGAGTGAGCGCAGCACCTCTGCTCACATCGGACGGCCATTTTCTCGGAGTGGTACTGGTTGCCCGTGACGTTAGCCGTCTCGAGGCTCTTGAGCAAAGGGAGAAGCGAATCGGCCTGCACAGATTGATTGGCAGCAGCAGGGCCATGCAGACTGTCTATACCCTTGTAGAAAATGTGGGCAAGGTCGACACCACAGTGTTGATTACAGGAGAAAGCGGCACAGGCAAGGAACTTGTCGCGGAAGCTCTCCACGCTGAAAGCCATAGAAGAGACATGCCGCTCGTTAAGGTCGATTGTACGGCAATACCGGAAAATCTGCTGGAAAGCGAACTGTTTGGTCACAAGAAAGGATCGTTTACCGGGGCGGATCGAGATCGTAAAGGCCGTATTCTTTCGGCAGACGGCGGCACTCTTTTCCTTGATGAAATTGGAGATATTTCGCCGATGATGCAGTTGCGCCTGCTGCGTTTTCTGCAGGAACGCACCTTTTATCCCGTTGGCGAAGACCAGCCCATGAAGGTTGATGTCAGGGTCATTGCCGCAACCAACGCTGATCTGAAGTCCCAGGTTATGTCAGGAAAATTCCGAGAGGATCTTTATTACCGACTTAAAGTCGTTGATATTATCCTTCCACCCCTGCGTGAACGCTATGACGACATTCCTCTTCTGGTTAAAAAATTCATCGATCGTTTCAGTAAAAGGCTCGACAAGCCGATCAATGGCATTTCAGACCAGGCGCTGGGACAGCTTGTCAAACACAAATGGCCTGGCAATGTAAGAGAACTGGAACATATTATCGAACGCGCCTGCGTTCTCTGCTCCGGGGCAACTATCACTCTGTCTAATCTGCCCCTTGAGCTCCAGAATCAGGAGAGTGCGGAAATAGATGAAATCGACGCCTTAACCAGTTTCCATGCCAAAGACGCTGAATGGTCAGACAACGAAGGAGAACGTATTTTAAATACATTGCGCCTGACTTATGGCAACAAAGCCCAGGCGGCCCGCATTCTCGGCATTGACCGCAGCACCCTGTACAGAAAAATAAGGCAGTTTGACATCGATCTTTCACAACTCGAACTGAGTTCTTAGAATACCTGAAGCACCGCAAACAGCGGTGGTTCAGGTATTTTCAAAACTAACAGGCAATTTTTTTCAAGCGTTTTTCTGCAGCAGAGAGGCAATAAATTCCTGCCCCCAATCCTCTTGGGCAGCGACTGTGTTGCATTCTTCTGCAACAGTAAATGTTGCAAACTCTCCGCTCACCACACTTCACCCTTTTCCCCTTTCAATCAAAAAAACGATTTATATCATTACATTCCAGGTAGTTACAATATCAACTCAGAATATCCCCTACACTGGCACGCCCACTGCTTTACATCAGCAATATTTACTAAATGCTGCAGGCATCAACTCCTGACAATAATCTTCAAGGAGGCCAAACATGCAGAATTCAGCAAAAAAGGCAGCAATAATTCATCAAACAGATCGTGAACAGCAAATTGAGCAAGAAGCATCTCATGTCGGGACGAGCATTATTTTTATTCTCAGCTCCCTCATTGGTGTATGGGGGCTCACCTGCCTCCTCAGCGGAATAAGCCAGCATGGCGCCATTGAGCTGATCAAAAGCTGGATGGCTGCATTTTTGGACAGCCACTGATGCTTTCTTTGTATTTCAGCCGCAAAAACCCCATCATCAGCATATGGGCTCTCACCCCCATAACCAGTTGTTTTGCTTCTGTTAATTAACAGATCAGTCAAAGATACCGCCAATTCCCTATTGCCACTGGCAATTTTGAAGTATACGGGACAATGGTTGAGTAGTATTCCCGCATAAAAAGTGTCTCAATCCCCTCGTTGTTCTTGTTTTCGTCATCTTCCGATCTATTAAAATTGAGTGAATAAAAGCCTTAAGAAAAGCATAACCGCTACCCAACCAACATATGTTCTGCAGATATCTAAGATTTTCGCGTCCTTTTTTATTTTTTCCTGTCGAACACTTGCATCTCATTTTTCACGACAAGGCCCAAAGCTTGCAGTAGCAAAAAATCGGGATAATATTTTGTAATAATGGCCTATTTTTCTGTGGAGGATTCAATGAATTTTAGTTTCCGCAACTTTTTGATCCTTATTCTGGTGGCAATAGCTGTTCTCATCGGTGTAGATTTCTGGAAGGCTGAAAAAAAACTTCCAGAAGTTGACTATTCTACTTTTATGGCCCAGTTGAATGATAAAGAGATCACTAAAGTGACTATAGAAGGAGGAATCATTGAAGCAACAGATAAATTTGATCGGCAATATCAGACATTTGCACCTGATGTCAAAACCGTTTTGGATAAACTAGAAAAACAGAATATTTCTATCAGCACACGTCAGCCAAAGGGAACCTTCGCTTTCTCTCCATTTCTGTTGATCATTGTGTTGGGCGGTTGGATGTATTTCCTGATGCGGCAGCAAAAAAGCAGCGGGTTTGCCAAGAATAACCCTTTAATAACTCCGACTAAAAAACTCAATATCACCTTTGATGATGTGGCTGGTATTCCCGAAGCCAAGGAAGAGCTTGTCGAAACCGTAGAATTTCTCAAAAATTCCGGCAAATTCACCAAACTTGGTGGACATATTCCCAAAGGCGTACTTCTTCAGGGTCCCCCTGGAACAGGCAAGACACTGCTGGCTAAGGCCATTGCCGGTGAAGCGGGTGTGCCATTCTACAGTATGAGCGGGTCTGATTTTGTGGAAATGTTCGTAGGCGTCGGCGCGTCAAGAGTCCGTAATCTTTTTGACCAGGCAAAAAAAAGCGCACCCTGTATTATTTTCATAGATGAAATTGATGCAGTGGGAAGAAGCCGTGGAGCTGCAGGAGCACAAGGTGGGCAGGACGAAAGGGAGCAGACCCTGAATGCCTTGCTGGTTGAGATGGATGGCTTTAAATCAGGGGAAACAGTTATCATAGTTGCCGCAACCAATCGCCCTGACGTACTTGACCCCGCCCTTCTGCGTCCAGGACGTTTTGATCGCCAGGTTAATATATTACCCCCCGATGTGAAAGGAAGACAAAAGATTCTCGAGGTGCATGCCAAGAAACTTATCATGGGCAAAGATGTTGCGCTGTTTAAAGTTGCCAAAAGCACTCCGGGTTTTACCGGCGCGGAGCTTGCCAACCTCATGAATGAGTCGGCGTTGATGGCGGCCCGCAAAAACAAGGATTTTATCGAAACCATTGATATTGAAGAGGCAAAGGACAGAATACTCATGGGAGCTGAACGTAAAGGAATGGTTATCACCGAACAGGAAAGAAAGGTGACGGCCTACCATGAGGCCGGACACGCTATTGTTGCGGAATTGCTGCCCGATGCAGACCCTGTCCATAAAATAACTATTATCCCCAGAGGAAGGGCAATGGGCGTGACGCAGCAGATCCCATTGGACGATCGACACTCCTATTCACGAGAGTATCTGAGATCCAGGATAATGACTCTGCTGGGTGGCCGGACAGCAGAAGAAATTATCTTTAATCAATTTACCACCGGGGCGAGCAGTGATCTTCAGTCTGCAACAGAAATTGCCACCAAGATGATTTGCGAATGGGGCATGAGTGATCTGCTTGGTCCCCGCGCTTATGTCGTGGCTGACCAGAGCTTTCTTCAGACCGGCACGGTAAAACGCTCCTACAGTGAAGAAACTGCGCGGGCAATTGATATGGAAATCAACAAAATCATAGAAGATTGCTACCAGGAAACTATGATTATTCTTGAGGGGAAAATAGGTTTTCTCCACAAACTTTCTGAGACACTTCTATTGTCAGAAACTATTGATGCGGAAGAGGTCAATATTATTCTCAAAAGCAAGGAGATCAGCAGACAGAACGAAGAAATGTTGCAAGGCAGACAACAGCGAACACGTCCAACATAGTGCCACACATATGTAGCTACACATGTGTGGCATGCAACACTTTCTGCCACACATGTGTGTAGCATCCTCCCTCCCGGATTGAACCATTATTCATTTTTTATATTTTTCTCCTTCATCCTGACACGTATTCCGATTTCTTCCAACAACAACACCACAACGTATTGGCACTGTTTATGCTTGAGGGTTATTTCAAGCAGTATTGCAGGCGTAAGCCACATTCAAAATTAGGAGTCGAGTTTTTTCAAGAGCCTGACTTTTTCATTCATTCTCAAAAGGAGAAAGGAAATGGGTTTGAAAACAGGAAAACAAGTTGGCCTAGCTGCATTAATCGCTATGGCAGCGCCATTGGTATTGCCATTCAGTGCTAATGGAGAGGTCTTTGAGCTAAGCAGCCTTGCTAACCTATATGAAGGGGTCAGCTTTGATCATGACATGCATATTGAGGCAGTTGCAGACGATTGCTCACTATGTCACCACCACACAGCAGGTACTCCACCTGAAGAGCCGACATGCATTCCATGCCACAAAAACAGCCCCGAAGCTGATTCACCGGCATGCAGCAGTTGTCATCTCATTGAACCGTTTTCCTCTGCCAATCTGGCAATAAGTGAAGAAAATCCACTTCTTCATCACAAAATGAAACCAGGGCTGAAAGCTGCTTTTCACCAGAACTGCATGGGTTGTCACCAAGAAACTGGCGGACCAGTTGGTTGCCAGGATTGCCACGCCATGACCGAAAAGGGTGAGAAATTCTACAACACAGGACAATACGCACCAAAACCTCGCACGGAAACTGGCCATCATTAAAATTGACGTAAAATTGAGACCAATGCATAGGTGAAAATATGAAGAAATTGAACAGAAGAAATTTTATCAAGGGTAGTCTGGCAGGAGGCATCGCTACTGTCGCCGCCTCCGGTAAAGCCAAAAAAGCCTCAGCTGCCGGGGGGGATTTTGGTGGCTATCCGGAAAGCATGGGAGTTCTGGTGGACATGACCAAATGTATCGGTTGCCGCACATGTGAAGCAGCATGCAACAAGGAACAAGGCCTGCCTGAACCGGATAAACCCTTTGATGACTACAGCGTATTTGATGAGCATCGCCACGGTGGATTGCCCCGCCGTACAACAGAAAAGGCTTACACTGTTGTAAACCGCTACAATGTTGAAGGACGTGATCACCCTCTTTTTAGAAAATTCCAATGCAATCACTGCAACGAACCTGCTTGCCTGACCTCCTGTTTTGTCAATGCCTACACAAAAACCCCTGAAGGGGCAGTTATCTATAACCCCAAAGTATGTGTCGGCTGCCGAACATGCATGGTGGCCTGCCCCTTTTATGTGCCCGCATACAGTTTCACCAGTGCTATCAATCCGGTCGTTAAGAAATGTATCATGTGCTATGACACTCGGCTCAAATTCGGACGTCCCCCGGCATGTGTTGAATCTTGCCCACAAGGCGTAATGACTTTCGGTAAACGGAAAGACCTTATTGCTCTTGCCCATCAAAAGATTGAGGGAAACCCGGGGAAATACGTCGATCACCTGTATGGAGAACATGAAGTAGGCGGTACATCGTGGATGTATCTCTCTGATGTGCCCTTTGACAAGATCGGCTTTGACATGCACCTCGGTAAGGAACCAATTATCAGTTACGTCAAGGATTTTCTTGCAATGGTCCCTATGGTTCTCTGCATCTGGCCAGCATTGTTCACCGGCTTTCATCTCCTGTCCACCAGGAAGCAGGCAAATAAAGAAGAGTCGCCCAAGGCATAACAGGAGGAAGAAATGAAAAAATTAATAGCTGAAGGCTACCAGCCCATCGATACACTCATTAAACCAAACACCAACAATCCCTGGTCCTGGAAAGATAAACTGTTTCTCGGATTAACTCCAAAGGATTACATGAAGCAACTTTTTCGTAATCCCTTCAACTGGATACTTGCCATCATTTATGCAGTCGGAATTCCGATCCTTGTCGGACGTTTCATATTCGGCCTCGGCTGGGCTACCCATGGTTCCTACGATTATCCTTGGGGGCTTTTTCTTGGCTGGGGTCTGTTTGTCATGGTTCCCTTATCCGCTTCCGGGTTTATGATGGGAACCACGGTCGAACTCTTCGGCAGAAAGGATTTCAAGCCGATTGAACGTCTCGGTCTGTTAAACGGACTGCTTGGCTACTTCTTCGCTGTTGTCTTTCTCCAGGTCGACCTCGGCCAACCATGGCGTCTGGTTTACCCAATGTTTGTTTCACTCGGGCCTGCAGCGGTTCTCTTTCTGGTGGCCTGGCATGTTGCCACCTATCTCTCCGTGCAGATTGCCGAATTAGTGCCGGCAACCAGCGAGTTAATGGGATGGGTAAAGCCCAAAAAATTCATCAAAAGCATCGTATTGGGACTGACCATCGCAGGTATCATACTTTCTACTCTGCATCAGGGCGCTTTGGGTGCACTCTTTACCTATGCGCCCGGCAAGGTCCACCCCCTCTGGTATTCGGCTGCCTTCCAATGGTTCCATTTTTTCTGCTCTTCCATATTCGGCGGCCTTTCCATGCTGATTGTTGTCAGCACCCTCAGCAAATGGTTCTTGCAATGGCGATGCGATGCCAATTTCAGCAAAAATCTCGACAAGATCACCTTGGGGATAGCCAAGGGTTGTTCTATGGCCCTCATCACCTATCTTGTTATCAAATTGGTTGCACTTGCCCATGATAATGAGTGGGGATATCTCCTTACAAGTTGGGGGCAGTTGTATATTTTTGAAATTATAGCGGGTTCCATCGTGCCACTCGTCTTGTTTACCATGGCTATCCGGACGGGCAGAGCAGGACTCGCACGTTTCGCCGCCTTTATTGCTGTATTCGGCATCGCTTTAAACAGGTTGAACACGGCCCTGATAGCCTTTAACTGGCATCTATATCAGGAAATTCCTCACTGGCGCGAGTTTGTTATCGCCATAACCGTTTATGCCACATATATCGTTGTTTACCGGGCAGTACTGTATCGTCTTCCTATTCTTTACACGTGGCAGGGGGATTCCAAATAAACACCACACCCTCGTAACGTTAAATATTAAAAGCAGGGGAGGCACATGTCTCCCCTGTCACCCCAAGGCTGACAATGATTCTTCCGCTCAAATCAACCATCTACACTATTTACCTGGCAGTCTTTGCCGCTTTGGTAATCCTCCTAAGCCAGGGAGTACGCCAATATCAGCTCTATCATGAACATGAAGCCATTATCTCACAGACCGAAAGTCTTATTTTTCAATTTTCCATTATACGCGAACACGTGTCTGAGGCCCTTCTGGAGGATGGTCAGCAATCGAAACTTTCCGGCATTTCTACGGAAATGGAAAAACTTAACACCAATCTGACGGCCATTCTGAGTGAAAAAAACATTGGAGATGAATATAAGCTGCCTTTTTTAAACAGCATTGATCTGCCCGGCATTATCCTGCTGCTGCGAAAAATTGAATCAGGCTCAGGGGAAATTGAAAACAAACGCAACCTAAACAGTGAAATGCGCACCCTGGGAGAAAGACTCCTCCTCTTCGACCGGGTACTGGTAAATAACTCTAAAAAGAAGGTGATTGGATTTCAGAATATTATCATCGGCTCAGCTACTTTTGTCGTCTTTTTGCTGGTGACAGTGCTGACCCTTTTCCATCGCCAATTGATTGTACCATTGCTGCAACTTGTCAGCAAAAGTAGCGAGGCTGCTTCCGGGCAGAACATCGTTATCCAGGTAAATAGTCCATCCAAGGAATTAACAAATCTGACCGGTACCATTACCGATCTACTGGAACAACGCAGTGATTTACAAATGCAGATGCAAAGCTATCGTCAAACCTTTTTAGAACTTGTTACTTCGCTGAAAGGTTTTTACGTTGTAATTTCCCGTGACGGAATAATTATTGATATCAGTTGTAATATTGCCGAAAAATGCGGGTTCAGCCCCGCGGAATTGACAGGCCGACAATGGCGTGATTTTTTCACTATGCCACCCAATGAAGCTGAATCCACGTTTTCCGATGCCCGATTTCTTGAGGACTCCGCCACCACATGCCGTCCATTCCATATGTCACTGACGACAAAAGAGCAAAGCCCTCCTGCTCATATTCGTTGCAGCTTCATCAAATATCCCGAGGAGGGAAACAGTGAATCGTATCAAATATACTGCCTGGGGATTGATCTATCCGAAGAGCAGACAGAGATAGATGGACTGAAACAATGCCTTGCTGCTGAAATAAATAAAAAGGCGGAAATGGTCCGTGTATCACACTTTGCCATACTTGGAGAGCTGTCGACAGGAGTTGCCCATGAAGTCAGTAATCTCAGTAACGGGATCATTAATTATGCCCAGGTCCTTGCCGATGCAGCTTGTGATCCTGACTTTGAAATTGAACGGGACAAACTTTTTAAGAAGATTATTGTGGAGGGAGAGAAAATAGCAGGCCTTGCCAAAAACCTGCTCGCCTATGGGCAGGATGATGCGCAATCAAAAGAACTTGCCCCGATTGAAGATGTTTTGCAGAATTCACTCAATCTCATGAGCCACTATTTCAGGATCGACGGAGCCACCGTTGAAACAAACTTCAATACCAGCATGCCTTACAGAACAAATGGGCGGCAGATGCAGCAGGTCTTTCTCAATATACTCAACAATGCGCGTCGTGCACTCAACGAACGCTATCCACAAAGGAATGAAAATAAAATAATCAGGGTCAGCACCAATGAAATTGAAAAAAACGGCGAAAAAATGATCCGCCTGAGCTTTACCGATTTTGGCATTGGAATATCAGATGAGAATTTAAAAAAGGTTTTTGAGCCTTCATTTTCAACGAAACCCGCTTCCGAGGGAATTGGGCTGGGGCTTACAGTGAGCCGCGAACTTATTGCCCAGCACCGTGGAGAAATTTATATGGAAAGCCAGCCCAATGACCACACAACCGTGACGGTAGAACTACCGGTTATTTAACCACAACAAATGTATCCGGGGCGGCACCAAGTTCGATCCAACCCGCAACCTTGTTTGACGAAAGATCAATAACAGAGACGCCACCTTTATACTCATCCCCCACATAAAGCCACTGACGAATGAGAGAGACATCCATTCCAAAGGGCATACCCCCCACTTGAATCCCCCGGGAGGCATTGAGCTGACCGGGTTTCATCAATGAAATATTACCTGACCCGTAATTCGAAATATAAATATGGCTGTTGCCGAAAACAAGCCGTCTCGGTTTGATACCTACATTAATACGAAACTTGTTCCTGCCACCTGGAAGTTCAAAAACCGATACGGAATTACTGGAACTTTCTGCCACAAAGAGATAATTATCCCGCGCCAGCATACCATCAGGTGTTCCCCCTGTATCAACCGTATTGACGACCGTCAGGGAAGTTGCATCCACGAAATATACCTTCTGGGCATATGCACAGGAAATCGCAATCAGATTCTGATCCTCAAGGTAGAGCATATATTTGGGGCGGGAGCCAATGCGGATCTGCCCATCAACAGTACCCGTTTGCATATCGAGACGGAGCAGATTATTGCCCATCTCATCAAGCAGGTAGGCCTTCTTTCCATCTGAACTGACGGTCATATAGGTTGCTTTTACCGAAAGAGGTATCCGGATTTGATCGATCAGACTATTTGAGGTCAGCTCAAAAGTCTTAACGGCAGAGTCCTTGGGGGCAAGAACGAAAAGTCGATTAGCTGCCAGGTTTGCTGCAATAGTGGTCGGCTTACCGCTGATGCCAATGGAACCGCATACCATATTCAGATCGGTTCTGATTATGTAAATGGTATCAAGTGCTGGACAGGAGACATAGGCCAGATCTGTCACAAGGGGAATACTCTGCAGGTTAAGGCTCATATTGGGATGGAGGATGGCTGTTCCCTGCATGGAACCTGCAGTATCCCATGTCAGGAAAAGAGATGTACTGTCTCCTTTAGCAAGGTTGAGTTCTACGGGAAAATTGATTTCAACAACCGGATTATCCACAGACAGAAAAATCATTTCCCCATCTCGATCAAGGGCAGCCTTTTCAACTGTAAATCTGATACGTTGATATTGGCCGGCCGGAACCCCTCCTCTGCCGGCAAGAATCTGCCCGTTGGAGCGCACATCCTGACGCTGAATTTCCTCCCTGATTGTCCTGAGAGGAAACCACGTATTGTAGGACTCGACCTCAAGATTACTTATTTTCATCCACAGATTGGGACCTTCAGGCTCTTTCAAGCGCAGGAAGACAGAGAGCCTCGCATCACCGCTGCTTTCCTGAAAAGCCGCACCGGATAAGGAATCGCCACCAACCGCCCCCCCCTGCTGACAACCGGCAAGGGAAAAAATTCCACAGAGCAGAAAAAGCAAATGCGAGATGATATTTACGCCAGCCAAACGAGCTTTCATAATAAAAAACCTGCTTTTTTTATTAATAGGAAAACTACCTGTCATTTATTTGCTGTCGCGGGAAAAACCTCACGACAGCCGTACAGTGCATAATAACTTCCTGATTTATCATCACGTGAATTCGGTGCCGGGACTTTTACGAAGCCATCAATCTTTGACGATCTCGTATTTATGCACCTTAAGGATGAAAAGCAGCTCGCCCGCCTACCGTGACGATAACTCTACAATTTATTGACACGAGCATCTGACGCCAAGACTTGTTACCAAAACATCAATCTTTGGTCGTATGACAAACAGCACAACCGTTAAATCCGCCCCCTGGCCACGATTTATAATCCCACCTCAATAAGCCCTGATACGGAGTACCATGAGCCCGATGACATGAGAGGCACATGACAATAGCATCATCGGCAGCAGTATATACGGTGCTGTTTATTATTTCTGTATTACTTGCTGTGGCAACAGGCGAGATAACGCTGTAGACATTATTGGAGCCTGATCCACCGTTATATGACACATATTCATCTGTCGAAGCGGCCCTGCCCATATCAAAATCTGTGGGATGCCTCAGCCAGACACCGGCACCAAATGTGCCGGAAGAAATGTTGCCCGACCCCTGATGAAAGTCACCATGGCATTTGGCACAGAGACTGCTGATGGTGCTATCATCGTTTTGCGTCTCCAGGGTCCTGTCAATTCCGTAATATTTGTTATGATGGCCGCTTGCCGGCCGATACTCATATTGCTGATCCTCCCATCCCTGCACGGAGTAGAGAAAGCGATAACTTTTCGCCAATGTCGAGCCATCCTTCCATTTGGTCATATCATTGGCATGATGGGACTTCATCATGGACTTGATTTCACCGCTTACCGTACGGTCGCCATGACAACCACTGACTCCGGCACACGTAAGTTGCGAGCCTAACGCAGTTCCACCCGGGGGGATATTACCGAATCGAGTGTCAGGAATAGCGATACCGTTCACATTATGGCCGGTTGCCTCCAGTCCGCTGCTCACCCAGTAGAAATTCCCTCCAGCCAGAGTGGTGGTGGTACCCTCCGTGCCTGTGTTGCTGTATGTCGGTGGGCTGGTTTGCAGAACATATGGAGTGGTAAGACCTCCAACGCTATTGTTTCCCTGATGACAGCCAATACAGTTGGTATTGAGCAAGGCATCATTAGGTGTAAATGATAAATCAAGAGAACCATCTATCATATTCTGCGCAACAGCGGCACCTCCCTGACTGTTGTGCATGGTATGACAATTGCCGCATTGCCCCGTAACCTTTGCATAGCACACAAGAGGAAACAGGATCAAAGGCAGCGCAACCAGTTTCTTGAGACCCTTTGTTGTCTTCATGGTCACCCCTTTTTAACGGCCAAATACTTCTACACGACCATTACCCTCTTCTACAACACAAAGACCTCCCCACGGGTCAAATAATATCTCGATCGGGAAATAAAGCTCTCCTCGCCCCCATCCCTTGGCAAGAAAGGTATATTTAAAACTTCCCTCTGTGTCAAAAACAGCAATAGCTGGTGCATGACGGTCAAGTACGTAAATATTGCCGGCAGGGCCGATTGCCAGCGATACAGGAAATTCCAACGTCTGGCCGACATCAAAATTTTTGATCAATTTTCCATCGTGGTCAAATTGAACCACTTTTTTATCCAGTAGATCCAAGGCCCAGATACCATCATTTACGAGTTTAAAATCAACGATGCCAGAGGTGCACTCAGCACATGATATCCAGCTCTTCACAGTAAGGTCGCTATTCAGTAAAGCAATTTGTCCGGTTTCTTTATCAAGGATATAAAAAATACTATCCTTATAGTCGATACGATCCAAGACAAGCGTTCGCGAACCATCCTTTATGATGTGCGTTAAAATTTCTTTCGCCTTGATATTAATACTTGTCAGACTGTTACGGCCTTTCTCCACTACCCATATGACATCGGCGTTATCACGAACCATATCATAGGGAATCTGAAGTTTGCCTTCCGCGGCAAAGGCGAGAAGAAAATTCCCTTCCTGGGAATAAGAAAGCAATCTGTTGTTGCCGCTGTCAATCACATAATACCGTTGACGCTCGGCATCTATATACAGGGCAGTAGGCATGACAATGGCTTGACCGGATCCTGCGCCGTCAAGTGTTGCCTTCCAGGCCCAAGGTTCGGCAGCCAAAGAAGTTGTCGCGACCATAAAAATTGAGACTGCCAGCAATGCTGACTGGCTCAAAATATTTTTCACGTACTTCATAGAGACTCCTTCCTAATCGGCATTCAGTAATCGAAACTGTTGAATCGATATTTCCATCAGTATCTCTTATGACACTGAATACACAAATCTTTCGAACCACTGTATATCAATTCATATTTAAAATCAGACCCCATGGGCAGATGACAGGTGACGCACGTCACCATCTGACCCGTGCGCACATCAACTACCTTTTCTCCAACCGGGTGAGTAAATTTCCCCTGGGTCTCGTGGCACCTGGTACAAATGGCATTGCCATCAGCTCTCAGCATGGCAATCCTGTTTGAACCATGCACCTCATGACAATTGATGCATGTCCCTTCTTTCGCTTTTGGATGCCGGTAAAGTTTATTTTCATAACGGGCAATGGTGTCATTATGACAGCTACGACATACCTGTAACTGACTGCCTTTTAATAAATTCTTTTCATTGCCGGCATGGGGTGAATGACATGCCACACATTTATTTTCGCCCTTGCCCGTCAAATGGCTATGTCGAGCAAGCATACCGGTGGCAACCTTCTCATGACACCTGAGACAACTCTGCGTACTGCCCTGTATTTCTCCCTTGTCATGACACTCTTTACAACCTTGGGCAAAAGGAGCATGGAGGATGTCACGAACAATACCTTTCCTGCTGCTGCCGTGTGGATTGTGACACGAAAGACAATTTCTTAGAGTTCCGGGATAATTCAGATGGCCTTTCTGCAGGTCCTGGGATTTATGACAGGACAGGCAAACTTTATCAGGTTCATCCTTAAGCAATTCCCCAAAGACTGACTGATGAGGACGATGGCAGGAATAACATTGTCCCTGGGCATAAGGACTATGGGTATATTGAAATTTCTGCGGCAGTTTATCATGGCAGCCGAAACAGGTTGCGCTTAACTGCTCCTTGAGAAGCCCGCTTCTGGAGCTGGAATGAGGCACATGGCAGGCAAGGCATTGTCCGCTACGCACAGGCTGATGGACCATACCCTGCTTGAACGCATTCTCCTCCTTTGCATGACAGGAAAAACAGAGTGCGGAGCCTTCCGCTTCCAGCAACCCCTTAAAATGCGCCACATGGGGATTATGACAAGCGCCGCATTGCCCCTTGGCAAGCGGCTGATGCACAACCTTGCCGCTGAATGCTTCTTTTTTGTGACATTGAAAGCAGACTGTATCTGCTGCCGCTGCTATAGGGAAAGCTATGGCAAGCCAGGAAATGACAAAGATTCGATAATAATTTAACATTATTTTCTGCCCTCCCCAGGATGACACGGACTGCATTTGCCTTCAGCAAACGGCTTATGACTTACCGGGAATAGTAATCCCTTTGTCGGGCCGCCATGAGGATCATGGCACTTCAGACAGGAATCATTCCCAGGACGAATTCCTTGGTGTACGGCAGTGAATCGTGTTTCGGTGAAATTATGACAGCGGGCGCAGAGCAACCCACCTTTTTCAAGCACAATTCCCTTATTCTTTGAGGCATGTGGGTCATGACACACCGTGCAATCCTTTGTCGCCGGATCATGGGCGACACCATCCCGCCAATACTTGGCTATCTGCTGATGGCAACTGAGACAAAGGGCCGGCTGTTTCTTTGAAAGATTTTTCTGGTATGCTGAGCCATGAGACAGATGGCAGGCAGAGCAATTCAAATCCTTCACCGGTCCATGAACCACCGGGGAATCGCTGATCACTTTTTCCATCCCCCCATGGCAGCTAAGACAAAGCTTTCCTGGATTTCCCGTCAGGTTGTAAACATAATCTCCGGCATGCGGAGAATGACATTTTTCGCATTCTTTTTTAGCAAAAGGATCATGGGCAATGAAATTTTCCTTTTGTTTTTCCAGAACCGAATGGCAGGAAAGACAAAGCCTTCCACCGACCGTAGTTTCCTTTAACAGATTCTTTCTTTCACCTTGGTGGGGCTCATGGCACCGACTGCAGTCACCATTGGCAAAAGGAGTGTGGAGACTGAAACTGCCCATCGCCCTGGCACTCTGTTCATGACAGGAAAGGCATATAACCTTCTCATTCTTGACCAGTAATTTCCTCTCTCCAGCTTCATGTGGATTGTGACAACCCTGACATTTGCTCTCTTTTGCCGGAGGATGGGAAACAGTGCCTTCACTGTAGAGTTTTTTCTCATGGCATTTATAACAAATCTTCGAAGACTCAAGGGCCAGCAGAGCCACCCGTTGCGAACTGTGGCCCATATGGCATGAAAGACACTGCCCCTTGCTGTATGGATCATGGCTGCTTTTGATCTTAGTCTTGTCTGCACCGGTGTGACAACTTACACATACCTTTTCCGGTGGCATGGCAAGCATAAAACTATTTTCACTGGCATGGGATGCGTGACACTTAAGGCAAAGCCCCTCTGTGTAAGGCTTATGCTGGCTGGTCATTTTCGTGTTGCTGCGAGGATGACATGTTAAACAGCCTGAGTTAGCATTGCCTTTAACCTGCAGTTTCCCATCCCCACCAATCTGATGACAACCGGCACAATTACCCTCCATAACCGGCTTATGCACGATGGTCTTTAATAAATGAAGGCCATCGGAACTGTGTGGGCTGTGGCAGAGAACGCACTTTCCTTGCACCGGATAATCCCGGTGACTTTTACGAAAAACGGCCTCATTATTCTTATGACAGGCAAGACAGAGACTGTCTTCATCCTGTTTGAGGAGGGATTTCACATCTGATCCATGGTTTACATGACAACTGGCACATCCCTCTTTAACAGGGGCATGCACATTCGCCCGGGAAAATTGCTTCCTGTCATGACAGGTAAAACAGATCTCAGGGCTGGAGGATTTCAGCAGTCCCTTATTCGTGCTGTTATGTGCCGCGTGGCAGGTCAGACAGAGGCCTTGGGCAACAGGCTCATGTACGGAGTTCTTCTTGCTTTCCTCTTGAATCTGCTGATGACAGACAAAACACTGTTCAGGCGGATTCTGCCGAAGATACGTGCCGCCAATCATTCCATGATGAAGATGACAAGCCTCACAATTGTCTTCTTGCACAGGTTTATGAACGACCCCCTGTTTGAACGCGGCCGCCATATCGGCGTGACATTCGACGCAGCTTTTCCGGGGTTGACGAACCGGCTGGGTGCTGACGCAGGAAACAAGCAAACTGAGGATGAACGCCAGTCCAAAAAATAACTTGATTTTATTTCCCGACATGAAGATCACCGAGCTCCTTTTTAATTTTCTCCCAGGCGCGGTTGTTTATTTCCATAACCGATCTTTCCTTCAGAGCGGCAAGATACTCATTGCGTACCTTGGAAAATTTTTCCTCATCAACCAAGCTGGCAACTTTATCGTGTACATGATCAAAGGGCATGGGGGTGGCTGGAGTCCGTTTTATCAATTTTATTATTGTATGATGCCCTTTCACAACAAAGGGATTACTTACTTCTCCAATTACCAGACTATTTACAATCTTCTGAACAATTGGATCAAGATATCTGAATTGCATGTTCTGTACCGGCACTTCTCCCTCATAATAGTGGGACGCCACCTCAAGGAGATCAGCTCCTCTTTCCATTTCCTTATACA
Organism: Pseudomonadota bacterium; assembly: GCA_018816555.1. Taxonomy (GTDB): domain Bacteria; phylum Desulfobacterota; class Desulfobulbia; order Desulfobulbales; family SURF-16; genus SURF-16. The sequence goes on from JAHIVT010000145.1 coordinate 23,145, forward strand.
TTTTGTTAATAAGGTTTTCTTCATCCTCCACAACGGCAATGGAGACCATTTCGGGTTGCGAGAACCGATCGAGATGTTCCTGATAATACTTTTCAATATCCTGCTCACTCACTTGAACTTGGGGCCTGAAAAGCCTTTTTTCAAGTTCCTTTATCAGGCGGTGCTGGGTATAAAAAAGGTAAAAAGGCTTTAAAGGTTCTTTTCCTTCATAATGCTCATCAAGGGCTCCTCTTGTGGTAAGAGTCTGGGCAAGCACCCCATCAACCAGCCTTTGTTTCAGTTTATCTCCCTTTTCAACCTCAAAACCATACTGCTTACGGAACTGCAGTTCCTTGTTGACGAGATCCAGAAACACTCTCACCGTATAACTTCCATTGTCCAGGGTAATAAGTGTTTGATCAAGGAGTTGTTCATTGGAAGAATCCAGATTCAGGGCATCAAAAACCTGCTGGTTTATTTTGACCTGATATTTTTTTTTCAACTGCTCGACAAGTCCGACAGTAAGTTCCTGCTCCTTTTTCTCCCTGATCTCATTGGTGATCTTCGGTTTCAGCAACTCAAAATCCTCAGCATCATATCCTTTCTGTGCCACAAGACGAATGATAACAAAACCTTTACTCCAGTGGAAAGGTTCGCACATCGTTCCAGGAGCCAAACCATCAACTACAGGACGCCACTCCTGCTGCAGTTGACTGGTTCTTAACCATTTTTCATCATAATAAACGGAATTCTTGTCAACAACCCTCGCATCAGCTGCGAACTTGGCAAAATCCAGGTTCCCTTCTTTAATTTGTTCATAAGATTTTTTCGCCACCCCTTCGTCATTAAAATAAAGAATCTGCAGCTGCAGACGGGGTAGATATTTTTCCTCATAACGATCTTTCAGTTCCCTATCTGATATTTTAACCTGGGAATTAATCTTATCTCCCTTATAGAGAAGCAACGTGCGGGCTTTCAGGAATATATCAATCTTATGACGGTACTCCGGTTCATTATAAAGCTCCATTTTTTCAGCTTCCTGAACCAACAAATGCCAATCAACAAAAGGATCTACTGATTCAGGGAAAGGGGTGTCCTTTTCTTTCCAGTTTAACCACCAGTTTTTAAAATCGTCAGTTGTAAAATTGCTGTCATTTATGGTTACAAGTTTCTCAGCTCCCCAAGGCCACGCATGGCCGTCTCCGGCAATGGCCAATATCCATAAAAAAACAACCCCGAATATAAATCCTATTTTCCGCATTGCTTCATTCCTTCGGCGAACCATTCTTCGATTATCTCATCCGCTATGATCCGACTGAGTTGCGTCACGGTATTAACAAGTCCAAAATGCATGACCTTACGATAATCCGCACCTTCCCGCCTGTGATAGGTAGACCACATCGTTTGGCCGCTTTTGGCGTCATAAACCTGCAATGTTAAGTCTAAAACAGGATTTACATAGTTATCACCCATTTTTTCTTCCATTTCCGTTATTCTGCCGCTGATTACAAGCTGAACATCAAGTCGGCTGCCAAGCACTCTGATTTGCTCGATACTGGGAAGTTGATTTGGATATATGCGCAATTCGCGATAAATGTTCTGAACATCTCCCTCAGAGGCAACTTCAATACCGGCAATGCGGGTCAACTCTGCAGCAAAAACACGTTGCATGATAAGATTGCCCTGTTCAAAACGGCTGCCGTTAATAAAGGGAAGAAGAGCCACCGAACAGATACTCTCACCTTCATAAACATTTTTTTTTTCGAGAGAAAGCCTCGATGAAGTACAGGAACTGACTCCCAAAAGAAGAGCGACAAGTAAAAATATGAAGAAATATCTGAATTGCGCAAAATTCATAGTAATTGATCTGCTCGCTAAAATTTACTGCCTCGTTACAACCTTATCGACAGCCGTACGGTGCATGATATGTTCCTGATTTATCGTCACAAAAATTCGGCGCCTGGACTTTTTACGATGTCATCAAAATTCAGGAACCCATTCTTGCTGCTTCGCCGGTTCAGGTTGATCATCCTCAATATTAACTAATTGCATAAGGTCATCGATTTTTTTCTGCACCTTATTGCCTAATACATCCTTCATACAGACAATAGCTTCAAGTTTCCTTGAATCTGACGGTGAGGGAAATGGAATAAGAATGTCCACTGGAAGATCAGCCCCCTGACTCTGCAACAACACTTCACCATCCGAATACAAAATTTCGGCACTCCAGTAATCCACGGGAATTTCGTCCTCAGAATCCAGGGTTACGATGAGACTGTCATTACCTACTACTGCGTTTATCACCGGAATTGGCGGAGTGCTCTTCAAAAACACTGTCTGTGTCGACACAGTGGCATTATTTGCTCTGTCCCAGACCTTTAACACAATTTCGTAAATGCCGTCTTCAGCCTTATGACCATCCGCTCGTTGTCCTTTCCAGACGAAACGATTAGGTAAAGAACCTTTATTCTCCGTGCCTGCCATGACCTGCCCCCCCATATTCTGTATAAACAGCGACCAATGGGAAAGCGGCTCAGGATCCTGCCAAATAGGGGTAATAGGCAACCTGCCATTAAATGCAATAAAATTATTCACCTTTTTTCCGACAACTTTCAAACTTAATTTCGGTGAATGAGTATCAATCTGATAATTTCCGACAAAGAAAACAAGAGTTCTCCCCGATTGACATCTTAAAACAAGACTGACGGGCAGAATTCCTTCATGGTCAGGAGCCGACCAGAAAACAGTATAAGAGTTGGGGGATACCTGCACCATGTCGAGATAATTATCTTCCCCAATCCTAAGCAGGACTTGGGAAATCGCCTCACCCCCTGCCGGCGGTCGGATTTTAACCGAACAACTCACCTCATCACCCGGTTTCACATGCTGGGAAGATAGTCGTGAGGTTTCAACAACTATGCATTGATTTTGTCCTGTAACTTCCAGAACATCAGGCCAGCTGCTCAGAAGTTGTTGTGCAAGAACGGGAAATAAATCGTCGATGCTTTCAGGTTCATCAATAGCAAGAAAATTAGAGATGTCAGCTTTGCTCATTCCGCCGACTTCGGTCCATACTGTCCGTGCATCACTGGCACGTACCAGAGTCAGCACCATCCCGAAAGCTGCCAGAGGTAATTCCTGCCGCTGGCTGACTGTCCCGAAAAGAATAAAGTCTGCACCGAGATCATCCCGGACTTGATAAATATGACTTGTGCCAAGAAAACCCAGCCATCGGATACGATTTCTGGACATAAACGAAATAACTCTATCCGTCGGAATGACTTCAATCCCTTTTTCCTGCAAATTTTGTTGTAAAAAATCTGTGAGAGTGAAATTAACTCCATTACGTCCCTCACTGAGGTCTTCCACAGGGAAAACAGCCACGGTGACAGCCTGAGCATATGAGGCAATCAGTGTGGTCATCGTCAGAAGTGTTATAATGAGGAACCTTTTCATAATAATCAAAAAACTATAATTTTTCTGCAACTCGCAATAAAATTTACCTACAGGTTACGAGGCATACGTAAATAATATCACGATCCCTCACTCAATCACATTTTTTTTAAGGCTCAACAGTCGTCGATTCACCAGGTGCTGGTTCCACAACTGGAGCAGGCGGTTCAACCACTACTGCCGCAGGCTCAGCTGTCTCTATTTCTACGTCCACGGCAGGTTCAGCGGGAGCAGGCTCTTCCGGAACTGCCGGTTCACCCTCTATGCCGACTGGTTCAGCAGGTGAAGGTTCAACCTCTTCAGTTACAGGCTCAGCTGTTACCGATTCTGCCGCTGCCGGTTCTGCTCCCACAACTGGCTCAGCAGGAGCAGACTCTTCAGAAACTGCCGGCTCAACAACATCAGTCGTGACAGATACAGGTTTAACCACCACAGGTTTAACAGCCACGGGTTCAGCATCCACTGGTACAGGCACGTTCTGCCTCTCAGGAATAGTAGAGAGAAGTCCCTTGGCAAGTTTAACGGTAACCTTATATGCATCATCAGGTGTTATGCCAAAGAGTCGCCCCACAATGGAATCTCCTGCATAATGTCCGCTGGCCTGCCATAATACTATACCAGACTTTATCTCGATAAGTCGCAAGGTCAGGCTCATTTCAGGCACAATCACCGAACCAATCCTTTTATCACCTGCCATGTCGACAGAACCAATCATAATGGACTGAACATTGAGTCGCTGTCCAAGTCTGCTGAGCATGAGTTGGCTCACAGGAGATCCCGGGTCAATTGCTTCTTCATGCAAAACACTGTCAACAATCCCTTTATCCACCACGTCAAAGATATTCATGGCCAGAATCTGGGTATTGATCACATCCCTTGCCAGCTCAGCAGCATATTTCTGTTCCGTATTGTTTTCCAGAGGAAGAACACTGATCCTGTTGACAAAGTCAAGTGTCACATCTTCTCTCATAAAAGAAACCGTCGTTTTTCCAGAACATCCGGACAGCATGGAAAAACACATCAACGTCAGTATGGAACATATTATTCTTTTCATGAACAGAATCCTTGGAAAATTAAATTAAAACGTTTATCATTTAAGTTTCAAACATCAGTAACGAATGACAAACTGTCCTCCGTACGCAAATTCAGTTTCATCCTCATCAATATAGCTACAATAGGCATGCATTGAAAAAATCCGATTTATAGTCCAGTTGTAAGTTGCACTATAATCATCACTACTTTCACTATGATTATAACTCAAATTTAACTGAGTTTTGTATGTAGGTGCAACGGTCACAGTGAGATAATTTGTAATACCAGGAGATTCATCGCTTTGCCACTCCTGGCCGGCACCCACCTGCATGGAAAGGATATCGGAAGGCCTCCAGCTTATGCCTATCAAACTGGCAGCGTTCCAGGTTGAGGTTTCAGCGTTTGAAGTGTTGTATCTTTCTGTGAGATCCACCGTCATTGCGGGATTCAGCCGTGCGGTAAATTTCAAGTTGGAATTAAAATCCTGCGAGGTCGCATCTGTCTCTTCATCACGATCGGTGATGTAAGCAAGATCAAGATTTGAGGTCAAATCAGGGAATATCAATGCGGTCAAATACATGTTGTAATTATAGCTGGTGTCTGTTTTCACATCCGCTTCATATGTATCGCTCCGGGTGACGCCATAATTCATATCAAGGGTAGGGAGCAACAGCGATGAAAAACTGAGCGAGTAATAACGTGTTTTTTCTTCATCTTCGTCCCCCACCTGATCTTTCGACTCGCTGGCGCTCAGGGTTGAAGAAAATGAGAGGGTGGGTGACCATATGAGACTTGTTGAATTATAGGTCCGACTGATATCATCTCCGACTGCTGTTTCACCGTCCTCCAAAACGAGGTTATACGTCCAGTTGAGACCAGGGGTGATCAGGAAACGAAGTGATGTGTCTCCCAAATAGCTGTAATAAGTTGTGTTGCTGGTAATTTTCTGTCCCGGATCACCAGTAACCCTGGTAAAGGCTTCGACCCGGCTAATGGTGAAATCAGCGTCAGTGGGAATATGGTCTTCAACCAGCATGATAAATTTAGCTGTTACTTGCGGAATTTCAACCTCAAAGCGCTGCTGGGTACTGTCGTATATTGTGGAGGTTGCGGGTCCCTGCAAAGTCCAGTCATTTCCATTGGAGCTGGAATAGACTGTCCACTGGAAAAGGTTGAGATTTCCTGCTTCCGTTTCCCCCAGGTCGGTTTCCGTATAAATATAGAACACATTGACCGATTGTGGTGATAATTGAAAAATGGCGATATTATAACGATCATGAGGAGCAAGATGAGGAACTGTATTCGGAAAACTCGTTAAGTCATTCCATTCAGGATCATCATCAGGATCAGGCGAAGCCTGTCCACCACGACTTTCTAAGCTGTGAATGGGAACCAGGGCGCTGCCGCCAGGATCAATTTTCGTTTCAAAATCCTGGGTGTTGTTGGCGTATTGTCCCAGAAAGCTAACATTTAAACGATCCTGCCAGAAAGCTTTTTCAGTTGTCAGACGGGCGAGTTGATTGGTTGACTTATCATTACTGTTGGCAACAAAATCATCAGACTCATTAAGGTCTATATTGTAATAGACTTTAGCGAGCAATAAATCCCAGTCAATATTGAAACCGCTGAAGGTGTTCTCTGCGTCAATCCGGCTTGGACTCTCATCATCTTTGGTGCTGCTTGCTCCATAATTAAGCTGCACCATCGGGCAAAGTTCTTTCTGCCAGTTACTGATCCACCTGCCCTGCCAGTTACTGCTGGTCAAATCGGATCTTTCGGAGTTTCGCTGCTTATTCCACGAGCCGGAAAGGTCAAAATAAAAGACATCGTTATTAATCTGGTAATCAAGAGAGGGAGTGATTGTCTCTGTTTCATGCCCTCCATCGAAAGTTGTCGTATAGCGGACAGTTTCGTCTATACTCATCACAGGAGTCAGCGGCTGGTCAAATTCAAGAGTAGTGCTCTGACTGACCTGAGATTCACTTCCTTCATCTTCAGTATGCTGATATGTCCCGGTGCCGGTAAATGACAGCGGTTTTCCCAAAACGACATCGTCGCAGAGGAAAAACATCAGCAACAGGGCATAGATAATGCCGTTATATTTTATCCCCCCTCGCATCACTCGTTACATTCCACATGTAATTAATAGTTGAAAACTGCCATTTTAATTCACCCCTTGGAATTCCCTTCCCATACTTGACAAAAAGACATGAACACAAAGATTATGCAACAGTTAATTCACGAAAAAGCAAAATAAAACAAACACCTACTTCATTAATTTGTTAAAAAATAAATAGTACACATTCATGGACAAAAAAAATTCCGGCCTGGAAACGATTAGGAGGGAAGGGGTATCGTTTCCTGGCCGGAATTTATCTCATGCGATATTCTTTTCTTTTACTTTAACATAAAAAACACTTATACAACCTGTTCATCAACCAGCATCTTTGGTGGTATGGCATGAAAAGCAACCACAGGCGGGATCATCACTACCTGCTTCGCAGGTATCATAATCCCAGCGCAAAAGATCTGCATATGGAGAACCATGGGCACGATGACAGGAAATACAGTTGACTATTGCATCGCCCGCCGTTGCATTGACGTCGCTTACCGGGGCTGCAAGAGCTGCTGTGCGGTTAGTAGCAACGGGAACGAGGGGCAGATATGTCCCATCAGTGCCGTAATTCGAATATTCTGTGCCGGGAAGATTATTCATGTCATAATCGGTTGGATGCCTGAGCCAGGCTGAACCAGCGGTGTTATCTGTGTCGGCGCCTTTATCATCAGCAGCACCTGAGTGAAAATCACCATGGCATTCCGCACAGAGGTAGTTAATGCTTTTTGCCCCTTCGGACAGGGCGGCAGGAGGCGTATCGTTTGTTCTGTCGTAGCCGTAATATTGATTATGATCGGTTGCACTATTTGTATATTCCCAATCGCTGTCCTCATAACCGATAATACCGTAAAGAAAACGAAAACTCTTGGCAGCTGTTGAACCATCAATAGCTGAGTCGTCAGCGTGATGGGAGCCTGAGATTGCGGTAAAATCATCAACCGAGCCGCCGTCGTCATGAATACCATGGCAACCATTCGTGCCCGCGCAGGTCAGCTGCACAGCCCATGTCGCACCGCCGCCATTCAGCTCGGTATTGGCATTAAAAGCGGGATTCCAGCCTGGGGGAGTTTCTCCCAAAACAAGATCAGCTGAATTTAAACCAACAACGTTATGACCTGTCGTGTCGTCCCCTGCCACCACCCAGCGAAAGTTGCCGCCTGCAAGGGTATTGGTGCCATAGGTAGCTGTTGTAGAGAAAACATAGGGGATATTCCCCCCACTGTTAGCTCCGGTATGACAGCCGACACAACCGCCTGACCTGTTGACCAAAGCACCTTGTGGGCCGGCTGCTACAATAGCTACTCCATCCTGACTGTTATGCATTGTATGACAGTCAACACAGGGCCCTTGGGCCTTCGCACCAACCAATTGCGGGGCCATTAAGGCAAAACCAATCAGGCCCAAACCTAGCGAAAATACTTTCATTTTTTTAATCATCTGAGTCCCTCCGTCTCGTTAAATTGACTTTTTTGATACGGCTTGATAAGCTAGTTTTTTTTTACATAAAATGGAATATGGCAAATTGTCGCAGCATTCACCCCGAACACTACAGCCTATCAATTAAACATGCTAAACCATACCCCATCAGAAACTGCAAAAAAATTTATAAATTCCATCATCATGGATAGTTAGCTCAACCATACTTAAACTTTATCAAAGTCTGCTGAGATCAGCAAGGGCATCATCATCAACTCCTGCCACTCATCATTTTTTTTTCTTTTCTTGCACCTACAACAACTATCTTCAATTTACCAGTATATACCCCAAACTCCCAGTGTCGTATATTTTTTTCCGGATTATTTTCGTGACAGCAACCCTTCAATCCGAACCAACCCAAAGAACTCATTGCTCCTCTTGTCGTCAGAAAACTTTTTTAGTCTCACGATTATAAATTAACACATAATTCCACGAAAAAACATGTGGCAAATTGTCGCACCTTAAAAAAAGTGTAACAATGATGTCCCACTCTGTAAAATTTTCTTATATCTATTTATTGCGGGGAGGGAGACAGTTGTTAACCATCTTGTAAAATGAGCATTCAGGGCAGGTTTCAATTTTACTTGCACACACCACCGCTATTCTGCTCTGGCAAGTTAGTCCTGATGTAACCCAGCAGATTCGGCCAAAATGGGGATACGCCGAGCAATGGCGCGAAAGCTCCGTCTCGATACCGCATCCCAGATATTCCCAGCATGGGGTCATTTTGTCCTGTTCTTCGCTTTGAAAAGGAAAATTAAGAAAAAATTCCGCACCGCTGCCGACGTCATTTTTCACACTGACAAAACCACGATGCTCTTCCATGATTTTTTTGAGAATGCTCAGACCAAGCCCTGTACCGAATCCAACCTTTTTGGTAGTAAATAATGGTTCGAAAATGAACTGGATAACATTTGGGTCAATTCCTTTACCAGTATCCCTGATTGAAATCGTCAAATAAGGTGCATTATTAATTGACGCATGACCGGTGGCCATGGACAAAACTCCACCTTCCGGCATGGCTTCAATAGCATTACAGACAAGAACATCCAAAGCCTGTTTAATCTGCGCAGAGTCAATCTTAGCCTTGGGCAGACCTTCTTCGTAATATTCTTCCACTGCAATATTATGCTCCTGACACAGCGTTCGATAACGAGGGGAGACTGCCCGTAACGGTTTGCTGATCTTCTCACGCTTCAGTTCTGCTTCTGACACGTTGCAATAGTCAAGTGTATCCACTAAAATCTTCTCGCCCCTGACAATCTCATTAATTATTACCGAGACAGACTCTTGCCCCTCGACTCCGAGAACAGTTTTTTCTTGAAAATTTTGCACTAAACCACCAACGGTCATCAGAGAATTTCTGATCTCATTGGCAACATCAGTTGTTAACCTGCCAAGCGCGGATAGTTTTTCCATTTCAATCAATTTCTGCTGCACCAGCTTGATGTTTTCCTGTGAATGGGCAAGCTCCCCCTGGAGATCATCAACCTTTTTTTTGTCACGATTCGCCTGTTCTGACAAAAGCCCCAGAGGAACCGTGATCAAGTAAAGAAATGCAATACGTACGACAAGGTCAGTCCAATGTATGTAATCTAAAAGAGATGCGATGCTGAGGAGGTAAAAAAAGGCCGAGAGGGTAGCGGCAAACAGACCGAACCTAAGTCCGAAATAAATAGTATGGAGACAGACGAGAAGATAAAAACCAAGAAAAAAACTATTTTCAAAACTTCGCTCAGAGTAAACCAGGTTTGCGAGAAAAACGATGTCACAAAAAAAAGATGCTATATAGACTTTTTTCAGCCAAACAGGCCTGAAAAAGATAACGAAGTAACAGATAATACTATAAAGGGAAAAACCAATCAGAGTTTTGAGCAGAATGGCTTTTTCACTGGCAGAATAGGGTACCAGCAACAGCCAACCAATCCCGGCAAAGAAAGAGACAATTCGTAAGACAAGAAAAGTTATATCAACTTCCGAAGTAACAGCTGAAACAGCTTTCCATTGTTGCTTCAAAGCATTTCGTTGAGTTTCAAGTACCTCAGATTGTGACATTTGCGGGAGTCCGTCTCAAGTTATTTCTGCGGACACCCTTGTGGTTAAATTCATCAATATTTATTATTTTCCTCTGCAGATAAAAAATCTAAAAAACCGCTTTCATCTTTTGCCTCGAGAAATTCACGTCCCGCCCTTGCGAACCATCCTGGAAGATCATTTTTCGATCCCGGATGAGTCCCCAACACCTCAAGAACCTCTCCTAGTTTTATTTTATTGATAAATTGCTTTGTTTTAAGCAGAGGGATAGGGCAACTCAATCCTTTTGCATCAAGTGTCAAATCGGCTTTCAGTTCCATGTCTACTCCTCAATTCAAGTCTTAAAATTTACCATTATCAATTGACATCTTACATAAAATTGTATTTATCACACCTTATAATGAGACTAAATGTGGTAAAATGTCGCACATACGGTTAAAGGTAATTATTCCGGTATGTTTCTTTACATCGCGAACAGGGGATGACAAGTGCAATCATGTGACCACAGGATCATAAACGGGCGAACATTCAACAGCGCCGGGCATGACATAACCTTTCTCTGGCTTTTGCGTCTGAGATGGGCCATTTTAGCATGCCAATCATTCATGGTATTGGCTGGAATCAGAATTTTTCATTTACATATCTCCCTATGGCTTACCTTTCTGGTGATCGGGCTTGGCCTGATCAGTAACATTTTTCTTTATAATCTACCTGCCCCGAAAAAAATTATTCCATGCTGGGTACCCGCCCTGGTGATGTTTTTTGACATCCTGTTGATGACCGTTCTCTTTTTCCAGGTTGTTTCAATCTTTAACCCTTTGAGCATACTTTATATTATTTATATTGTTCTCGGGGCACTCCTACTGGAACGAAGCTGCTCGTATGCACTCACCGCCTTCACATTGACCTGCTATGCCATCTTTTTTTATCTTTCAAACCCCTTACCGATTGATCAATCGATTCTGACCGCATCGCGCCATTGTATCGAGAACCCTGCAATCTTAACTGTTTTCAATAAGCAGTTAGATGAATACCTCAGCTCTCACAGCTATTTCATGTTCTTTATATTTTTCCTTGTTGCCCTGTTGATTGTTTATCCCGTTGCCCAAATAAAAAAAAACATGGAGGAACAGGACGAGGTTTTAAAAGAGCTTGATGAAGAAAGGATGCGTAACGAAAGACTGGCATCACTTGCCACCTTTGCAGCCGGCGCAGCGCATGAATTTTCCACTCCGCTGTCGACTATCGCCATAGCCTCAGGAGAAATGCTCTATCATTTCAAAAAGCATGGCGGTGACAAAAACCTAATCGACGACACCCGGCTGATTCGCGATCAGGTGGCCAGATGCAAGGAAATCCTCTTCCAAATGTCAGCTGACAGCGGTAAACTTCTTGGAGAAGCTGTTGACAAATTCAGCATTAAAGAGCTAGTTTATGAGGCTATGGCTCTTTTTAATTTTGAGAATCTGCAACAGGTCAACTTTCATAATAAAGTTGGAGACATGCAGGTTGTAATGCCTGTCCGCACCCTTACGCGAACCATTAAAGAGCTTATGAAAAACGCCATGGATGCATCTGAACCAGGCGCGCCAATCGAACTGACCTGCTGGAAGGACTCCCAATTTCTTTATTTTGAGGTACAAGATCATGGTACGGGGATGGATGCAAACTCGCTCAAAAGAGCAATGGAACCTTTTTATACAAGCAAGGAACCGGGCAAGGGAATGGGCCTTGGGCTCTATCTTGCGAGAATAATGGCCAACAGATTTGGGGGCGACCTCTATTTAACTTCAGTACCATCAGCAGGGACCACAGCGACGTTAAGTTTTGCCCTCAACCGGATTCAGTCGGATAACTCGACAAATTCTTAACGTTTTGCAGCTATTATCAGCACTATGGAGAAGATGCAAACATGGAAACAATTCTGATAGTCGATGACGAAGACCTTTTCAGAAACAGATTGCAGCGAGCTTTTGAAAGCCGTGGTTTTATGGTTTATGCAGCGGCAAATTATGATGGGGCGATCACGATAATCAGAGAAGACAGGCCAAAACTCGCTGTCGTTGACATGAAGATGCCCGGCAAATCCGGTCTCGAGTTGATCAGGGATGCTCTGCTCATCGATCCAGAGCTGAAAATGGTTGTGTTGACGGGTTACGGAAGCATTGCAACAGCTGCCGATGCCGTCAAACTCGGTGCAATTTTTTACCTGCCCAAACCAGCGGATGTCGGGGATATCCTCAATGCCTTCAACAGGAGCCCGGAAGTCGAGATAGACAACCAACCGGACGACTTCATGGCACCATCCCTTGCCCGAACGGAATGGGAACACATCAACAGAGTCCTGGCTGACTGTGGCGGCAACATCTCTGAAACTGCCAAGAGGCTTGGGATCCATCGCAGAACCCTGCAACGGAAGCTTTACAAGTATCCGCCGGATAAATAACCGCTTTTACTCCGGAGAAGGCTCATTCAGTTTTTGTTTATTTAACGTTTCCGATTGATCGTTTGGGCCAAATAACGCAACTCCAGCCTCAAATTTTACATCCAGAACCTGCACTCTCTGATTAAAAAGGTCGGCCACTACCAGGTTGCCGTTTCCGTCCAAGGCCAAGGCGGTCGGAAAATTAAACCAACGAGGAGAACTGCCCTTACCGCCGATCTCAAAAAGATAACGCCCAGCAAAATTATAAATAAGAATCGTGTGCCGCATATAGTCGACTACATAGACACACTTTTTCTTTTCATCCACCGCAAGAGCCTTGGGACGGCTCATTTTGCCGGACGATCCACCCTTTTTGCCAAAAGCAAAAAGAAACTCCTCCGAGGCATTATAGACATAGATCTTGCTTGTTTCCTCGCTGAGGATGTAAATATGTCCTTCCGACCCACACACAACGTCAGTAACTTGCACCGGTCCAAACTTTTTTGACTCCTCTTCTTCAACTACCTCTTTGCCTTTTGGCTTGAGGAAATCAGGAAGATTGGCCATCTCCGTCTCCCGCTGCTCTATTTCAGGGGGTTCTTCATTTTCCGGGACTGGAGGAGGTTCACCTTCGCCCATCTGCCCTTTTCCGGTAATATCTTGAGGGAGTTTCGAATAATCCAACTGCTGATCCACCCATATCTTATCCTTTGGTTTGAGCCAGTGCAAAAAATTGCCTTCACTGTCCAGCACCATAAGCCCGCGAAAATCGATGCCCGTAACATAAATATTTCCATTGCGTCCCACATAAACACGATTGGGCACAAACGATTCCGCCTCGGGAAACTGCTGAACCAAAATTTCCTTAAGCGGAAAAAAGGCAGCATTGAGGATGGTGAGACGGGCAGGATTTTTTGCCGTACGGCCCTGGCAGATAAAGAGACGTCCATCGCCGGCAACAAAAATACCGTTCGGCGAGTCGACCCCACGGCCCGTGCCCAAAGAAATTCTTGGGAAATAATCAGAACCATAGAGATTTATACGTCCGTTGCCGCCATTCACCACATAAATCTCATTCATTGTCTTATCAAAAAAGACAGCCGAGGGAAACTTCAGAGGAAGCCCCTGGTCATCTTCATTAATAATCGCCACCGTTTTTACGGGCACAGGCCACGGGGTGTTTTCTTCCGGTTGTGCCAAAAGCGCGGTCTGAATGGGCAATAAACCAATGCACACAAGAAGAATTGCGATTCGCCTGACCACACTTGCATCACCAAAAATGAATGATCGAGAAATTTTTCCTTTTACTCTCTGCATAATCCACTTAGCACCGATATGAAATAGAATCATTTTTCAAAAATCCGGCATGACAAAAAATTGAACCCAGCCAACTGAAAAAGGTACAAAAAGTCGCATTGTCCATGGGACTTTAATGATGGCATTTGCTGCAAACAAGACCTCCTAAAAGATCCCCAATCAGCAAATACTGAAATTTTGACCCATGCGGATTGTGACAGCTTGCACAATTAAATTCTTTTTTCGGGTTCAAGGGATTTTTGGGACCTTTCAGAGGATGACCGCCGACCGGATGGCCTTTTGTCACACCTGCCAGTTCATTATGGCAACCGGTACAGAGTTCGTTGACCGGTTTATAAAGCATATACTGATTTTCAGAGGCATGGGGATCATGGCAGGAGACACAGCCTCCCCCCCTGATGATACCATGGACATTGAGACCTTTCGTGTCCTTCTTCAGCAGATCTTCCTTGTCAACATGGCAACTGACGCATAATTCAGCCCGGCCGTCAGCCCACAACTGAAATCGATAAGCATCGCCATGGGGATTATGGCAGATTGAACAGACACCGAACCCCACAGGTTGATGGATATGCGCCATATCACCCCATGCCTTCCCCTTGACAAGATGGCAATGATAACACAGTGAGGCATCTTTTCCTATGGACACGGAAATCCGTCCCACATCCTTTTCCTGCTGATGGCAGGTCTCGCAAAGCAAATTCGCCGCAGGACTGTGTTGCCATTTTGTTTCCTCGAAAATTGCCTTATGACATGTATAGCAAACAGGAGAATTCTTACCATAGGGTGAGGGTTTGACAAAAAAATCTTCCGGCACGGACTCGACCTCATGGCATTGCCGGCATTCCTGGTGCATGGTTTCCTTGCGGTGATAAAGATACACCCCCGTGGCATTCAAATTGGCATTTAACAGTGTGCGTAGCGGTTTATAGTCGATAACAATTTTTTTTGAGCCGGGAGAAAGAAAAAACTTATTTTCACCCGGAATGAGCGGAACACGATAGTGGACATAAAAGATATCGTTTTTCATCCTGGTGGCCAGCGGCATGATGCTTTCCGCCCCAGACTGAAGCTGCAATTGTTTCATGTCCTCTTTTGTGTCGACTTCGACAACAAAATGGTAAGAGGGCGAGCGCGCATAAACGATGCAGGCAGTATCCGGGGTGAGAAGGGTAACACCCCTGGCCAGCGCCGGACTTGCGGGGAGACAGAAAACAGCCAGGAAATATATGATGAAAACAACAGATTGTTTCAACAGTTGTGCAATAAACCCCATTTTCATTAATTACATTTTCCTGAACTTTTTAAGAAACATCGGGCGCACAAAGCACGCCCACAAACCTCTGACAGTATAAATGAATATCTATTCATAATTTGACAATTTCACGTACCATTTTCATTTTCCGTTGTCAACACCGGCGGCATATACCAAACATAACGGAAGAGCAAGAGATCTGTTGCCATGCAAGCTTTTTGCGACGAAAAGTTATAGCAAACAAATCCTAACATCATGTTTTAACAACTTTCCTTTAACAGAAGAAAAATCATGCTCTTCCCCGCATAATATGGTGTAACCACAAAAAATACACCAACAAATGCGACAATTTGCCTCATTCCCACCCCCTATATTTTTTGTTAAGGGTACTTATTAGGAAATGCTCGTTTTAGAGACATAATGAAACATTAGAGCGAGGGGCTGAAAATGACTACCAATTTCAACACAATGAACCGTCGAAAATTCCCCCGGTTTGCGCCAAAGAAAGACATGTATGTTCTCCATCACAACTTCGGTAAAGTGATAGACATCAGCATGGGAGGCATTCTTTTTAATTATGTTGACAAAGAGTATTTGCAGGGGAGTCCACCGGAAAGAGGTATCCTTTTTGGTTATAATGATCATTACATGGATGAAATCCCTTTCGAGACAGTTTCCGATACCGTTATTTCAAAATCTCCGACAAGCAAACCTGTCATCAAGCAGAGACGAATTATTTTTGGTGATCTTTCAGTCGGGCAGATTCAGCAACTGGAACGATTCATACTTGACAACGCACGGATACCTCAGTTAGCCTATGATTCGCAATTAACTGACGAAAATATCCCGATCAATATTATATGTAGTTCGAGTAAATATATATCTTTCCTTTCTGTAATAAATTGACAAAAAAAAAGCACGCACAATACGTGCTTTTTTTTTGTTCTCATTTATTAATTTTCTCTGCGGGAATTATTATTAAAAAAATTATCCTGTTAAGTCAATTAGTATGTGCTTACTTCACGACTCTCAATCTTTTCAGAACTTGACAAGGGTTACTTCATGAAAAAGCAACAGCGAGATTACAGAAGTTCTTTTTTGTCACCTCTCTGTATAATTTTACTGGCACCTTTTCTCTATGCCCCGGCTCAGGCTGGTCCTTACACGGATTCCGCCCATGGCAACGCTTCATCCGGTGTCAAACGAAGCGAAACCGCCCTGGAGAACTATTCACAGGCTAACTGTGCCCATTGTCACGAACAACACGCCAGTATCGACGGAGCTGAACCTGACCCATATTCCGGAGACGATAGTGGCTCTCCTTTTGCCCTTTTTGCCGACAACTTCAATACAAGCGCCACCACCAACCCCTATCTGCAGGGCGACAATTTCTGCTTTTACTGCCACACCAACGCCGCTTCCCTGCAAACCGGCGGAATCAACAACAAAGACTATGCCGCAACGTTCGGCGGTTATACCACCAATTCACCACTGGGAATCTTTGAGGCATTCAACCAATATTCCTATCACAATCTTTCCGATATACAGGATTTCAGCACAACCAATTTTAGCAACTTTTTCACGTCAACCTCCAATCCATGCGTCGGCTGTCATAATCCGCACATAGCAAGACGCAATAAGGAAAATGAAAAGGATCCGTCTTACACTGCCATTTCCAAGCCCTCCGATCATGCCAATCTCTGGGGCGATGACGCCAGCGAAAGAATGTTTGCTGTCACCAGCAACAACTACATGGCCCCTTACTATTACAATTCAACAACCACCTATGAACCGGATGGCACCAACACGGATGACGGCTCGCTGACCCCGGACTACAATGCATTCTGCACGGATTGTCATAACACCACCAATACCATCTTCAGCAGCACGCTGGGCAGAAATCTCATCAAAATCAGCTGGTATACGGAAGGCGGAGACACCATCTCCGCCGGCGACAAGCATGGTAAAAACAGTGCGACCGGCAGCTCGGAGAGAATAGAGCCCTACGGTACCGATAACGGCTGGGTTCTCTCCTGCCTTGACTGCCACGAACCTCACGGCTCGCCAAGCTCGTTTCTCATCAGAAGAGAGGTGAACGGCACATATTTAACTGCTGCCGTTCACACGAAATTAACATCTTCTACCGCCACCTCAAACTTAAAATTGCTGTGCGCAAAGTGTCATAATAATGACTGGGAGTACATTCATCATGAATCTCCTGATGCCACTTTTGACCAGTTCAAATGCGGCTCATGTCATGGTCAAAATGGGACCGCCGGTTTTATTATTCCCTGCGAAAACTGTCATTCCCACGGGGTATATGTGGTCGATCTAGATGATCCTTCTCTGATCCGCAGAACCTTTTAAGTCAAAGGATCATTATGCATTTATGGATTACAGTCTTTTTTACACTCTCGCTAATCCTTCTGCCTAACAACAATTCCCTCGCTACATCCAGCAAAAAGGAAACGTTGCGGACAGAATGCCTGACATGCCATGCTCAGGTCATTGAAAAGGAACTGCTGAAGAGATATATTCATCAACCTTTTATCGAAAAAAAATGCCTGACATGCCATGTCAATGCAAAAGATTCTTCTCCTGTAGCCGACCAGCCTCCCTCAGGCCAACAACAAGCCAGGGCAAAAATCAGCTGGCTCAGTATGTCCCCATCAGCGTCTGAGAAACACACATTTCTGCTGCCTGCAAAATCCGCCTCAGGCAAAATTTTGATTGACGCAAAGGTACCCGGTAAATCGCCGTTGCGGCAAATATTGACTATCCCCGCGGCAAACACCATGGCAAAGGTGGAAAACGACCAGACTCCGCCGGGGATAACAGACATCAAGGCCGACGTTCAGCAGGGTATCCTGATCAATTCCGTAATCACCTGGCAGACTGACGAAAAAACAAACGCAACGGTGCACTTCGGCATTGAAGATACAGGGCAAACAATCGATGAAAAGTACAGCTATGCTACTGACCATAAAATTACTTTGCCGGGCTTGAAAAACAGATCAACCTATCAGGTTGCCATCACATGCCAGGATATTTTCGGCAACAGCTCCACCTCTCCTATTTTCAGCTTCTCCACTGCGGACATTTCCCCATTGCTTGCATCTGCGTCCGAAAACCAAAAGGTCAGCAGTGATAAAATTGTCTTAAAAAACAGCTTTTTTACCACTAACGATAAAAATATCATACTTGAACTGACAGCCAATCAACCGGTATCCATCGCTCTCGGAACTGCAGCTGATGAACCCGCAGATAGGCAGATCATCCTCAAAAAATCAGGCCAGTCAACTGATATGACAGAGGAACATATTTCTTTGACAAATAAAAAATACAGCAGCATGACTGTCTGCACGACCTGCCACGAGGGCTTCAACCAGCAGAAATCCCACCCGGTCAATATTCTACCCAGGGGAAAAACAAAAATACCCCCCGAGTATCCAACCCTGCCGGACGGTCGTATCTCCTGCATGACCTGCCACATTAACCATGCAGCAAACATTGAATACAGACTCATCAAATCATCGCGAAAGGAACTCTGTTTAGGTTGTCATCCGGACAAATTTTAACAGAACTGTTCCGCCAGCAAAAAGCACTGACTGCCATGAATCCATACAAACACAAAAGAAAAAAACTCAATCTGAACGTGAAGCGGGAATTCCAGAAATGGCTTTTCCTACGCATGACAGCGCAAGTTCTGATCAGCTCCCTGGTTGCTGCAGTGATTCTTTATTTTTACGCCAGAAGCGAAATTACCGACAGCTTCTACTCAGCCCATGTGACAATCCGCCGGGTAAGCGATCTTCTGCTGCCGGTCATAGCTGCCGGATCCGCGGTGAGCTTTGTGGGTACCCTTATCGTGGTAATTTTTCTTCCCCAGAGAATAGCCGGACCTCTTTACCGCATCGAAAAGCGCCTGGAAGACTTGAAAGAAGGTGACCTGCGCTCGGAAATAAAACTGCGAAGAAATGACATTCTGCAGGATATGGCTGCAACCCTTAACGACTGCACCGGTTCTCTGCAGAAAAAAATAAAGCTGGCCCAGGAAAATCAGGCGCAACTTGAAAAAACTCTCCAAAAATCAGCGAAAACTGGTGATGCTTTCCGCAAGTTGAAAGACAATCTGGACAGTTTTAAAACCTGATACTCACAACTCCTTGCATTTTTTTAACCATCCTTCTGACTAAATTATTGCTTTTTTTGTCAGACTATGGCAACTATTTGCCATATCTGCGTGTTAGACCTTTATATTTAACGCCTCGCAAATAGTTTGTCTATTCTGGAATTTCCTTTTTTCATTAACTTTTGCCTTTACCAAAAAAAAGAAAATCAATTTTACTTTCGGTTGGTTATACGCTTAATTTCAACATCAGGAGGATAATTTAAGTGAAAATGAGCAAAAAATATAACAAGATTCAATTGATGAAACACACGGTGGCAGCAACTTTTGCAATCTTCCTGACTACAGGGGCAGCGGCACCCTTTGCCTTGGCTCAAGATACCGAGCGTCCTGTTTTGACCGTCGATGATTGCGTAAAATGCCATGATGCCGCACCACAGGCCATTGAAAGTGCAGGCGGTAAACATAAGACCGAAGTCACCTGTATTGACTGCCATGAGGGTCATCCTCCAAAAAACACCGACATTATCCCTCAATGCAGCAAGTGCCATACAGACGAAAAACATTTTGAACTCGAAGGCTGCCTGGGCTGCCACACAAACCCCCATACGCCGCTTAAGATCACCCTTGCCGATAATCTGACCGAACCCTGCCTTACCTGTCATACCGATCAGATTGACCAGTTGAAACAGAATCTAAGCAAACATACCGAACAGTCTTGCACCACTTGCCATACCGCCCATGGCGAGCTGCCGAGCTGCACCAACTGTCATACCCCCCACTCTGAAGACATGGTACAGAGTGACTGCCTGAGTTGCCACAAACCGCATATGCCTCTACAGGTTACCTATCCTGACGATACACCGTCCAAACTGTGTGCATCCTGCCATCAGACCGCTTATGACCTGTTGATGGCCAACACCACCAAACACCATGAACGCTCTTGTGCCGATTGCCACAAGTCCCAGCACAAGATGATTCCGAAGTGCCAGGATTGCCATGGCGTACCACATCCCGAGGATATGATGAAGAAATTCCCAATTTGTGGTGATTGCCACGGCATTGCCCATGATGTGACCAAGTAACAGTTTTTTTAAAAAGAGTGAGCGGAGATACTGCTCACTCTTTTTTTTCCCCATTCGCCTATCACACAGAATATTCTGTGTTCTGCTACTTATTGAACAAAGGAATATGTTATGAAAAAGAAAAGAAAAATTCTTTATAATGTCCTCTCCGTTTTTTTCATTTCCTCGGCCATTTCCTGTATGCCGATCAATGCTACAGAACGCGGAACAGAGGTAAAGAACGGAAATGATAAAGCCCCTATGCTCCTTGCCAGTGCCGAGCAGCCGGCTGTCGCACCGTCGGCCAAAAATGGCTCCGATCTTTATGCCCAGACCCCAGAACCTCTGACCGTAATGCAATGCGCCCAATGCCATATCGCCGTATTCAACAAGATCAAAAATGACGGCGGTCGTCATCGCATCAACTGCCAGGACTGCCACCAGCAATTTCATTCATACAATCCGACCAAAAATAACTGGAAGGAAATTATGCCGCAGTGCACCCAGTGCCACACCGAACCACCCCATGGGGCGAACTTTCTCGACTGCACGACCTGCCATATCATCCCGCATACCCCGCTTAATGTTCCGATGAACGATTTACTGGCCGGTCAATGCGCCAATTGCCATACCGGTCCTGCGGGTGAACTGACGCAATTCCCCAGCGCCCATACCGAGCAGGGCTGCAGCACCTGTCATCACACCAAACACGGCAATATCCCATCCTGTATGGAATGCCATGAGCCCCATATTCCCGACCAACCGGTGGAGGCCTGCAAATCATGCCATCCCGTACACCGGCCGCTGGAAATCACCTATGAGCCCGGAACCGAGGCTACATGCGGCGCCTGCCATGACCAGGTCTATAATGTCTGGGCAGCCTCCCCAAGCAAACATTCCGGAGTTGCCTGCGCCAAATGCCATGAAAAGCATGGCCAGATTCCGGAGTGCACCAACTGCCATAATCAGCCCCATGATCCCAAAATGCTGGAAAAATTCCCGCGTTGTCTCGACTGTCATATCAACGCCCACAATCCGCCGATTAATAAATAATCAACGTTTCTGCGGATGCAGCAAAAAAGCCCCGGTTTCTTCCGGGGCTTTTTTTATCCTTTTTTTTAAGAGCATCAGCAGTAAAATTCTGCTACATATTTAAATGATTACTTTTCCGGATTGCATGAATCTCACCTCCTTGTTAAAAAACTAATTATTTCTTTTCACGGCCATGCAAGGATCAAGAGCTTATCCGGAAATAAGCTTTTCAGGGAATCACGCCGTATTTTGAGGGGGATTTGTCTGCAACGATTGAACGCCCAAAGGGCATTGCTTCACGGCATAAAACCATAGGCGCGGCTGCATTCCGTCGTGGTTTTCGGAGTTTCGCAGGTCCCGCTTACCGGTGATTGAGAAGCGGACAAAGGCGGCAAAAAGATGGATGTGAGAACCAAAATTTTATTTACTCTTTACGAACAAACTCTCACTAAATAACACAGCATTGCGGATAACGCTGTTGGTCTGAAACAACCATGCCCTTTTCCAATCTCAAGAGGAAAATTTTTATTTACATGGCCTTGACCGGGCTTGTACCTTTGCTCGTTCTTGCTTTTCAAAATCATTATTTCGGCAAAAAGGCCATTGAAAAACTGGAAATTGAGCACCTGAGTTATTCCCTGAAATCAAGATTGCTCTGGTTAAGAGAATGGACACGACACACCAAAAAGGAGTTCTTCAGAATAGGCATCCAGCTCTCCTCCAAAGACGCTCCAATTACCAAGAAAGATCTCACGACTCTGGATTTTGCGGTTCAGGGACTCTTCAAGGGTCACTCAAAATACAAATCTCTGACTGTTTATGATCAAAACTGGTCTGTTATCTGCCAGTTCAATGAAAATCCGCAGTTGCAAATACCTCCCCCTTCCAGTGATTTCAAAAAGAAATTCGTCATTCCCGATATACTTTTGACGGACAGTCCGTATCTGACGCCTGACAAGGATACTATCCTGCCCCTTGGGCAAACCGTGCTTGACCGCAATGGCCATCCAGCTGCTTATATTATCGCTGAAATGAATACGACAAAGTCCCTGAAACGGGTTTTATCCGACACCTCGGATCTTGACGAAAGCGGCAAGATTTATCTCGTTTCCGGTGATGGGAAACTTCTGTATCAGGCATCTCCTGTGGCCTATGAAGATACATGTTCCGGCACCATAACCTTTACTGAAAATCTCCTGCAAGGGCCATACTGGCAGTTGCAGAAAAGAAGAGACTGCAAGGGTGTTTCTGTTTTTTCCGTTGCCGCGCCCATTCCGGAGATGGACTGGATTCTCATCGTTGAAGTTGACAAAATGCACGCCATGAAGGAAATCGAGAGATACAGAGGCATAGGCAGCAGCACAGCCCTGGCAATCCTCATTCTCATCCTTATCGGCTCCTGGCGGACGGCAAGTAACGTGTCTGATCCTCTCGATGAACTGGCACGGGTTGCCCGGCATATCTCGGAAGGCAATCACCAGGAACGGCTCCCTGGTTTTAAAGACCGCTATCTCAATGATGTCGGCGAGGCATTCAACGCCATGCTGGATACCCTAGACGCCAACAAGAGGCTGATGATTCAGACCATTTCCCTCAGCGCAGTGGGGAAACTGAGCTCCAGCATTGTCCATGAAATGCGCAACCCCCTCTCTTCCGTCAAAATCAACCTGCAGGCCCTGGCGCGTAAAGTAAAAGATGATCCGTCCTATGCGGAAATGGCCAGCATAGCCATCTCCCAGGTGAAACGGCTTGAATCGATGTTTTCCGATCTGCTCCATTTCAGCAAACCGATTCAGTTACATCTTGAAGAGGTGACTTTCCGGGAGATCGCTGAAGAGGTACAGGAAATTCTTACTCAGAAAGCCGCCGATAAGATCATTTCACTGGAGATCATCGACAATCTGGGCAGCTCATCAATAAGCGTCGACAAGAAACAGGTTGTCCAGGCATTAATCAATCTTGTTGACAATGCCATCCAGTGGTCGCCCGACAAGAGTACGGTGCAAATCATCGGCGAACAGGCCAAGGCCGCTGGTGGTTTTACTATTATTATCAAGGACCAGGGGCCGGGAATCCTGGAAGACCAGATAAGTAATCTTTTTCAACCTTTTTATACCACCAGGGAAACAGGGACCGGATTAGGGCTGGCCAATGTGAAAAAGATTGTTGAATTTCACGGTGGTTCGGTTTTTGCCGGCAACAATCGAGATGGTGGAGCACGATTTTCAATGACTTTCAACGGAAGGCCACGCTGATGAGCGTAATACTGATTATTGATGATGACAAACTTCTCTGCCGCAGTCTGCAGATCCAGCTCGAGTCTGTCGGACATAAAACATATCTTGCCCACACCATGCATGAAGGGATGGAGACTGCTGGACTTGTGGAAGCGGACCTCATACTGCTGGACCTCAATCTGCCGGACCAGAGCGGACTGAAGGGTTTGCCGGCACTGCTGGAAAAAAACCATGCCTTGTGCGTGGTGATTATGACCGGCAATCCCGACAACAAGGCTGTTATTGATTCCATGCGCAAGGGCGCCTTTGATTATCTTCGCAAACCTCTGGATCTTGATGAGCTTTTTGCCATGGTTGAAAAGGTGGAAGACCGCAAGAAAAAAACGCAATCGCCCCAGGCGGAAAAGCCTGTCACAGCCCGCCCTTCCCTTGACGATCTCATCGGCGCCCATCCTAAAATGATTGAACTGCTGAAGCAGATTGGTCTCCTGTCCCGCAGCAGGGTCACTGTCCTGATCCAGGGAGAAAGCGGCACAGGCAAAGAGCTGGTGGCAAAAATTCTTCATGCCTCCTCCTCCCCCGGTATGCCTTTTGTGGCCATTAACTGTTCGGCGGTTGTACCGACCCTGCTGGAAAGTGAACTCTTCGGCTATGAAAAGGGGGCCTTTACCGGCGCGGATAAGACCAAAATCGGCAAAATGGAATTTGCCGGGGAAGGGACTGTGTTCCTTGATGAAATAGGCGACATGCCCCTTGACCTGCAGAGCAAACTGTTGCGCGTGCTGCAGGAAGAGGAATTTGTCCGGGTTGGCGGGCTTGAGACTATTCACCTCAAAGCGCGGATAGTGACGGCCACCCACCGGGATCTGCAAGGCATGGTGGAGCAAGGGCAATTCAGACAGGACCTTTTTTACCGACTGAACGTCTCCACTTTAAATATCGCTCCGCTGCGGTCCCGTCGGGAGGATATCCCCTTGCTGGTTGACAGTCTGCTGGCCAGAATCAGCTCAAAGCTGCATTGTGACTTGCCATCCGTTTCCGAGGCTGCCATGAAAAAAATGATAAATTATGCCTGGCCGGGCAATGTCAGAGAGCTTGAAAATGTCTTGACCCGGGCCGCGGCCCTTTCCCGAGACAACAGAGTTCTTGCCGAAGACATCGTCTGGCAGGAGACCAGAACCCCTGCTGCCTCTGCTCAACAAGCCGAACCATTCACACTGGCTGAGGCGGAAAAATCTCATATTACCAATGCCCTTCTCGAAAACGACTGGAACATTACCCATACCGCGCTGAAATTAGCCATCTCACCCACCACCCTCCGTAAAAAAATCAATGATTTCGATATCAGAAAACCGACAACCTGAAAACGATTCCCATGCCCTGAATGCCAACCCACAGGCTTAGACCGCATATTGCCGGTTGACGCATTGTTTCCTTACAGATATTCTTGGAGATCATGCAACTGAAAAAAATAACCATAATCATCCTTGCCATCTTTACACTTCTTCTGCCGATGCCGCTTGCGGCCTATGATCTGAATGAGAAGATTCAGCTGCACGGTTTTGCCTCACAGGGCTATCTTGACAGCTCCGGCAACAACTTCCTGTCGGACAGCCTGGGCGGCACCTTTGATTTCAATGAAATCGGCGTCAATCTGAACGTGCGCTTTACCGACAAACTCCGCTTCGGCGGCCAGATTATGTCGAGGAAAATGGGGAACTACGGTGACAACCGTATCCGTCTGGACTGGGGACTGGTGGATTACCGCTTCCAGGACTGGGCCGGCGTACGACTCGGCAAGGTCAAGATTCCCCTGGGCCTCTATAATACGGAAAGGGATTCCGACTTTCTCCGGCCCATGATTTTTCTCCCCCAGAGCATCTATGATGAAACACGACGCGACACCTGGCTCGCCCAATGGGGGGGGGAACTTTACGGCAACGTGGCACTGGATGCCTTCGGAGACTTTGACTATAAACTCTTTTACGGACGCATCAAATATGAGGGCGACTCAGTTTATCATGATTCCACCCTGGCCAACATCAACAGACGGCTGGCCGATAACCTGACATCCCCCAATCCCGATCCACTTCTCCCCTCCCACATCAACCAATGCGACCGCGACAACGACTACCTGTATGGTGCAAACCTCATCTACTCTCCTCCCATTGAAAATCTCCGCCTGGGAATCTCCTATGTCAGCCAGAAGGATACATCCTACGCGGACAATGTAAAAATAGGCGAATATAAAACCAACAGCTACTTTGTCTTTTCCCTGGAATACGCCTGGTGGAACCTCTCGTTGAGCGCGGAATACGGAGAAAACGACCGCACGCAAACCCTCTACGACGTCACCACCTTTGATGGCCCCAACCAGGCCTGGTACGTCATGCTCACCTACAGCGCCACCGACAGATTAGGCTTTTCCGTTCTCTACGACGAATACTGGAAAGATAAATACAACAAGGACTACTCCATCCATGCCAGCGGCAGGTACAATTCCACCCCCTGGAGAAAGGATTGGGGCTTTGGTGTCCGTTACGACATCAACGAAAATTGGACAGTCAAAGGCGAGTGGCACATAGTTGACGGCTCGGCCCTGCTGCTTGAATTTTTCAACCCGGACGGCACCGAAAGATACTGGCAGTACGGTGCGGTTAAAGCGTCCTTTAATTTCTGAGCATGATTAGGAATTCCATGGGAAAACCGTTGAAAACAATCATGTTGCTGCTGCTTCTCATGCTTTACGGGGCGCCCGGTTCCTGTCTTGCCGCCGAGATCATTCTGGTGGTCAACCATGACAACCCCCTCACAGGAATTACCTGGCGGGCGGCCGAGCGTATTTTTCTCAGCAAGAAAACGGAATGGACCCAGGGCGAACACATCCATGTCGTGGTAAACAATGAGCCGGAGGTGTATGCTTCTTTCTGCCGGGACATTTTAAAAAAAACTTCCCTGCAGTATCTGCTCTATCGGAAAAAGATGCTCTTTAACGGTTCAGGAATCCCGCCGCGGGTCATGAACAACGATGAAGAGGTCAAGGACTTTGTAGCGTCCGCCAAAGATGCCATAGGCTTTATCAGGCAAGAATCTCTGGATTCCAGGGTAAAACTGCTTGTCATCCGTTGACGTCTTCGGCTAAATGCTGGAGACAGGGACAACAATGTCATGAAAATCCTAAACAACATCAGGACAAAGGTATGGAGCTGCGTTGCCATTGCCCTGCTGGGCTACCTGCTTGCCACCATCGCCACATCAATCTCCAATATCCGTATCACCGACAGTCTCACCAGGCTCGAGGCAATCCATTTCCCTCTGGCGTTGAAGGGGGGGAAAATTTTCACCCTTTTCAATGAACAGACCATGCATTTTGAAGGCGGCCTGATTACCGGAGAAACCGATGAGTTGGCCAAGGCCCGCGAGCATCATGAAGAGATCAGCTCTCTGCTCAACGAAATGGTGCAGATGGCATCCAGTCAGGACATGAGCTTCTACTCGCAGCTCCTGACATTGCGCGACGCATATGAGGATTACTTCAACCTGGCCGCTGACCAGTATATGCAGATGTCCCAACGCACCGATATCTTTGAACACACCCAGCTGCTGCTGCGCATCGGCAAAGTCAGAGAACGTCTGCTGGTAAAATTTAAGGAAATTACCGGCCAGCTCACCGAAACGGTGGTTAATGAAATAAAAAACAACAAACAGCGGGCTGCTGGCAATTCCCGCCTGCTGCACCTCCTGTTCATTGCCGTGCTGTTGATTGCCACCCTGGCCATCAATCTCCTGGCCAACAGACAGCTCATCACCCCCTTGAAAAATCTTAAGGAACTGATCGACAACTTTGGCAGGGGAAAAACGGTCGAGAAACCGCAGATCTGTGATTCGGCGGATGAAATCTGCAGTCTCGCCCTCTCCTTCTGGGGCATGACCGAGGAGTTGAAAAAAATTTCGGTATCCAGAAACTATCTGGACAACATCATCAATTACATGTCAGACTGCCTGCTGGTCCTGTCGCCGACTCTGTCCATCACCAGGGTCAACCAATCCGCCCTCAATCTTCTTTCCTACCATGAAGAGGAACTGCTCAACCAACCGGCCAACCACATTTTCAGTGAATATGGTACCGGTGCCACCATTCAGACAATTTTTGAAGAGCTGCTGCAGGGCAAATCCATTACCAACCTTGAGATGATGCTACGGACCAGGGATAATATCCTGATTTCTGTTCTTTTTTCCGGCACAACTTTTTACAGCACATCGGGAACAGTTGAGGGGGTGGTCTGTCTGGCCCGTGATATCAGAGAATTGAAAGGCAACCTGGACAACAGGGAAAGCATGTCGAATTTCGATCCCCTGACCCATCTGCCCAATCACAATCTTCTCCATGACCGGTTGGAGCATACCCTGCGTCTGGCCAAACGCTCACAGAAACTGTCGGCCCTGCTTCTTATCTATCTGGACCTTTCTTCCGCCATTATCGACGCAGGCGACGATACGGGCAAGCTGATTCTGCAGGAGGCAGCCAAACGCTTTCTGCAGTCTGTCAGGGAAACAGATACCGTGGCAAGGATGAAGCGTAACCAATTTGCCATCATTCTGACCAACCTCAACGATCAACAGGATGCCAAGCTTGTTGCCGGCAAAATCATGCAGGAATTTCACCTGCCGTTTCATATTTTCGGCAGTGGCGATCTTATCCTCAGCATCGGTATCACCCTGTTCCCCAGTGACGGTAGTAACGGCAGTACCCTTTTGCGCAATGCCGACACCGCCCTGACCGAGGCAAAAAAGCAGGGAGGAAACTTTTACAGTTTTTACACCAGCACAATGCCCACCACTCAAACTGATATAAACAGTATCTGATCAGTTTCTCCCCAGTTTCTGTTCACTGCAGTCCTTTACATTTCCTTGCAGGATTAACTCTTTGCCTCTCTCCTATTCATTCCTGACAAAAATATCTCTATTTATTTCAACAATTACAAATAATTACAGATAACATCCGATATCATTCCAGTCAACTCACTATACTTGGCATCCATTATGCTTTCAGGGTAGCCAGTGCGGCAAATTGCCACAGCGGCAAATTGCCGCACATAAACTTATCCAGAATGGCTCCGCTTTTTCTGGAGCCCTTCAAAATTGACTGCCTCGTGGAAACCTCCCCGGCAGCCGGGCTGTGCATGATAAATTCCTGATTTATCTTCACAAAATTCGGCACCGGGAATATTTTACCCCTCAGGGGGGCATAAATACGAGGCCATCAAAATTCGTCAACAAAAACGGAGGATTGCTAAATGAAGAAAACAAGAAAAGTAATTTCAGCAGCAGTTGCTTTAGGTGCACTGGCAACTTTCAGTGTTGCCGAGGCCGGCGTAATCACCGACTGGGACCAGAGCAATGTTACACCCCGCACCCCAACCAACATCACCACTCCAGATTTTGTATTTGACCAATACAATTACATTGAGCCGGGCTACCTGACTGATCCCAACACCGGCGCGATTTCCGCAGATGGTTTCATGCCGAGCGGCTGGGCCAAATACAGTGGTGGTTCAAATGCCATTCTCGATGGCACAGGCACCATTGTCGGCGCCATGACCTGGAAAGAGAGAGACACCCAGGGTCCGGGCCTAAGCATCGTCAATGGCGATGACCAAACCGGCGATAACTGCATCATGTCAGCCGGCTGGAACCCAGATTCAACCGTTGTTCTGGACGGCAGCGGCAATGACATCACCGAGATGGACGACTGGTGGGGTATTGACAAAAAACAATGTTCCGACCCCTTTCAGTCAAGCAAGCGCTTCAAAGTCGTCAGTTATGTAATTGACGCTCCGGTCGACCTGACCTTCAACGTGGAAAACAACGGCCAGACCGATCTTTACCGCCTCCTGATGAAATACGGCAACCAGACAGGTTCCCGGGTCACCGGCTTCACCATGCAGCTCGGTTTTCTTGATGCCAACGGCAACTTCACCGAAGCAGGTGCAGGTGACGGTCTTTCCTTCGCAGCCCGCAACGGTGCCAGCTATGACTACACCGTTCCGACCACCAGCGACATCATGAAACAGGGTGAGCTTGATGCCCTGCAGGCCCACGGTCTCTTTGGTGCACCGGATCAGCACCATACCTCTTACGGCTATTTCAACCCCTACGTACGGGCCACCTTCCTGATGACCGCCAACCAGACCCACATCGTAGCATCTGATATGTCGGCCGTTCATACCGACCTGTTCGGTGAGTGGCTGCCCTCCAGCAACCTGAAAGGCGCTCTCTACTTTGACGCTGACGGGATCGTATACACCGACAACATCCTGATGGCAAGCTGCCCCGGCAACTTTGACGAGGAAGCAGGCAGCACCGGTGTTGCCACCGCCGACTGCGACCAGACATGTGCCGACAACCTCGGTTGCGACACCACCTGGGTAACCTACCGCGAGTCCGTTAACATCACCATGAATGCCGACGGCACCTGGAATATTCCTGCCGTAGTCGGCACAGATATCCGCCAGCCGATTGAATTGACCGCTGCTGAACTTGACACCATTAAAGCCAACCCGAACTGGCTGCCGGGCGACATCGACGACTTGGCCAATGTCAACATCAATGCATTTCTCAACGTAGGTGTTCTGCCTGCCGGCAACTTCACCCTGCGCGTCACACCGACCTTTGATGAAACCACCGCCACCACAGAGCCGGGCACGGATGGTCCCGCGGACTTTGCTATCACCATCAATGCGCCGAACACGGTTACTCCTTAAGTTTGCAAGGGTTAACAAACGTATTTACTGAGTAGGAAAAGTGAAAATTTTATCGATATATGAGGATATAATATGAAATTTGCAAAAATAATTACCTTGGCGATTCTTCTCGCTTTCTTCACCACAGGAATGGCGCTGGCCGCGGGATCCGTAAAAATGAACTCCACCTCTACGGTTTCCGCCTCAGTCAAAAATAACACCAGCAGAAGCGTCTACGCTGCGGTTAAAATGATGGCCTTCGATGCCGTCGGCACCGCGGTCGGCCATCTCTGCCGGGAAGTCTATCTGCGCAGCAACCAGACAACCCCGGTCAGCTTCTCCTGGCAGGCGCCGAACTATGAAACAGGTCTCTACTGGACCGCCAAGGTCGACACTACAGGAGACTGCGGTAACCATGATCAAAACGACGATCATGACCACGAAGACGACAGTGACGGTAAATCGCTCCATTTTGATTCAGATGATCATCATTAAGAGTAGTAGTACCATAGGTTAAAACTTCTTCTTTCCCCCACCCCTCACCAGGTTGCAGTTCACTCCCCTGGTGGGGGGCTCCTCTTTCCGCAAGGTGCCGGAGAAAAGCGCAATGAACCGGAAAATCGACACAATCACTGGCTACAGTCTCTTTCTTTTTATCATGGTCCTTTTCGCTGTTGTCGTCTCCCGCTTCCCGATGGCATTCATCTGGGCCACCTATGAGGATTTGCTCGGCGAGTGGAGCCAGTTTTATTTCTTTGCCATCGCCTTATTCTTCTCAGTTCGACTGGCTCTGGCAAAAAGCCGTTTCTGGCTTTTTTTCGCCGTCTTGGCCCTGGCCTGTTTCTACGTTACCGGGGAAGAAATTTCCTGGGGGCAGCGGTTGTTCAACATTGCCCCCCCTGATTTTTTCCGTTCGCACAATCTGCAACAGGAAACAAATCTGCATAATTTCTTCACAGGTCCTTACAACACCCTGCTGAAGCGCATCATTGAAATACTGCTTGCCTTTGGCTTTATTATCTACGGGGTCATCTACCCTCTTGAACTGAAAGTCAGTTGGAAACCCGCGGTGTGGATCAATATGAAGGGTATTCCGGCGCCGCCTGCGTATCTCTGGCCGTTTTTTGTCGGGGCAGCCCTGTTTGAGCTGCGGATTTTCCTCTTCAACGAAGCAGAGATCGCTGAAATCCTGCTTTCCCTGGCCTTGGCCATCTTTACCAACCACTACTGGCTCAAGCATAAACACCAGGGGAAAAGCGCTTATCATTTATCCACGCGTTATGCCGTGGCAATGATGTTGATTTTGATTGTCGGCACCGGACTTGCCGCAACAACCACCTCGATCTGCTACACCCTACCGCGCCTGAAAACCGAGATGGATTCCCGGATTGACAACGGTATGGCAAAATTTGCGGAACGCTATGGACGCTACAACAGCTGGAGCAATGCGGCGGTACTCTATCAGCTTCTCCTGGAAAAGGATCAGAAAAACACCGCAACCCTGCGCGACCTGGCCGCTTGTTATCAGAAGATGGGACAGGAAGAGCAGTTTAAGGAGATCAACACCAGGGCGATGGTGATTGATATAACAAAATACGGACGATTTCCGGGCAACGTCGCAACCAACCTTTCCCTGCATAAGACTTTCCTGCAGGCAGGCAACAGGGAGCGGGCAGAGTTCCATTTGCAGAAGGCCCTGCAGGCAAGCAAGGTCAATGTCAGACTTGAGCCAAACAATGCCTCGGCCGCCTACTGGCTGGGCAAATCCTATCTGGCAGCCGGAGACACCGATGCGGCCCTGCGCCAGCTGGAAAAAGCGGTTCAGCTTAAGCCGCAATCAACGTCCTACAAAAAGGCGCTGTACACGCTCACCCTGGGGCAGCAATACTCAGACGATGTTGATGGCCGGGAAACCGGCGGTTGAGCAAAGTATGGCAAGAGGCATAAGGAAGGGAAAAGGGGATAAGGCAAAAGGCATAGGGCATAAGAAAGTAAACAGACCGTGGCAGGCTTTTCACTCCGGATGAGCTCGCAAGAAGTCGTCAACCCCGGCAAAGGCGGGGGAACAGCGTAACTCTCTTTTTTACCAGTTCATCACGCCTGTCTTGTGCCTCTTGCCCTAGGCCTCTTCCCTTATGCCTTTTGCCTCCTGCCTTATGACTCTTGCCTTTTCCCTTATGCCTTTTCCCTCTTGCCTCTTGCCTTATTCCATTTTCAACGATCTGACCCAAACATGCCGTTCATGCCCAAGCTGCTATTTTCCCAGCAGTCCCTTGAGCAGACTCCTGCCGGTCTCTTCCAGGCTTGGCTGGGGAGGCTTCTGCTGATCTCCCTCGGTGCCTGCCGCATCTTTCGCGGATGAACGGTCAATTTCACCAAGGGCCTTGTTCAATAAAGTTTCCCCCACCTGTTTCTGCACCGACGCGGTGTCAAGCACCGGCTGCGGATGGTCAAGGGTGCCGGCGAGTTTCAGCCGGATGGTGGTCCTGCCCTGTTCATTGGCGAGATACCTGGCAATGGAAGCCTTCTGCTGCAGTCTCTGGCTCAACTCGGGCGCCAGCTGCAAGGTCAGCGGCAGATCGAGTGTTTTGTCAAGGCCGATCCGGCCCGCCGCCTCCATATTCAGATCCCTGCCCTCCATGCTGCTGGTCAGGTTAACGTTTCCCTCGCTGACCTTGGCATTGCCGCTGAGATTTGAAAAGACGAAATCCTGCAGCTCCGGCAGGCCCAGCAGATCGGCAATGGAACGGGCAACGCCGGAGTTGAGGATCTTCCCGTCCATCAGGGTAAAGTTACCATCAGCACTTAACCGGTCACGCAGCACAGGCCAGTCCATACCAGCCCCTGAATAGCTGACATCCGTTGACAGCCCCCCGGAAATTTTCTCGGTAATATTCGGGAAAAGGGCATCCTGCAGCAGGGCAAGCTGCACCGCCTTGAGGACCATTGTGCCCTGATAGGCCAGACCGGGTTCATTCAAGTCCACGGTCAGATTGGTGGCGATGCTCCCCTCGGCGGTATCGGCCGTTAATTCCTGTACGGTAAGAATATTTTTTTCCAGACGGTAAATCAGATGCAGGTTGCTCATCTCAAGCCCCTGGTAGGTGGCCTTCTCCACCTCAATGTGGCCGTGGGCGGTCAATCCGGGCGGCAGTTTCGTGGCCAGGGCAGCCGGGGGCGCTCCTTGGCGTCCGGCAGCTGAGGACTGTGTCCTGCCCGCTCCCTGTTTGCCTGCCGTATCCTGCCCGGTGAGCGCTCCTGCCATGGCAAGGAGTTTATCGATATTGAGCTGTTTGCCGGCGGCATTGAGCTCAACGCTAGGTTTTTTGAGATAATTGTCAACCTTGCTGTCAAGGCTGATCTTTTCATCCTGCACAGCCACTTCAACGTGGGAGGAAAGCTGCTGCTCGTTGAAAACGAGGGTGCCGTTAATGCGCGGTTCAAGCCCCTGGTAGACGGCTGTCAGCTCAAACTTGCCATCCCCTTTAAAACGCAGGGAGTCCATGCCATGGGCCAGGTCAAGCCCGACATTGACATCGGCAAGGGCATCGATGGAGGGCATCTCTCCCTTGGCGTCGGAAAAGAGCAGATGCGCCCTGTGCACGGAAATCTTATCCACGGTCAGGGCCAGGGGGAGTGCCTCGGCCGGGGCGGATGGCGTTTCGCTGCTCGCTGACGCACTGCCCTGTTTTGCCAGCATGGCCAGACTGCTGAAATTAAATCTGCCCTTGTCATCCCGGAAGATGCGCACCGCAGGCTGTTCCAGTCTGATTTCACTGACAACCAGTTTTTTCTGCAGCAGGGGCATGAGATCATAGCGCAGAATAAATTTTCCGGCTGAGGCAAAATCCTGCTTGCCGTCAGGCTCCTTGACGGTAAAACCGTCCACGGTAATGCCCTGAAACAGGCTGACATCGATGCGACCGAGAGTGATATCCCGGCCAAGGGCCTTTTGCGCAGAAGGGACAAGCATGGCTTCCAGCCTGTCTCCGGTCAAATAGAAATGCACAAAGGCGGAAAGCCCGGCAATGACGAGAAGAACAACAACGACGATGCCGGCAAGAACCCTGATGGTGGTTTTCACGATAAAACTCCTCGATGGATTATTGCAGGTATTTGAGAGCGGAAAACGATAAAAAAGTGGTGAGATAATTCACCTTTCCATTATCAACACACAATCAAAAATTTTCAAAGGCTTTTCTGGTTTCCAGCCACATCTTGTCCAGCCGCTTGGCCGAGATGGGGAATGCCGTTTTCAGCTCCTGGGCAAAGAGCGAAACCTTGAACTCCTCTATCATCAGGGCAAATTCACGGACCAGCTGCAGCTGCTCGGCGGAGAGACCGTCCTGTTCGAGAAAATGTTTGAGCCTCTCCTGGTGCACCCCAAGCTGGGCGGCCTTTTCCGCATCCTTGGCCGGGTTCAGCATTTTTCGCTCCAGGCGGATGCGGAGGGCCTTAAGATAGCGGGGAATACGGCCCAGATCGCTCAGGTTAACTTTCTGCAGGAAACGGGGGGGCAGCAACTCCGTCACCTCCTGTCTGAAAAGGGAGCAGTCAGCCAGGTTGACACCGAGCTTGCTCTTTTTGCGGCAACTCTGCTCAATGCCGGCAATGAAATCAAGCACTGCTCTTCTTTCCCGCAAAACATCGACAACCTGCTGCATGATCTCCATGGCCGGTCCATGGAGTCCCTGTTTCGTAACTGTCTGCACGATCTCGTCAAATTCCTGCTGGTCGGGGATCAGACCGGTCCGGCAACTGAATATTTCATCCAGCACAAAGCGGAACAGGTCCTCATGAAACTCTTCATGGGAGGCGATGCCTTGATATAGAGGCCAGCTTACCCGAGGCAGGACAAGGTCCTTATGCAGGGCCTTGCACTGTCTGGCAAACTGCAGACAGGAGAGGCCGCGCAAACCCGCTACTGTCTGTTTCCGCCGCTCCTCGGGATCGGAAAATAAGCGCAGGGACACACTGTCGTCATCTTCGGCCACCAGCCCGGGATAGGCGAAACCGGCCAGCTTGCCCTCTTTGTCCTTGATGGTGATGCGTTGCGGCACCTCGGCAAAATCCCAACCCTGCACATGGGGCTTTTCCCAGCGCCTGCGCAATGCCTCAAGCCGGGGGCTGCTGCCGCCGCCCAGGGACGGGCTTTTCATGAGGACGGCAAAATCGCGGCTGCCGGCAACAGGTTTTCCCGCCCCGTCAACGAGTTGGCAACGCATCTGCAGATGCTCCGGCAGCGAGTCCCTGGGCCAGGCACTGCGGTCAACCTGCAGCCGGAATCTCCGGTAGATGAAATCCTCAAGCTGCTGATAGAGCGATCCCTGATAAGGCCTGAGCTGCGGCAGCAGTTCGGCTGCGGTGCGTGGAATGGGAATGAGCTGCCGGCGGATGGACTTGGGCAGTCCCTTCAGCAGAAAGATAATTTTTTCAAGCAGCAGTCCTGGCACCAGCCACTCAAATTTTTCAGCCTGGACATAGCCGGTCAGATCAGCCGGGATGCTTACCGTCACCCCGTCCTGTTCCTCCCCCGGAGTAAATGAGTAACTGAGGGGCAGGGTCAGCTCGCCGCAGTGAATCTTCTGGGGAAAATCGGCCAGTTCATCCCGCTCCGGCAGCTGCCTGAGGATATCCTCCCGCTGCATGCGCAGGAAATCATCCCCTTTCATTTTTTTTACCAGGCGGATGAGCCCGGCCCGGTCAAAGACATCGGCAGGCAACCGCTTGTCGTAGAATTCATAAAGCAGGAAGT
Source organism: Pseudomonadota bacterium (assembly GCA_018816555.1). GTDB lineage: Bacteria > Desulfobacterota > Desulfobulbia > Desulfobulbales > SURF-16 > SURF-16. The sequence continues at coordinate 59,192 of JAHIVT010000145.1, forward strand.
CATCCACCAGGATATCCCGGCGGCGCATGCGGTCTTCCAGATCCGCCAGGCTGGCGATCAGCTGTCGGTTCTTTTCCAGAAAGTCAAAATAACCGCCGCACTCCCCTTCCACCAGGGCGGACTGGATAAAAATCCCCCTGGCCTCCTCCGGCTTGATGGGCCCGAAGTTGACCCGCCGATTGGCCTCGATGACCAGCCCGAAAAGGGTGATCTTGGCCAGGGCCGAAACCTGCCCGGATTTCTTTTCCCAGTGGGGCGCGGAGTAGCTGTAGCGGCACAGCTCCCCGGCCAGGGGCTCAAGCCACTCAGTCCTGATGCCCGCCACGGTGCGGGCATACAGCCGGGTTGTCTCCACCAGCTCCGCAGCCATGATCCACTGGCCAGCCCGGTTGAACTGGCCGGAACCGGGGAAAATCATCAACTCCTTGCCTTGGCCGCCCTGGTAGATATTCTTTTCCTTTTTCAGGCCGATATTGCGCAGACTGCCGGCGAGAATCGACTGGTGGATCTGATCATAGCCCTTGGCGTACATCTTTTCCTTATCCGCCTCAAGTTCTGCAAGGCAGGATGATTTCAAAAAAAGATGGTGCTCCTTGCTGTTGCCCGCCGTGGCAAGCTGGGACCAGATCTGTTCATGGATGTCCCGCCACTCCCGCATGCGCTGATAGGCCAGAAAATTGTTCTTACAGAACTTGCCGATGGCGGACCTGCTCCTCTTGCCGCGGACCAGATCATCATAGAGGTCCCACAGATGGAGATAGGAGAGAAAATCGGAGCGGTCGGAACGGAAGCGTTCATGGGCCGCATCGGCCTGCTGGGCGTTTTCCGCCGGCCTGATGCGGGGATCCTGGATGCTTAAGGCGGCGGCGATAATCACCACCTCCCTCAGGCAGCCGTTTTCCCGGGAGCTGATAATCATGCGGCTGATGCGGGGATCAAGTGGAAGGCCGGCCATGAGCCTCCCCCGTTCGGTCAGCCTGTGGTTATGGTCGATGGCGCCAAGCTCGGTCAGCATCTTATAGCCGTCATGGATAGCCCTGGGCGCCGGCGGATCGATAAAGGGAAATTTTTTCGGGCTGCCGAGCCTGAGGGCAACCATACGCAGGATGACCTCGGCCAAGTTGGCGCGAACGATTTCCGGCAGGGTATATTCCGGCCGCCCCAGATACTCTTCTTTGCTGTAGAGCCTGAGACAGATGCCCGGCCCCACCCGGCCGCAGCGACCGGCCCGCTGGTCGCAACTTGCCCGCGATATGGGACTGACCGGCAGCTTGGTGGTTTGCGCCCTGACATTGTAGGTCGAGATACGGGCCAACCCGGTATCAACCACATACCGGATGCCTGGCACGGTGACCGATGTCTCCGCCACATTGGTGCAGACCACAATCTTGCGGGCAGAGCTCTTTCTGAAGATGCGGTTCTGATCCGCACCGGACAATCTGCCAAAGAGCGGCAGAATCTCCGGTTCGTTCTCCTTGATGCCCAGACGCGTCCCGTCGTTTCGGAAACGTTTGCCCAGCAGTTCAATCGTGTCGCGGATGTCGCGTTCCGTGGGCATGAACACCAGCATGTCCCCGCCCGACCCGGAACGGCACAGCTCCATCACTGCCTCCACGGCCTGTTCCACATAGCCCATGTCCTGTTTGGCGGACTCGTCAGGCCCCACCTCATCCGCCCCGGCATAGCGAATCTCCACCGGATAGGTCCGGCCGCTCACCTCGATGACCGGTGCCCCGTCAAAGGCCCTGGAAAATTTCTCCGTATCGATGGTGGCCGAGGTAATGATGATTTTCAGATCAGCTCTTTTTTTCAGGATTTTTTTGAGAATCCCTAACAAAAAATCAATATTAAGGCTTCTCTCATGGGCTTCGTCGATTATAATGGTATCATAGGCCCGCAGGTCAGGATCGTTCTGGGTCTCGGCCAGCAGTATGCCGTCGGTCATGAACTTGATACGGGTCCCAGGTCCGGTCTGATTGCTGAAGCGTATCTTGTAACCGACCAGATGACCAAGTGTGCCGAGTTCCTCGCGGACTCTTGCGGCAACGGAAGTGGCGGCAAGACGGCGGGGCTGGGTGCAGCCGATCAGTTTTTTCCCACCCCGTCCCGCGTCAAGACACATCTTGGGAATCTGGGTGCTTTTCCCGGAACCGGTGTCACCGGCAATGACCACCACCTGGTGGTGGCGTATTGTCTCGATGATACGCTCTTTTTCAGAAGTTATGGGCAGAACTTCCGGATAAGTTATGGAATTTCTCATGAATTAAGTGATAAATATTTGAAACAAAGTAAGAAATTTGTTTATAATCAAGGATTGATACTATATATAAAGGAATCTACCAGTATAGCAGCAAAATTATACGAAATATTTTAGCTTCTACAAGGTATATTGTGGTAGCAGGTAATCGCCAATGTCGCACTTCAAAAAAAAGAAAAACCAGTTGGCCTTCAATCGCTTTTCGGATCCATCTACCACAAGCGTAATGCAAACAAGTCCCGATATTGAGGATGAGGAAGGGGGAACAAGTATGGCACAGGATATGGAACATATTGAGACCGCTATTGAAGCATCACAGAAGATGGTTGTTTCCAGGGAAAAAGAGATCGGCGAAGAAGCTGAAAAGCCGACCGGCCCCATCGGCCTTGATATCGGTACCAGCCATATCGTCATGTCGCAGAATAAGGGCAGGAACATTTACACGGTTAAACAGCTCAACGCCTTTTTTACCGTTCCCTACTCTAAATTCACCAAGAAGATTCTCGTTGAAAACGACGTAACCTTTCTGGAAAAACACAACCAGTTCTATATTCTGGGCTATTCGGCGGAAAATTTCGCCAACATGTTCAACACCAACACCCGGCGGACCATGGAAAAAGGGCTGCTCAGCGCCAAGGAGGATGAGAGCATCAATGTCCTGCAGGCCATTATCGACACCCTGATCACCCGACCTGACAAGACCGGCGAAATCGTCTGTTTCAGCCTCCCCGGCGAACCGGTGGACGGACTCAACTCGGTGGTCTACCACGAATCGATCCTGAAAATGTATCTGACCGCCCTGGGCTACAGACCCATTTCCATCAATGAAGGACTGGCCACCATCATGGCTGAGCTGTCAAACGACAACTTCACCGGCCTCGGCATCAGCATGGGCGGCGGCATGTGTAACATCTGCCTTTCCTACCTCTCCGTGCCGGTCATCAGCTTCAGCATCCAGAAGGGCGGCGATTACATTGATTCCATGGTCGGCGTTTCCCTGGGAGAGCCGGCGACAAAAATAAAAACCATCAAGGAAAACTCTCTGAACCTCTCCAGGCCGCCCAAGGACCGCATTGAAACCGCCCTTGACATTTACTATGTTGATCTGGTTTCCAGCCTGCTCGACACCCTGGAAAAGGTTATGAAGAAGAGCGACAAGATCCCGAAAATCGCCAAACCCGTACCCATTGTGCTGAGCGGCGGCACCGTGCTGCCCAAGGGATTTCAGGATCTGTTTGAGAGAAGCCTGGGAAAAGTGAATCTTCCCATTGCTGTTTCCGAGATCCGGATTGCGGAAGACCCTCTGAACACCACAGCCAAGGGTGCCATGGTAATGGCCCTGTCAGAGGCTATTTAGGGGTTGTTTAGCGGTTAGCTCATGGCTCATGGGGGTTGTTCCCATCACTCCCGGGCCGACTCCAAACGCTTGCGCCGGTCATCAAAACGCTCGGCAGAGACCACGGCTATTTCCTGGCTGCCGATCTTGCGGTTTTGATAATAAAACTCCACTATCCAGGAACCCTGCGGGGGCTCGCTGTCATCGGTGAAACTGTATGATGCCACCTGGCGCCGGCAATAACCGGCGCTGACTGATTCGACGCCAACCACCTTTTTCTGCGGATTCAGCCATTTGATGGTGACCGGGATCTCCTGGTTGCCCGGCATGAAATTGACCGAGTACAGCACTCCCATGACAGTCCCTTTCAGCGCCGGCACCCCTGCCTCTCCTGAGGCAAACATGCGATGCTTCACCAGATTTGCCTCAATTTCACTTAAGCCCACAAAGGCGGCGTTCAAATCCTGCTTATCTTTAAATGGTTGCCGGATCACGCCGGAATGTTCCATTTTAAGTCCCCAGATCTTGACCGCCCTGCCCTTCTCAGCGGCCGGCAGGTCGTCAGCCGCATCTGTTACCGCCACCGCCGCCCCTCCACCGGCAAACGGCTGCTCTCCCCCCCCCTGCTCCGCGACTTTCCGCAGCTCACCGCTATCGGCATTTCTGGCCCTGTCCAGATTCTTGGCGTTATGCATGTCAGCATTGGACAGCACAACCTTGTCGAGATTGGCTCGATTGAGGTCGGCATCGGTGAATATGGCATCTTTTACCTCAGCTTCGGTCAGGTTGGCATCGGTGAGATTGGCCCAACGGAAATCAGCCTTGCCCAGATTGGACTTGGTCAGATCCGCCTTGGTCAGATCCGCATTGGAAAAATCCACATAACGCAGATCCGCATAGGACATCTTGGCATTGGTCAGATTGGCGTTGCTCAAATCAAAACGGGTAAAGCGGATATCGTTGAGCAGCACGGAACTGAAGGTTCTGATATTCATGCTGAAACTGCTGGAAAGATTGATACCGGTGAGATTGGCCCCTTTCAGGTCGGCATTGGTCAGGTCGGCACTGGTCAGATCACTGTTGGTGAGATCGGCATTGTTCAGATAGGCATTCTGCAGATTCGTCTGGTTCAGCAGTGCCTCCTGCAGGGAGGCATCGGTCAAATTGGCCTGGCTCAGATTGGCCTGACTCAAGTCCGCCTTGCCCAGGTTGCTGCCTGTCAGGTTGGTCCTGACCAGACTTGCCCCATCAATGATACTTGCCCCCTGCAGATTTGCCCCGGTAAGATTGGCATCATCCAGCACCGCTTTCGCAAGTTTTGCCCCCACCAGGCTGGCATTGGTCAGATTTGCTTCTGTCAGCAAGGCCCCGGTCATATCACATCTGTCCAACACCGCACTGGTCAGATTGGCTTGGCGCAGTTCTGTGCGCGCGAGTCTGGCATCGGCCAGCTGGGTCTGATGCAGATTGGCCCGGGAAAGACGAGCCTTATCCAGCACCGCCCCCTGCAGCAAGGCAGTGCTCAGATCGGCTTCGGCAAGATTGGCCGCGGTCAGATCCGCCCCCCGCAGATCACAGCCGTACAGTTTGCCGCCGGTGATATCCGCCCCCACCAGCTGCACCCCGGCCAGTTTCGCCTTGGTTAAATCAGCGCCCTTGAGGCTGGTGCCGGACAGATTGGCACCCTGCAGATCAGTGGTGGTCAGATTGCTCCGGTCCAGCCGCGCTTTGTGGAAATTGGTCTCCCGCACACTGGTTCTGGTCAGGTCGGCACCGGTGAAATCAGCTCCCGAGGCATCGGCCTTACTGCAATCAGCCTCAACCAGGATGGCCCCGGTCAGATTGGCATCCTCCAGCACGGCGCTGCGCAGATTGGTCCTGGACAGATTGGCGTTGCTCAGATCAGCCCGGGCCAGATTGGCTGCGGTCAGATCAGCTTTGTCGATGGACGCCTCAACCAGCACGGCTTCCTTCAGCTTGCTTTCACTCAGATCAGCATACTGCAGATTCGCCCCTTTGAGATTTGCCCGGCGCAGATCGGCCCTGAACAGATCGGCCTTGGAGAGATCCGCCTTCTCCAGATTGGCGTCCCGCAGATCCACATCCCGCAGGTCCATGGCGGACAGGTTGATACCGCTCAGGTCCTTGCCGTGCAGGTCCCTGGATGACTGGAGGATACGGGCAATCTCAACCAGACGGATATATTCGGGGGACTGAACCGGCAGCTTGCTGAGAGGCAGCGGCCGGTAATCAAGCTCCGGCGGCAGGGCTGTGGCGAAAAGGGCGGGCAATCGATCATTGAAATAATAGAGCGCGGAGGCGGACAGGAGCAACAGCGAAAATATGGTCAGCACCATTTTCTGCACCCGGGATCTGCGTTGCAGCAATTGCCATTGCCTGTGGGCCAAGGCAGAAAAAGCCAGAGATACTGAACCTTTTTGGGCGGCCTCTTTTTTGACGACCGCCGGTAGGATGACTGTTGTTTTGGTTTTACATTGCGGGCAGGCCGAGGTCCTGCCCGCATATCTGGCGGGCAGTTTCCTGGTAAAACCACACTGCCGGCAGACAAAAAGAGCGGTCAGATCTCCGTCCGCCACCTGGCCGGGAATCCTTACCAGAGAACGGCATTTCGGGCAGCGGACATCCCTGTCCCGGGGGGAGGGGCTTATCTCTTTAGTGAATCCACATGTGCAGCGAACGATCATGTTGATAAAATATCCCGGGATTTCATCATTCTCCTGCAGGCTGAAGCGAAAAAAATACCAGCCGAAACGAATTTTTTTTTACGAAAACAACAGACTCATGGCATTGCGCCTGATCAATATCTTTTTTTATCGGTCTGTTGCTGTCAGGACTGAAAAAAATCTTTCAATAACTTTCATTTGAAGTCCGACAAGTTACCCTGTAAACTCTTCACCTGAGGGTATGGTTTGTCAAACCCTACCAGCGGCATCCTGGCGCAGACAGGTAGTTTATATTTTAGCACGGAACATTTGCAGAAGACGAACAGAAAAAAAGAGCTGGTCCGTAAACTTCTCTGAACAGGAAATCTCCAAAAAAAATGGCTGGTCACGATCCCCACGAAAAAAAAAATCAGCACACCGCCAAAGACGGTGCCACTGAAAACAACGAACAGCAGACCCTCAAACAACAGGCCATCAAATATAAGGCCTTTCAGCATACCTTTTCCAAAAGTGACATCAACAGAGGGATCCCGGAAAAGAAAATCCTGAAGGGGCTACGGGAAAGCAAACATCTCGAAGAGAGCTACTATAAATACCTCAAAGAGCTGGAAAAAAATCCAAATAAAAAGGTTGTCTTCCCGTGGGAAAATCCGCTGAGACGAATGGTCTTTCTCATTACCTACTGGATGCCCCGCATACTCAAATGGACGTCGATCTGTCTGGCGCTGCTCTTTTTCATCAATTTTGTGCCCGGTCCCACCCAGCATATCATCGAATTTCTCGCAGCCAGAACAATTTATGACACGGCGCCCATCCAGCGGCTGCCCGAAAGTCTGGCAAGCTACGCCCATTCCGCCAAAATCATCGATACCGGCGGCGCGCTGATCAAGTCATATGGTCAGCGCAATATCACCAAGGAGATTCCGCTCAAGGTCAAACTTGCCCTGCTGGCCTGTGAAGACCATTATTTCATGCCCCATGAAAAAAACCCGTGGTATGTCAACATGTTTCTCATCCACGCCGGGGTGAGCTGGCCCAACCTTGCAGGTGCGGTCAAGGATACCCTGTTCGGTCATCCCCGGGGAGCGAGCACCATTGTCATGCAGAACGCCAAAAAACTTCTCGGCAACTCAGACCGGACCATCACCAACAAACTGGAAGAGATCATCATTTCCTACATGATGGTTGCCAAATTCGGCAAGGATGCCAACCTGGATTTTTATATCAATACCGTACCGGTGGGCAGCAACATGTACGGCTTCAGCGTGGCGGCCCAGAATTATTTCAAAAAGGAACTGCAGGAACTCAACCTGCAGCAACTGGTGGCCATCGCCTCATTTATTCCCAATCATAACCGCCAGCTGGCCTTTTACCAGATCGTCAGGGGAAAGGATTTCGCCGAACTGGACAAGGAGCAACTCCGCCACGCCAGGGAGGCGATCAACAAAATCAATCTGGCCCTGGTGCATCTGCGGGATCTCGAGGAAATCACCCCGCAGCAATACCAGCAGTGGCGCCTCACCGATGAAGAATCGATCCGGGCCATCGGCTTCAGGGATTACCGGTCTCCCCTTTATGGCGAGGAAGAATGGGCCTCCTGGAACGTTATCAGGGAAATCTGTTCCCGCACCTATACCATCAACGACCAGACTGTTACCGGCGCCCAGCTCATGCTTGATGTGCGCGGCGATGTGGTGGTGGAAACCGCCGTGGATCTCTCCCTGGTGGACGAGAGCAAAAACAGCGTGGCAAGCTTTCTCAACAGCCCCGAGTACCGCAAAATTCTGCAGGCCAGAAACAGAAATTCCTGGCAAAAGGACCAGCAGTATTACCTGGGCAGAAATATGGCCCCCCCTTATGTAAATTTTGACGGCTACATGGAAGATCTTTACAAAAATATCAATGCCGGCGTCATCATCATCAACCAGCAGGGTGAAATCGTTTCCTATGTGGGCGGCAAGGAGTTCATCACAGGAGGAAGCGATACCGTTTCCACCGATGACGGGGGAGAACCGATCATCATCGACCTGATGAACAAACAGGCCACCATCACCCCCTCCTCAACCATTAAACCGGTCATCGCCTATTTTGCCATGACCACCAGCAATGCGACCCTGCAGACCCTGCTCGCCGACAAACCACTGGAATACAAATATGTGGAAAGTGAAGGCCGACAGGCCTGGCTGCCGCGCAACTGGTATAACTATGACAAGGAAGGCCAGGGCGCCAACCATTTTCTAGGCCGCCAGTATTCTCTGCTGGAGGCCCAGGTTCTGTCGGTGAACACCATTTTTGCCAGACTCTATTCCAACAAACAGATCAGCAGTTCTCTGCTGCTCTCCTTTGATCGCATCGGCCTTCGTTACAACAGGGAGGACGCCCGTTTCTGGCCATTCGGCATCGGCGCCTCCGATGTCCCGGTGCAGCAGTGGCTGGGAGTGTACAACGCTTTTCTTGACGGCACTTACCGTGAACCCTTCTTTGTTAAACGCATTCTTATTGACGGCAAGGTCATTTTTGAGGGACGCCGGGACAGGGCGAAAGAAACCATTGCCCTGTTTGACTCGAAAAAAGAGCGTGAGGACGAAATGCAGGCCATGTACGAGGTCTGCAACCGGGGCACCGGGGCAACCATGAAATCGGAATTCAAATACCACCGCAACCTGGTATCCGGCAAGACAGGCACGGCGCCCAAAGGACGCTCCGCCCTCTTTGTCAGCCATTTCAATCCTTACCGGGACAGACTTGCCCATCCGGACAAAACCTTGACCATGATCGTTTCCGTGACATTGACCAGCGGCGGCACAAACAGTGTGGGCTTCTCCACCGAAGGGCCGACAAAAATCGGCGGACGGATCTATAACTACCTTTTCCAGAAAGAGCTGCAGGAAATGATGGATGCGGAAATAGAAAAGGCAAAACGCAATGACCCCAACTTCCGCAACAATCATGTCTACTGGGCCAACGTGAACCGCTACATGAACCGATTGCTTGAGGAAAAGGCCGGCAAGGATTATATCTATGAAAGCATCATCGGCGTTGACTCTTACCAGGAGGCGCTCCAGCAGATCTTAAACAGCAGCAATCAGATCTATACCGGCAAGGATGGTCTCTTCGAAGAACTGCTGCGCTATTACATCAACCAGGAAAAAATTGTGAAAATAAATTGATGGCAATTGACAATCCAGCCGGGAAAATGGTTAATTGTTAAACAGAATTATTAACAACCTGTCTGCCAACATCCGGAATCCTTTCTTTTTCTTTCTGAAGCATTGTCATCACTTGCACAAAACAGGAAGGAAAATTGCAAAAATCCCCATGGCCAGATGGCTTTTGCCCATTACTACACAAAGGACTGACTCATGAAAATAGGACGCAATGATCCCTGTCCCTGCGGCAGCGGACAGAAGTATAAAAAATGTTGCCACGGCAAGGTAGACTTCAAACCGGTTACAGGCCAACCCGCCCCGCAGGTGACCCTGAAAAGCGAAATCGAAAAGCTGCAGGAAGTTGCTGAAAAAAAGGAAAAACTGGTAAAACCCCTGGGCGTTTTCGTCCTCTTCTCCACCGAGGAAGGAGATGCCTGGTTGCTTGAGATAACCGAGATGGATGCCGTGCGTGTGGCTGACAAGGGCAGCAGAATCGAGGTGGATCTCAATGAGAACCCTGAAACCATAGAGATCAACTGGACCCATCATTTCTCCATCAGGAAAAAGCAGTTTGTCACCACCGCCTATGCCGATGAACAGGAAACCGTATGGCCTGCTTACCCGGCCCACTCTATCTTTTCCTCCATCAAGCGTATCCGCAAAAAATTTCCCAAAGAGCTGCTGGGCAGTATCCACTTAAACGAAGAAGATGTCTCCGTTGGCCAGGCTTAAGCCGACAGTTCAGCACGGATAAACCCGTGGAAAAATGGCTGGGATCCGGCAAAATTCTTCGTTTTTTACCAATGATCGGCATGATGGCGGCAATTTTTGTTGCCGCCAGCCTGCCGGGCAGATTATTGCCCTTTCTCCGCTATCATAACCTTGACAAGATCTGCCACGCCCTGGCTTATGCTGCCCTGGCCGCCAGTTGCCTGTTTGCCTTCCACCCCCTGTCCAGAAAACATCCCTTTCTCGCCAGTCTGCTGGTAATAAGTATTTGCCTCGGTTACGGTTTTGCGGAAGAGGCCTATCAATCGCTTATTCCGCGCCGGGTGACGGACAGCAGGGACGTCATGGCTGATCTGCTGGGAGCAACCATTGTTGTTGTCGGCCGGCAGCTGAGCCTCCTGCGAAAAAAACCTAAATGAGGTCCTGTGGCTCCCATTGTTTTCCACTGTTTCCCTGCTTGTATCAGCATTGCCCCCATCCCTCACAAATCCCGAACAACAGTAATGTTTTCATAGCCATTACCAAGAAAAGGGGTTAACTTACGACTGTACAGAGCAATCGGGGGCGCTTTGAGGCGAGATAAAGATATTTTTGAGATCATTTAATGGCTGCCACGCTGGATACGGAAAAGTCTGAGCTGACAAATGACCTGCTGGCGGTTAATGCTGCCTCCGAACATGCCGAGGCACTGCTTGCCGCAGTCGGGGACGGCATCAGCATCCAGGATAACAACTTCATCATTCTTTATCAGAACCGAGCCCATATCAACCTAATGGGAAGACACTGCGGCAAGCAGTGTTACCAGGCCTACGAAAAAAAAGACGCTGTCTGCCCCGGCTGCCCACTTGCCCTTTCTTTTGTCGACGGGAAAATACACACCTCTGAACGGGAAGTCGCTTTTGGCGACTTAGTCCGTTACTTTGAAATCACCGCATCACCTCTGAAGGATAAGTCCGGCAAGATCAAGGCCGGCATTGAGATCGTCCGTGATATAACCGCCCGCAAGGAGGCGGGGGAAAAACTCTTTCAGCAGGAAAAACGTTACCGGGAACTTTTCTCTCACATGAATAGCGGGGTCATCGTCTGCAGGACAGGCAACTCCGGGGATGATTTTGTGCTGGTTGACATCAATCAGGCGGCAGAAAGGTATGAAAGGGTTAAAAAGAAAGAGGTTATCGGCCGTAGTGTACTGGAACTCTTTCCCGCAATGGCTCCTTCCGGTCTTTTTACCATCATGCGCCGCGTCTGCGAAACAGGCATTGCCCAGCACCTCCCTGCCGAAATCCGTGCGGACGACAACGCCTCCTGCTGGAAACAGTATTATGTATACAAGCTCGACACCGATGAGATTGTTGTCATTTTCGACGACCTGACCAGGGAGAAAAAGGCCGAGGAAGAGAAAAAGAAGCTTGCCCAGCAGATACAGCATGTACAGAAACTCGAGAGTCTCGGGGTACTGGCCGGGGGCATCGCCCATGACTTCAACAATCTGCTCATGGCCATCATGGGCAATGCCGACCTTGCCCTGATCGGGGTGCCTGGCTCTTCACCGGTGCACACCAATATCCAGGCCATCATGAAGGCATCCCGCCGGGCCGCCGATCTGTGTAAACAGATGCTTACTTACGCGGGCAAGGGCCAGTTCAGCCTTAGCAAAGTTGACATCAATGAACTGATCAGGGACATGGACCATCTGCTGCAGATCTCGGTCTCGAAAAAAATTCGGCTCAGCTATAATTTCGAAAAAAAAGTGCCGCCTGTTCAAGCAGATGAAAACCAACTACAGCAGGTCATGATCAATCTGCTTATTAACGCCTCCGAGGCAATCGGCGCCATGACAGGCGACATCACCATTGCCACTGGCTCTGCCCAATGTGATCGGAATTTTCTTGACAGAAACTCCCTGCCGGAGCATCTCCCCCCCGGGCTCTACACCTTCTTTGCCATAAGCGACACCGGTTGCGGCATGGATGAGGAAACAAAAGCAAAACTTTTCGATCCCTTTTTCACCACGAAATTTCCCGGCCGCGGCCTGGGTATGTCAGCGGTGATGGGCATTGTCAGAGGGCATCGGGGATTTATCACCATCAGCAGCGAACTTGGTCAGGGAACGACTATCAAGGTTTATTTCCCTACCATGCACAAAGAGAAAAAACGGCCAAGAAAAATTACTCGAAACATACTGAAATAATTTACTCTGTTACCATGATCATCAGACTTCTGCCCATGACGCTTGTCATGGCCATCATATTCTTTCTTTCCAACACCCCGGGCAAGGACCTGCCCTCGGCAATCAACGGACTGGATAAGATATTGCACGCCATTGCTTACGGTACCCTTGCCGCAAGCTGCCTCTATGGTATCCATCCGGCTGCACGGGATAAAAGTTCCCTGCGGACAGGAATTGCGGTGGTTTTTTTCTGTTTTTTTTACGGAATGACGGATGAATTCCATCAATCCTTTATTCCCGGACGCTCACCAAGCTGGCTGGACATTGCCGCCGACGCAACCGGTGCGGCCCTGACTGTTCTGGTCTGGCACGGGTGGCGGGCAAGGGGGTTCATCAGCAGGCGGCTGCGAAAAACCATGGGCAGCTGCTGACGCCTTACCCCGTTTTTCCGGATCAAAACCGGTAAACTGTTCAAGATAGAGACTTGCCAGACAGGCGCACTGCAGAGGAAAAAGAAAATACTGCAGGACAGCCAGGGGTGGCAGGATGGCCGCCGCAATGTAAATAATGAACACCGGCACCATGGAAATCATCAGCAGAAAAACCAGATGCATGAAAAAACCATTTTCACTCACCTTGTTTTTACTGGCCTTCATGGCCGCCCCCAGAGTCAATCCGCGATGGGCCATGAGCGGCAGCACATAAAGCCACCAGACGGTCATGAGAATACCAGGCGCTATTACCAGAAAATAACCAAACAGAATAAGCAGCATCATGAAGAACACGGAAAATAGCTCGCCAAAGCGCTTCATGCCGGCAAATATGTCATTAAACTCGCACCGCCTTCCCGTCTCCAGCCAGCGGATCATGGCCAGCAGATAACCGCCCATGAGCGGGCCGGTCAGAATGCCCAGAGAAAGAGATATGAGCAGCTGAACTAGGCATCCGCCGATAAAGAGGACGACAAACTCTTCCTGCATCATTTCAAGCATATTCTTTAAGTGGGCCTGGAAATTCATAAGAGGTTCCTTAAAATTTTTCTGGACAACTGCCCCATGCTGTCATATATTTAAGAACATACTTAAACACCTTACGAACAACCGGGCAGCAAAAATCTGATTTGCTTATAACTGAAGGGTGTCTGGATACTGTGACAAATCGACGGGAGTGTAACTGCTTTTGCCAAGACCGTCACCATAACCTTATTTACATTATGACACGGAAAGTGAATTCACAATAATGAAGGAGAAAAAACATGCCACTTTATGATTTCCGTTGCCAGCAGTGCAACAAAGCCTTTGAAGCCCTGTTGACATCCAGTTCGACAGCCGCGCTGGATGAGGTCAAATGCCCCAAGTGCGGCAGCAAGAATGTGGTGAAAACCATTTCGGCGTCAAGCTACCGACTGGCCTCGAGCAGTTCCACCCCCATCGGCAAGCCCCTGGGTGGATGCGTGTCCAAGGGGGGCTTTTCCTGAGCATGATGACTGCGGCCGGTCAGGCCGTTGGAATTGGAGGCAAAAGGCATAAGGCAAGAGTGAAAGACTCATTGCCCCGGCCTTTTGCCTTTTCTTTTGCCTTATGCCTTTTCTTATGCCTTTTGCCTTATGCCTTATCTGTTGCCTTTTGCCTTTCTTTAATCAAAAATCAATCCTGAAGCTGAAAACCCCCTCCTCCAGATGACTCTGCACCTTGAAGCCGGATTTATTGAAAATCGACTGCATCTTCTTATTTTCCCCCAGCACCTCCGCGGTAAAGCCTGAGATACCGCTTCGTTTGGCAATGGTGATCAGATGGCGGAAAAGAGCTGAGCCGATCCCCCGGTTCTGCCACTCATCGCGCACGATAAAGGCCGCCTCGGCCCGGTTGGTCCGCTCATCAAGATAATAACGTCCCACAGCGATCATCTCTTCACCATGGGCGGCCGGCAGGGTGGCGACAATGGCCACATCCTTACGGTGATCGATATAAACAAAATTCTTGATCTGGGTATGGCCGAACCGGCTGCTTTTGCTCATGAAACGATAATAGAGGGTCTCCTGGGACAGGGCGTAGAGAAGATCCCGGATGCTCTGCTCATCCGTGGGATGGATCGGCCGGAAAGTGATAAAGGTTCCATCATCAAGCAGCAGAGAAGTTTTCATCTCGTCCGAGGCAACCACCATCTTGTCGCCGAAAGAGGCGAATTCCTGGCGGATATACCTGGCCTCAATGGCATCGTTGAGCAGCTTTTCCCGGAAATCCGGATGGGCGATGCTGATCAGGGCCAGGGTCCTTTCCTCGATATTCTTGCCGTGCAGATAGGCGATACCGAATTCGGTGACCACATAGTGCACCTCGCCCCTGGTGGTGACCACCCCGGCCCCCCGGCTCAACTGGCAGACAATACGGGATTTTCCCGCCTTCTCATCGGTGGCGGGAAGAACGATGATGGCCTTGCCGTTCTTGGAACGGGCCGCGCCGCGGTTAAAGTCAACCTGTCCGCCGATGCCGGAATAAAATTTTTCTCCCTCGGAGTCGGCGCAGACCTGGCCGGTCAGATCAATTTCCAGGGCCATGTTGATGGAAACCATCTTGCGCTGGCAGCTGATGATATAGCTGTCATTGACATATTCCGTGGGTTTGAATGAAAAGAGAGGGTTCTGATTGATCAGATCATACAGTTTCTTGGTGCCCATGCAGAAACTGGTAACGATCTTGCCCTGGTCCATGGTTTTTCTGGCCCCGGTCACCGCACCGGACTCGATGAGTTCGATGGTGGCATCGGTGATCATCTCCGTATGGATGCCCAGATCCTTCTTGTCGGTGAGGTAGTGCATGCAGGCGGCGGGAATACGGCCGATGCCCGGTACGCGGCCCAGCCCGAACTGGACGGTTGACCCGTCTTCCACCAGCGAGGCGACGTGCTTGGCAATCTTTTTCGACACCTCATGCATGGGCTTTGAGACCCGCTCGATGAGTGGGATATCGGCCGGCACCAGAATGTCCAGGTCATTGATATCAAACAGGGAATCGCCGAAGGTCCAGGGCATCTGCTTGTTCACCTGGGCAATAACCAGGGAGCCGTTTTCCGCCGCGCTTTTGACGATGTCCACTGAAATGCCCAGACTCACCTTGCCCAGGATATCCGGCTCAGTCACCTGAATCAACACCACATCAAGGGGCAGCTGACCGGCCTTGAACAGCAGCGGAATATCGGAAAGCAGCATGGGGGTGTAACTGCCCAGCCCCTCCTGAATCAGGCCGCGCACATTCTGGCCGATGAAAAAACTGTTCACCGAAAAACTGTCGGCCAGCTTGGGACTGGCATAGGGGGCATCGCCCTTGGTCAGCAGATGGACGATCTCCACATCCGCCAGTTCCCCGGCCCGTTTTGTCAGCGCCTCCACCAGCAACTGGGGCTCGCCGCAGCCGGTGCCGATGAAAACCCTGTGCCCGTTTTTGACATGGGACAAGGCCTTCCTGGGAGTGGAGATCATGTCCTCATATTTTTCCTGCCAATGCGGGTCATACTCTACTTTTACTGGCTGCTTCATATATTCAACCTCGATTTCACAATGGGGCGACTAAAATAGAAACTCGCTGGTCTGGGGTTCTGCTACGCAATGCTATGCCGAAAGAGGCCTGAGGGTCATGCGGGCATCGGCGACCACCGCCGCCCCCCCGATTTCTCCGACAATAAAGGGATTGATATCAAGTTCCTGAATCTCGGGGAAATCAGTGGTCAGCTGGCTGATCCGCTGCAGGCCGTTGGCAATGGCCTCCAGATCAACACCCTTCTGTCCCCTCTTGCCCTTGAGAATTTCATAGGAACGGGTGGTAAGCAGCATCTGCACCGCCTCTTCGGAGGTGATGGGGGCCAGATGAAAGGTGACATCCTTCATGACCTCGACAAAAATACCGCCCAGACCGAACATCAGCATGGGGCCGAACTGGGGATCGCGGCTCATGCCGATGATGACCTCCAGGCCGGTGTCCACCATCTTCTCCACATAAACGCCCTCAATCCGGGCATCCGGCGCCTTTTCCCTGATACGGAGCATCATCAGATCATAGGCATCCCGCACCTTTCCGGCTGAAGCGAGATTGAGCTGCACCCCTCCCAGGTCGGTCTTGTGCACGATGTCCGGGGAAACAATCTTCATGGCGGCCGGAAAGCCCACCCTTTTAGCGATCTCGATGGCCTCATCGGAACTTGAGGCGAGCTTGCCTTCAGGAATGCGGAAGCCGTAGGCATCGAGAATACTCTTGGCCTTCACCTCGCCCAGATGCAGACGTCCGGTGCGCTGATGGCGGGTGATGATGCGCTCCGCCCGCCGTCTGTTCACCGGAAACCGGGTCACCACCCGGGGCGGCCGCTGTTTCCAGGAGGCATATTCATACATGGCCTTGAGCGCCTCAACGGCCCGCTCCGGCGAATCATATTCCGGCAGGCCCGCCTCGCCCAGCTCCGCCCGGCCGGGCATGACGCCCTTGCCGCCCATGAACGAGGCAAGCACCGGCTTCTGGCGATTCAATTTGGAGGCGATGGCCCGGGCCGTTTCCGCCGGCCGGGTCATGGCCTGGGGGGTGAGGATGACAATAATGGCGTCAACCTCATCATCATTTAAGGCCGCCTCAATCGCCGCCACATATCGCTCCGGATCGGCATCGCCCAGCACATCGATGGGATTGCCGGTGCTGGCGGCGCTGGGCAGCTTCTCCCGCAGGGTAGCGGCGATGGCGCGATTTAAGCTGGTCACCTCAAGCCCCGCCTTTTCCACGGCATCGGCCACCATGGTGCCGGGACCGCCGGCATTAGTGATGATCAGCACCCGCTTACCCTTGGGCAGGGGCTGCATGGAAAAGGCGGTGACAAAATCAAACAGCTCCTGGAAGGTATCGGCCCGGATAACGCCGGACCGCTTGAAGGCGGCGCCGTAGGCCGTATCCACCCCGGCCAGCACGCCGGTATGGGAAGCTGCGGCCTTGAGGCCGGCAACGGTAGTGCCTGATTTCAGGATAACCACCGGCTTGAAGGATGAGGCCTCCTCGGCGGCCTTGACGAAATTATCGCCTGAGCTGATATCTTCGAGATAACCGGCAATGACCTTGGTCTGGTCATCGTGGGCCAGGGTGCGCAGCAGATCCACTTCGGACAGGTCAGCCTTGTTGCCGATGCTGATCACTTTGGAGAGTCCCATGCGCCGCGCCCCAGCCTGGTCGAGAATGGCGGTACAGAGCGCCCCTGACTGGGAAATCACCGCCACCCCGCCGCTGCCGGGCATAAGGCCGGCAAAGGAGGCATTGAGCTTGGTTTCCGTATTGATGAGCCCCAGACAGTTGGGACCCAGCATGCGCACGTTGCGGCTCTTACACAGGGAGGCGATTTTTCTCTCCAGGGCCGCGCCCTCTTCACCGGTCTCCTTGAAGCCTGCGGAAATGACGATGATAGCGCCGCAGCCTGCATCGAGCGAATCCCGCACGGCGTTTTCCACATGGTTACGGGGCACGACAATGACACTGAGCTCCACCTCTTTGCCGTACTGCTGCAGCGTAGGGTAGCATTTCAGACCAAGCACCTCGTCAGCCGAGGGGTTGACCGGAACAATCGGGCCTGCAAAACCGCCACTTATCAAATTTGCCAGGATATCGTGGCCGACCTTTCCCGGGGTCCGGGAAGCACCGATAACCGCCACACTTTTCGGAGAGAGCAAGGAATCTAACATGGGCAATCCACCAATGGCTTTAAAGAGCATTTCCCCGGACTTTGCCGGGAAACACTCAAGTTAAAAAAACACAGTCCGTTTTTCAATGACCGCAAGCCTGCATTATTTACAATTTCTACCGAAATACAATTTGTCAAACTTCTGAGTGTGAACTATATATTTACCATTAAAATGACCAAAAGACTATGGAAATAGTTTTTATAACTGCGAGAATTTGTTAAATAAACAGCAGACATCCCGGGTTATTTTCCCGGACCACCGACCATGGCCGCCCAATGCCATGGTCAGACGGAAAGGGGCGGAGGCTGCACCCTGCCCTGCCAACACAATGATAGCGCAAAACAATGGCAAACAATGATCATAACGGCGAAGAGGGATCTTCAGGCGCCACCGACCCGCAGACCCTGTTCATGGAAGCGGTTCAGCTGCACCAGAGCAATCAACTGGCGCAGGCTGAAGGAAAATATCTCCTTATTCTTCAGGCCTTGCCCGGTAACGGCAATGTGCTGGGGAATCTGGGCCTCCTCTACAGGGACCAGGAGCGATACCAGGAGGCGGAGCAGTGCTACCGGCAGGCCCTGGAACACGACCCGGATGACCCCTCCCTGCACCTCAATCTGGGGGCGGTGTATGAGGCCGGGGGAGAACTAGACAAGGCCGTCTCCTGCTTCCGCCGGGCTCTCGAACTCCAACCCGCCAACCCCAAGGCCCTGAACAACCTGGGCAAGGTCCTCTGTCTGCAGGGGCTGCTGGCCGAGGCCGAGGCAGCCGTTCAAAAGGCCCTGCGACTTGAACCACATTACCCTCTGGCGCTGAACAACCTGGGGGTCATTTACAGCAAGCAGGGAAAAAACGAGGCAGCCATCGACTGCATGAAAAAATCCCTGGCCCTGCAGCCGGCGGACGTCAACACCCTGTACAACCTGGCCGGCGCTTACGGCAGCGAGGAGAAAAACGCCCAGGCGGCTGAGTGCCTGCAACAACTCCTGACCCTTGATCCGACCCATGCCGCAGCCCGGCACATGCTGGCCGCCTGCTCCGGCGCAACCACGGAAACCGCGCCCCCGCAGTATGTTGAAAACACCTTTGATCTCTATGCGGCAAACTTTGATTCCCATCTGGAGGGTAAACTGCAGTACACTGTCCCCGCAGCCCTGGGCACTCTGCTGCAGGAAACCTCTGGCAGCAAACGCCGCTTTGCCCGGGCCATCGACCTCGGCTGCGGCACCGGCCTGTCCGGCCTGCCGTTCCGGGATCTGGCCGCAAAGCTCATTGGCATTGACCTGTCCACCAACATGCTGGCCAGGGCAAAAGAAAAAAATATCTACGACCAGCTCATCCGCCAGGACATCACCGCCTTCCTGGAGGATTGCCCGGAGCAATTCGACCTCTTCATTGCCACTGATGTCTTTATCTATGTGGGGAAACTTGACAGGATCTTCGCCGCCGTCAGCCGCGCTGCCGCCCCGGGCGCCTTTTTCGTCTTTTCCATCGAACGGGAGGAGGACCAGGATGATTACCGACTGCGCGGTTCCGGCCGTTATGCCCAGTCCCCAGGGTATATCAAACGGCTTGCCGATCAGCATGATTTCAGCATGGAATCCAGTCGCGACCATGGCATCCGCAAGGAAAAACAGCAATGGATTGCCGGCAACCTCTTTGTCCTGAAAAAAAACCCGGCCCTTGTCGCCCCATAATCTCCTCCGGCAGCTTGCCATCCGCGGCTTTTTCTGCCACTATGGGAGGTAAGCCTTCGATAATGCCAAGAAAGGAGATGTAGGAACGGGCCATGCCCGCGACCCTTGGTATTGAGGGAACTGCGATAAACAACGGGATATACTGGCCTCCGAATGACGGCTCCCGCGCAGGATGCCATTTCCAGCAACCAGCAGCCCAGGCAGACACATCATGAACCCGAATAAAAGGCCCCAACCGCTTTTTACCACACCTAAGCGACTCTTTCTTGATCTCCTCTACATCTCGGTGGGCTGCATTCTCTGCGCGGTTGCCATTAACGGCATCCTGATTCCCCACCAGTTCGTCACCGGCGGCATTACCGGCCTAGCCATGCTGATCCACAAATTCATCCCCTCTGTCAATGCAGGCTGGATCTATTTTTTCATCAATCTGCCGCTTTTCTCCCTGGCCTGGATGGCGGTGGGACGCCGCTTCTTTTTCTACAGCATTATCGGCGCGGTCTGCCTGACCCTTTCCATGGCCTATATCCATATTCCCATCGTCCTGGAGGACAAAATACTTGATGCCCTGCTTGCCGGTCTGCTGGTCGGGGCCGGCGCGGGCATAACCTTGAAATCGTCTGGCTCCCAGGGCGGCGTGGATATCCTGTCGATCATGCTGCTCAAGAGATTTTCCATCAGCATCGGCAATACCGTGCTATGCGTCAATATTACCCTCCTGCTCATGGTGACCTTCCTCTACTCCCTGGATTCCGTCCTCTATACCCTGATCGTGCTTTTTGTCAGCTCCAAGATTGTCAGCCTGGTTGTTACCGGTCTCAGCCAGCGCAAGGCGGTTTTCATCATCTCCAGCCACTGGGAGCATATATCGAAAGAGATCCTGAAGGACATCAGGCGCGGGGTGACGATTCTTGAAGGAGAAGGCGGCTACACTCACAAAAAAGAGCAGATCCTCTACACGGTGGTCAACTTCCGGGAAATCGGCCAACTCAAGCGACTGATCCAACAGATCGATGAAGACGCCTTTGTGGTCATCAGCGACACCCTGGAGGTGATGAACTACCGTATCGGCAACCAGCCGCACTGGTAGAAAGCAGCCGATTTGAGAACACGGCATCTGCGGCACTCCGGCCTCGTCAGACCACAGATCAACCTCATCGG
This sequence comes from Pseudomonadota bacterium, assembly GCA_018816555.1. GTDB lineage: Bacteria > Desulfobacterota > Desulfobulbia > Desulfobulbales > SURF-16 > SURF-16. The sequence continues at coordinate 80,082 of JAHIVT010000145.1, forward strand.
GCCATTGTCCCGTCCAAAATAAAGAACTGAAAATTTACCACAGAGCTAACTGGGTGCAATAACAAACATTTCTCTGTGATCTCTGAACGCTCTGTGGTGAAAAACACTTTTTACCCCAAGGGGCATAAATACCCGCGCATCAAATTCCACCCGCAATGCTTTTCCGCTCCATGCAAACCGCTCCTTTTACTCATCCCAGGTAACTCCACGACCTTGCTGGCATTCGACACAATCCCCAAAGATATGCTAGGAAATACACCCACCATCTCTCCGCTTAAACCCCATGGTTAGTGACATTTGAAATTTTACTTACTCAACATAATAAGCAGGAATATTTTCATTTAGTCTTTGCAAAACGACCACTTTGTGATACATAAAATCATAACAACCTTCCTGCGAAATAATCCGAAGGTTTGGGTACAATTTCTTTGCAGATTTTCTAGTTGCCGGCACAGTCCCATTGCCGGATGTTTTTCTACCTGGATGACTTATCCATCACGGGGAATAAAATTTGGTACGCTTCATTCTCAATCAGGCACTTAAAAAATACGTTTATTGCATAGCAAACCACCCCATCATAACCCATAAGAACTTTATTAAATACTTCCATACCTGTGGGAGATTCTTCTCACCAATTGAGAGATACAGCGGCAGGGACAGAGATATCCCATGCTGAGTGCATATTTTTTCGTTGAAAATTATATTTCATTTTTATTTATCCCTAGCAATCTCTATAATTACATTAATTGTTTTACCCAAAGACAAGCTCTTCATCATCCGGGTGTCAGCTATCGGGAAAATGGTTGACACAAATGAAAAATTAAAAGGAGGACCAGAGGAAATGAGAAAGAAAAAATTAGCATTGACGGCAATAACCCTGATGGGTATTGCAGTCACATTCGGAACAGGAATCAGTGATGCAGTCGAGGAGGCAGATTCAAGCAGCGCCTGCATCAACTGCCATACCGACCTGGAGGAAATGGACAGCTACGGGGCAGCCGCGGCCAGCGGCGGCGCCGCAATTGCCGGTTGAGGCGTCTCCGCCCCTCAGGTGAGGGGCCGTGATAATTTTGGCGTTGCCAAGGATTTTGTCGATTCGGTTCATGGTGAAATAGGCTGTATTTCCTGTCATCAAGGAAACAATGTCGAGGATATGGAAAAAGCCCATGAAGGAGTGATCAAAGATCCCTCCGAGGAAGATGGCGGCGGAGTCTGTAAGGAATGCCATGAGGAGATCACCGCTACCTATAAAGATGCCATGCATTATACATTAAACGGTATTCTTGATATTGTCGGCACCATCACCGCGCCACACAAAATGGGAGACACCCTGCTGCCCGAGGCATGGAAACTTGACTGCGCCGACTGCCATGCAACCTGCGGCGGCTGTCATGTGGCCTGGCCCGAGGTAGCCAAGGGCGGATTGCTGGATCGCCACCGCTTCAAAAAAACACCTCCCATGGAGAAAACCTGCTACGGTTGCCACGGTTCCCGTTTTGCAGGAGAATACATGGGACTGCTCGGCGCCACCGCCGATGTGCATTACGAAAAGGGCCAGATGGTCTGTGCCGATTGCCATACGGCAAATCAGCTGCATAACACCCAGCCCGCCGGGGTTAATCGTTATTATGCCACGGAAACGGCACGATGCGAACAATGCCATCCCGACACCAAATCCGGCAGTTCAAAAATCGCCATGCACAATGCCCATCCGGAAGGGACCCTTGCCTGTGCGGTATGCCATGCCAATGAATACTTCAACTGCAGCAATTGTCACGTATCACTGGATATCAAGGAGCCCGGTAAAATCAAGGTTATTTTCCCCTCTGACCCGCTGGTCACCTTTAAGATCGGCAAAAATATAGACATCTCTCCCCAAAATCCATACAAATATAATCTTGTCCGTCATACTCCGATGAAAAAGGATTCACTGGCCTCATTGCGCTACTTCCAGAAAGTGCTGAAAGGAGCCCCTGGTCCGGAAGACCTTGTAGCCAGTTATGACGCCCTGCCCACCTGGAATTCCGCTTCGGTACACAGCATTCAACGCAAAACCAAGCAGAATCAATCCTGTAACGCCTGCCACGGTCACCCGGAACTCTTCCTGACCCAGACTGATCTCGTACCCGAAGATCCGGCAGCCAACAAAAAAATCATTGTTGACAGGATACCTGCCGCACTCAAGGAATAATTGCTTGACGGCAGAGGCAGAGCAGAAAAAACCAATGAGCTCACTAAGGTAAAAAAGGAGTATTTTCATGAAAAAGAACCTGTTGCAATCAGCTATATTCATGCTGTTGCTTGCCCTGGGAGGAATCATCCTTCCGGCGATGGCAACAGCCGCCAACGATCCACTGGTATCCACCGAGTGGCTTGCCAAAAATCTGCAGGCCAAGGATCTGGTGATTATCGATGTCAGAACAGAAACCAACTATGGTGTCGGCCACATACCCGGCTCCGTCAATATGGAATACAACGGTTGGCAACCACAAGACGAAGCCAGGTCATGTCAGCTGATGCCGCCTCCCGATGTTTTTACAAAAATGATGCAGGCCCTGGGCGTGAATGAGTCAAGCCATGTGGTGATCTATGACCATGGGAATTCGATTAGCGACGCCAGCAAAGGAGGAACCGCCCTGTGGGTTTTGAAAACAATGGGCCACCAGCATGTCTCCTATCTGGACGGGGGATTCACCAAATGGACCTTTGAAGGCAGAGATATCGACAACGTGAAACCAACCCCCGCTGCCGGCAATTTTACGGCAAAATTGAATACGGGCAAGGTCGCGAGTTTAGATGATGTAAAAAATAAACTTAATGACAAAAACATGGTCTTTGTGGATGCACGTTCCCCGGAGCAGCATTTTGGTGTCGAAAAGCGAAGTGGTGTTAAACGGTTCGGCCACATTCCCCGCTCCGTCCCTCTCCCTGCCGACTATCTTACCAATGCGGGCGCCAACCGCGCACCTGCCACCATCAAGAGCCGTGAGCAACTGGAACAGATCATCAAAGGCGCCGGCCTGCCAATGGATAAAAACAGGGAGATCATCGTTTATTGCAATTCCTGTCAGCTTGCCGGACTGGAATATCTCGTTCTCCATGAAATTCTCGGCTATAAAAATGTCAAGGTGTATGACGGATCAATGCTCGAATACGCCGCCATGGAAGAATTACCACTGGTCAAATTTGCCTGGGGTCATGTGACCCAGTGAAATGACAGCAAGAATATGGAGAATAATGATGAATAATATAAAGAAGTTGCATTTTTTTCTTGTGGTCGCCCTCATGAGCATGTTTGCTCTGCCGGGCCTCAGCCTGGCAGCCGAAGGACCGTTGGTAAGTGTCGACTGGCTCGCCAAAAATCTGCAGAAAAAGGATCTGGTGCTGCTGGATGTGGGCGCCTTTACCCATTATGAAAACAGCCATATTCCCGGAGCGGTAAAGGCTTTCGGCCCCTGGCAGACAATGAATGACAAGTTTGTCGGTTTCATGATGCCGGAAGTGGAAGTCCTGGCCCAAATGCTGCGCGATTTCGGCGTTAACAATGACTCCTTTGTTGTCGTCTATGATGAAGGGGTAACGGTGAAGGATACTGCCAAAAGCGCCCGGGCTCTCTGGACGCTGCATGCCCTGGGCCATGATAAAGTAGCCATTCTGGATGGCGGATTTGCCGCCTGGGATGTGTCGCAAAATCCGGTTACCACCGCGGTGACCATATCCACCCCCGGCAATTTTAAAGCAGATTTCAAAGTGGCCAAGCTGGCTACTCTTGCCGAGGTAAAAAGCAAAATCGGATCCTCAAAGGTTGTCTTTGTTGATACCAGGATTGCTGAAGAACATTTCGGGCACGAGAAGGTCAGCCATATCAAAAGATTCGGTCACCTGCCCGGCGCAAGGCTCTGGCCGGATAAATACATGACCAATGCAGGCGTTGATTTTGCGCCTTCCTATCTCAAGGATGTCGAGGAACTGAAGCAGATGGCAGTGGGTGTAGGCATCCCGGCGGATAAAAATGTTGAGATTATCACGTACAGCAACCAGGGCAAATCAGCGGCCATGGGTTATTTTGTTCTGCACGATATTCTCGGCTACAAAAACGTCAAAATCTATGACGGATCCCTCCTTGAATATGCGCCGGAGAAAAATCTGCCCATGGAGACAAACAGCTGGGGTTTCATAAAAATGTAATCCGTCAGTTTGATAAGAGGTAGAAAAAAGCGGGAGGAAATCCGTCAAGGTTTCCTTCCGCTTTTTTGTGGCGGATAACAGGAGCATTTTTACCGAAAATGCGAACTGCCGGGACCAGGGGGATAAAAAGGGCTTGCAGGAAACAACCTCTCCTTACTATTATACTTTACAGATCTGCACCGTCTCGATTTTCCCGCGGTGCACCATTCATCCACCCGTTTTTCCCATCAACCCATCAACCGACCTGCCGCAACAGCATGAAAACAGCAGACAGACAGCAAAGTGTTGACATGAAGACATATTTTGCCCCGGCAGAACGGTGCACCGACGAGGAGTTGCAGGAGGAGATCCGGCTTGTCAGCTGTAATCCCGTTATCGATGGGCTGATGAAATCCCTTTCCGGCCTGATTGCCGTACTGGACGAACACCGGCAGGTGCTCGCCGTCAATGACGCCATGCTGAAGCTGCTGGGCTATGCGGATGCCAATGAGGTGCTGGGACTGCGGCCGGGGGAGATGCTGCACTGCGTCCATGCCCAGGAGGAACCGGGGGGCTGCGGCACCACCAAATCCTGCCTGACCTGCGGGGCGGCCATCGCCATTGTTGCCGGTCTGGAAAAAAATACGCCCCAGGAGCGGATATGTGCCGCCACGGTGATGAAGGACGGCCAAGAAATCGAGATCTGCTTCCAGGTCCGCTCCTACCCCATCAAATACGAGAACCACCGGTTTCTCCTGCTTTTCTTGCAGGACATCACCAACCAGCAGGCCTGGGCCTCGCTGGAGCGGCTCTTTTTCCATGACATCAACAACATCCTGACCGGTTTAGTTTGCACGGCCGACCTGCTCAGCCAGGAGGAGGGAGAGCATAACCGGGTGAAAAGATTACAGCAGCTGCTCCTGCGGCTCAAAAAGGAAATAGACATCCAACGGGTTCTCTCCCGGACCAAAAAAGAGTCCTACCAGATGGTTTTCCATCAGATAACAATCCTTGAGGTCATGCAGGAACTGGGCGATTTCTTCGCCAACCACCCGGCAGCCCTGGGCAAATCGCTCATTCTGCCCGCGGCCCTTCCCCCGGTCAGCATCACCACCGACCTTTCACTGCTGCTGCGGGTGCTGACCAATATGGTGATCAACGCCTTTGAGGCCACCGATTGGGACGGCGAGGTGAAAATCGGCACCAGCCGGGAGGAGAACAACATCGTCTTCACGGTCTGGAACGATCAGCCTATCCCGGAAGATATCCGCCTGCGCATCTTCCAGAGGCATTTCACCACCAAACCTGGACCTGGCCGAGGCATCGGGACCTTTTCCATGAAACTGTTCGGCGAGGATTTCCTCAAGGGGAAAATCGATTTCACCTCATCGGCTGAAGAGGGGACCATTTTCCGCTTCTCCCTGCCGCTGGCCTCCGCGTAAAAAGTTTTATAACCTCTAACCAATCAAGGACTCTAAGCCGTTGTAAAAAAATAACATGGCCAGAGAAATGCGCGGAACGGCACTCTTTTCAGTACCCCCTTGAGGGGTATAAGGAGCCGTAACGAAATTGGAAAAATGGCCATGTTATTTCGTAACGGCTCCTAAACAGAATCCCATGCCGGAATATATCGTTATTTCCCTTGTCGCCGTTACGGTGGCCGGCCTCACCTTCTTTTCCGGATTCGGGCTGGGCACCCTGCTCATGCCCGTTTTCTCCGTCTTCTTTCCGATAAAGATCGCCATTGCCGCAACCGCGGCCATCCATCTGGCCAACAATATCTTCAAGGTGCTGCTCGTAGGCCGACACGCCAACCTGAAAATCGTCCTGCTCTTTGCCCTGCCGGGCGCGGTCGCCGCTGTGTTCGGGGCCATGCTGCTCAACTATTTTTCCGCCCTGCCGCCCCTGGCAAGCTACGGGCTTTGGGGCCGCGAGCATGTCATCACCATGGAAAAATCGATCATCGCCGCCCTGATCATGGTTTTTGCCGCCATCGAGCTGACCCCGTCTTTCAAGAATCTTTCCTTTGATCTGAAACTCATCCCGGTGGGCGGCCTGCTGTCCGGTTTTTTCGGCGGCCTGTCCGGCCATCAGGGAGCATTGCGCACCGCCTTTCTGCTGCGCGCAGGGCTTGATAAAAACTGCCTTATCGGTACCATGGTGATTTCCGCCGTGGTGGTCGACATCTCCAGACTGGTCATTTACGGGGCCACTTTCTTCCGGCAGGATTTCACGGTTCTGCAGGATAAGGGGGTCATCGGCCTGATTGCGGCAGGCTCCCTGTCAGCCTTTATCGGCTCCTTTGCCGGGGCGCGCCTGCTGAAAAAAATAACCCTGGCCGGCCTGCAGAAAATGATCGCCGTCATGCTCTTTGGGCTGGCGCTTGCCCTGGGATGCGGTATGATATAGTGCAGATGCCCTTGGCGACCGGGGGGGGGGGCGAAGGAACTCGTCATTTTCCTGTAAGTTACTTTCCGTCTTTTCTTCAGAAAGCAATTATGATAGAGTCATATGCTTTTCTTTCCGTCAAGGTCAAACAAGCGTCGCTTAATGACTGCTGAAATCTTTTCTGTTTATATCCAGGTGCTCTGGGAGCATTATCCCGTCACCGGCAAGGCTTTTTTATGATGTCCCCTGATACCATTCTCATTGCCGATAGTGATCCGGCTCTGCTGAAGCTTTTCAGCCGACTGCAGCCTAATGACTCGCTGGTGCTCCTCACGGCCTCCTCCGGCCACGAGGCACTTGACATACTGGAACGGCATGCGGTGGATGTGCTGGTCGCTGACCTGGTCCTACCCGACATGGGCGGCCTGGAACTCATTGCCAGGGCCAAAGAGATCCAGCCTTACTTTATGCAGTCCATCGTGCTCACCGGGGACAGCAGCCTGGAAACCGCCATAAAGGCCCTGCGGCTCGGTGCTGTGGATTACCTGATCAAACCCCTCAGCCTGGAAACCCTGTGGGACAGGATTCATGCGATTTTGCAGAGGATAAGGGAGATCAGAGACTCCTACCGCGAGATCCAGGAGGAAGCCCGAAAAAATATCCTGATCATGGATACAGTGCAGGCAGGGGTGCTGCTCATTGATGTTGCCGGCCATACGATCATGGACGCAAATCCCGCGGCCTGCCTGATGATCGGGGCAACCAGGCAGGAGATCTGCGGCAAGGTCTGCCACAGCTTTATCTGCCCTGCGGAAAAGGGTCACTGTCCCATCACCGACTTGGGTCAGCAGGTGGACAATTCGGAACGGCTGCTGCTCACCTGCAGGGGAGGGCACCTGCCTATCGTGAAGACGGTCGTCCCGCTTCATATGGGCGGCAAAAAGTACCTGCTGGAAAGCTTCATGGATATCAGTGACCGCAAGAGGGCTGAAGAGGAACTTTCCGAAAGCCGGGCGACCTTCCATGCCATTATTGAAAAGAGTCTTGACGGCATCATCATTGTCGATACTGAGGGTGACGTGCAGTTTCTCAATCAAGCCGCAGCCGATTTTTTCAACTTATCCAGAAAGGAGCTGCTGGGCACGCAACTCAGTTTTCCCATGACTTCCGTGGAAGCCACCGAGATAAATTTTGTCCATCCCGACCGGGGCGAGCGCATTGCCGAAATGCGCATGGCAGAAACCCGCTGGAAAGGGGAAAAGGCCTATGTGGCCACCCTGCGAGACATTACCGGCCGCAAGAAGATGGAGGAGTCAATCCGCCATCTGGCTGACCATGACGCCCTGACGGAACTGCCCAACCGCAATCTCTTTGAAGACCGCCTGCGGCAGACCATCCGCAGGGCCCGCCGCCATGATAACAGCTTTGCCCTGCTCTATGTGGATCTTGACGATTTCAAGCCGATTAACGACAATCTCGGCCACCGGGGGGGTGACATGGTCTTGCAGGAAGTGGCCAGGAGATTGCGGCAGTCCATCCGGGAACCGGATACCGTGGCACGGGTCGGTGGAGATGAGTTTGTCATCATCCTGGACCGCATTAACCAGGCGGAGAATGCAGCCCAGGTTGCCGGCAAGATCATCAATATCCTCACCCAGCCCTATCATATGCAGAAAAAGAACTTTCTCCTGGGGGCCAGCATCGGCATCAGCCTCTATCCCGAGCATGGTAAAGATATGCAAAGCCTCATGCGCTGTGCCGACACCGCCATGTATAAGGTCAAGGAAAGGGGCAAAAATTCTTTCGCCTTTTACGACGGCCGTCAGGAAGAGCCCTCCGGAGAAGCCACTTAATGGCTCAACTTCCTGACTTGGTCCATCCTCCTGAAGAAGTGCATATTTGCCATGCTGATCATTAGAATTCAGGAGTCAGAAATCAGTAGTCCGCATGATTGATTTATTCCGTTTTATTCTTCCTCCCGGATTCCTGGATTCTCAGGAAACAGGCTTCGGGTAACTAATAAAATATTATTTAATTTCTTTAAGTTATCGCAACTCAGAGAGTTTACTCAATGGGAATCGCAGCAGATATCATCACCATCTTCATCGCCGCACTCTTCGGCGCCGTCATCGCCCAGCGTCTGAAGCAGCCTCTGATCCTGGGCTATATCCTGGCGGGCATTGTCATCGGCCCCTTTACCCCCGGCATAACCATCAAGGATATCCACGAAATCGAACTGCTGGCCGAAATCGGCGTGGCCCTGCTGCTCTTTGCCCTAGGGCTGGAATTTTCCATCAAAGAACTCAAACCCGTCCGCAAAATCGCCCTGATCGGCACCCCCATCCAGATCCTCTTGACCATGAGCCTGGGCTTTGGCCTGGGGAAATTCTTCGGCTGGTCCACCCAGGAATCCCTGTGGTTCGGGGCGATAATCTCCCTGTCAAGCACCATGGTGCTGCTGAAAACCCTGATGAACCAGGGATTGATGGGCACCCTTTCCAGCCGGGTGATGATCGGCATGCTCATCGTGCAGGACCTGGCCGTGGTGCCGCTGATGATCATCCTGCCGCAGCTCAGCGAGCCCAAGGCCGGTCTGCCCATTCTCGGCCTGGCCGCATTGAAATCGGTCCTGTTCCTCCTGCTGATGTTTTACCTGGGCACCCGGCTGCTGCCCCGGATCCTGGCCTATATCGCCAACTGGAACTCCCGGGAGCTGTTTATCCTCACCATTACGGCCATGGGGCTCGGCATCGGGTATGCCACCTACCTGGTCGGCCTGTCCTTTGCCTTCGGCGCCTTTGTCGCCGGCATGGTGCTGAGCGAATCCGATTACGGCCACCAGGCCTTGAGCGACATCATTCCCCTGCGGGACATCTTCGGCCTGCTCTTTTTCACCTCGGTGGGCATGCTGCTCGACATCAACTTCCTCATCGCCAACTGGGACAAGGTCCTGTTCATGGTGCTGCTGGTATCGCTGGGCAAGGGGACCATCTTTGCCGGGCTCACCAGGCTCTTCGGCTACAGCAATGTTGTGCCCATCGCCGTGGCCTTCGGCCTGTTTCAGGTGGGGGAGTTTTCCTTTGTCCTGGCCAGGGTCGGAGTGGCGCACCACGCCATCGACAACAACATGTACTCCTTCGTGCTGGCCACGGCGGTGCTCAGCATGGTGGCCACCCCCTTTGTCTCGGGCCTCACCACCCCCCTGTACAAACTCAAAAAACGCTTTTTCCAGCATGAGGTGCTGCTGACCGACAATATCCCCGTGGAAGGGCTCAAAGAGCACGTGATCATTGCCGGGGGCGGCCGGGTAGGCCAGCATATCGCCCATATCCTGAGGCAGATCGATGTGCCCTTTGTCCTCATCGAACTGAACCACCAGCGCAAGGATGAATGCAAAGCAGCCGGGCTGCCGGTGATCTTCGGGGACGTGAGCCAGGCGGTGGTGCTGGAGGCGGCTGAGGTGAGCAAGGCCAAGCTTCTGCTCATCACCATTCCCTCCATCATCACCACCCAGACCATTGTCAAGCTGGTGCACCAGCAGCAACCGGGCCTGCATGTGGTGGCCCGGGCCGAGGGGCTGGAGCAGATGAAAACCCTTTACAAGAGCGGGGTCTATATGGTGGTACTGCCGGAACTGGAGGCAGGCCTTGAGATCGCCCGCCAGGCGCTCATCCATCTGCAGGTGCCGGTGACCCTGATCCAGGGCTATACCGACACGGTGCGGCGGCAACTCTATGCGCCGATCTACAATTCCCATTACGACTATCACCTTCTCAGCCAGCTGGACAAGGCCAAGGACCTGCTGGAGATCTCCTGGCTGACCATCCCCACGGACAGCCCCCTGCTCGGCCGCACCATCAAGGATGCGGCCATCCGCACCCGCACCGGCGCTTCGCTTGTCGCCGTCATCCATGAGGGACAGTTCTCCCCCAACCCGACCATTGATTACCGCTTTACCCAGGACGATCTTGTGGCCGTCATCGGCAATTGCCAGCAACGTCAGGCCTTTAGGGGGCTGGCCGAGGCTGAGGGGGAATTTCCCAAGTGTGGAAAAAGTACGTAATTGGGTGCAATTTCCATATGTTTACAGTTGCCGGTTGACAGTTTACGGTCTTCAAATCTCCAAATTTGACAACATAATTTCCTGTAACTGCCAACCGTAAGCCGTAAACTGTCAGCCTATGTTTAATTCCCCCGTAGCTGGAATGCCCATCCTGACCGGCTGAAAATGGATGGTAATCAGATTTGTTATTGCCCTGCCATACTTTAGCAGTTTTTTCTTGCAAAATTGCTGAATCAGAGTTTGGCTGTTTTGAATAGGCTGCTGATTCACATGGGGAAAAAGGAACGGTGAGAAAGGATGGGAAGCTGGGCGGGAAAACAGTCCGCCTATATGAGTTGATATCATGGAAAGTTTCCACTTATCAACAATGATAAGCTGACCGTGAGCTCCGCTGCGCTACGCCCACAGTCAGCTTATCGTCGGCTGTTGCGCTTCGCTCGAACGCTCCTTGACAGGCTCCGCTCACGCTCCGCCTATCAAGGGCGTTCGAGCCGACTACGATTCTCGGC
>JAHIVT010000146.1 GCA_018816555.1 Pseudomonadota bacterium
CGCTCGAACGCTCCTTGACAGGCTCCGCTCACGCTCCGCCTATCAAGGGCGTTCGAGCCGACTACGATTCTCGGCACGAGAAGGAAAGAACTGACTTTCCTTCTCGCACCTGCGAGTCTCGCGGCTCAACAGCCGACGTTAAATTCTCCGATTGTTTTCCATGAAATGATGCTGTTTCCGTCAACAGTGATCTTGTATCGTCCGAGTCGGAATGTGCTTGGTCCATTGATATTGCCAGCTTCCATGTCAAGTTTTTGGATAAATAGATGCTCTATGCGTCACCCAAGTTAGCAAAACGCTACCATGCTCTATAATAATATATTCGCCCAACCTGTATTTGATTTCGCTTATCATCTTACCGAAGTGAGTGCGGATTTATCGCGTATAACCCGAGGTTACGTGCGGAAATGGAGCGACAACAGAATTTCCGTCATGTACAGCTGCCAGTCTGGATTCTTGTGCTTTATTGATCTTTCAAAAGTCTTACAGTCTGAACAGCCTTCACAGTAACCAAAGTTCACTATGGACTGCACAAAACAGAAAAAAATCAATTGTGACCATATTCATTTCTGGCCAGTAAAATAGGAATTACTCTAGCGTTAAGGTGAGGCTGCAAGCAGAACGCCACGCCGATCCAGGAGACTGCCTTCAACAAGATAGAGCGCCACGAGTTTCTGACGGTAATTGACCACCGCTTCCACCTCGTTTATGGAACTGAGCAGAAGATCGCGATGGGCCTGAGCCAACTGGAGCGCAGTGCTTGCGCCGACATCGAAACGTTCCTTCTCGGCTTTGAATGTTTCCTCCTGAAGAATGCGGGTCGCCTTGCTCGCTGTTATCTGTTGACGGGTGCGCTCGACTTCGTTCACCGCAAGCCGCACGTCAAGATCGACAATCGCCCCAAGATTTTTCAAGGCTTCCGCAGACTGTTGCAATGAAGCCCGCGCCGCCTCGTGACGGGCCTCGGCCTGCCTATTGCCCAGAAAATGGCTCAACCGAATACCTGCTGTAAAATCATGGGTGTCTTCATCCATATTGCGAAAGGAATCGGAAAAGGATTCTCCGTAGCCCGTCTTGCCTATGGAAATAAACAGGTCCAACTTCGGCAAGAGGCCATTACGGGTCATAACGATTTCCAGGCGGTTCTGCTTTTGGCGTAAACGAGCCTCATTCAGATCGGGCCGTGATTTGTTGGCAAGCTGAAGACGGTCATCCAGGTCCGTAATCGGCTCAGAGGCGACGTAAGCATCACTGGTGGCATTGACCTGAAAATCCAAATGTCCGTCTCCGCCAATATTGATTAAACGCAAAAGCCGTAAACGATTTTCTTCCAGCTTGCTGCGGGCATCAATCAGGGCCTGCTCGCGGAGGGCAACCTCGGCATGGGCGGAAGCCTCCTCGATTCTTGGCAGGATGCCCACCTCGATCCGTTGCCGAATTTCATCAAGTTGCTGCAGGGCAATGCCCAGTGAATGTTCAACAATATCGATCTTCTGTTTTGCTAGCACGTAATCCCAGTATGCGGTTTCTGCATCGGCCAGGAGCGCCTCGGTGACACCGCGCAGTTCATGGATGGTGGCGGCGGTGTTGAGTTCGGCCTGCCATACCTTGACAAGATTCACCGCCGGGCCGAAGCCTTGCAGAAGAGACTGGGTAACACTGAGTCCCATCCTGGCGGTCTGGTCCTCGATATCGCGGTCTGAATCACTGCTGTCCTGTTCGACCGAGGCTTCAACCGTGGTACCAAAAGGCAATTTTTGACGCAGGCCCATGACAGCAGCATGCTCATCTTCATTAACTGTAACACGATCGCCTGTTTGATCTGTTTCGCTACTCTTGTCCTCGGTAACCTCCAGATCAGCAAAGAACTCCGCATCAAAGACCCCGCGTTCGATCTTCTCAAAGGTTCTTGCCTGGACCGGATTGAGCTGGCGCACTCTCAGCTCCTGGTTATTACGCAGGGCAAGCATGATGGTCTGTTCAACCGAAAGATCAAGGGGCTTGTCGGCAGAGAACTCAAATGGGCTGTCGTCTGCCGGCCGCGGCTGGAGGTCTTCCGGTATGATTACGGCAGGGTCTGGTTCCAACGAGTTGTAAAACTTGATTTCCTGGTCAAAAGCAGCCCAGTGATCCGGATGGCTGCAACTGCTGAGCAATAAGCCCAGCATTGCCGGAAGCATTGGCATAAATTTTTTCATGATTCGGGTATTCATTGGCGACTCGTTTCCGCATCCGGATGAAAAAGGGAATAAACTGCCGGAATCAGCACCAGGGTAATCAGGGTCGATCCGGTAAGACCGCCGATCACCGCCCGGGCCAAGGGTGCCTGAGCGTCGGCACCCTCACCGATCCCTAAGGCCAGCGGGAGTAGTGCGAGAATGGTGGTAAGCGTTGTCATGAGAATCGGTCGCAGCCGGCGCCGGCCGGCCTCGGCCAGCGCCGGCCGCACCGACATGCCCCCGCCAACCAGCTGACTGGCTTGATCCACCAGTAAAATAGCATTGTTGACCACGATGCCGCCCAGCATGATACATCCTATATAGGACTGCAGATTCAGCGTGGTATTGGTCAAAAAGAGCATGACCAGAACGCCGACCGCGGCCAGCGGCACGGAAACCATGACCACCAGCGGGTCGAGGAAGGATTCATACTGGCAGGCAAGCACCATGTAGACGAGGATCAGCGCCAGCACCAGGGAAACGACCAGCTCCCGGAAAGCTTTCTGTTGCTCCTCGAACTTGCCGGAAACCCGCAGATCGTAGCCCACCGGCCGGGGGATCTTGTCCAGCAGCACCTGGACATCCGCAGCAACCGAGCCAAGATCGCGGCCCGCGATATTTGCCTGCACTGTCACCAGTCGCTGTTGTTCCTTGCGGTCGATCATTATCGGCCCGCGCCCCGACTCCGTCGACACAAGGTTGCGGAGCGTCACCTGTTCCCCTGTGGCGGTTGTCAGGGTCAGGTTGAGGATCTCGTCTAATGAGCGTTTCTCCGCATCCTTCAACTGCACGAAAATACGATAAGAGTTGCCTTGGGATCTGAATTCTCCTGCTTTTGAGCCGGCCACCGCGGTTTCGATAACCTTGGTCACGTCACGGATGCTCAGTCCCAGATCCGCCACCTTGTCACGGTCCACGCTGATTTCCTGCTGCGGAATACCGGCCAGCAGATTACTGGTTTCGACATCGGTGATGCCGGGCACGGAGGAAATGCTTTCCGCAACCCCGTTAGCCAGGGTTTCCAGCCTTTGCAGATCGAACCCTCGAACCTCTACAGTCAGCCCCTCGTCACCGCCAAGCAGCCGTTCCAGCAAAAACTGGCCCTGGGGAGCGCGGGTGCGTATTTTCATGCCGGAAATCTTGCCGGACAGACGGGTGCGAAGATCTTCGGCAATATCCACATTGGAACGTTGCCGATCAGCCGCCGGCACCAGCGACAGGTTGATCTCTCCCCGCGAGACGGCATTCGCCCGCCATCCCGTGGATCCGACAGTGGCAACCGAGGAAACCGCCTCCGGCACCGCTGTGGTAACAATCTTTTCCATGATGAGACTTTGCTGGTCCACCAGGTCAAGCCGGGTGCCGATCTCCATCTCGCCGGTTACCCGCACCTCCCCCTCATCGCTGGGCGGCAGAAACTCTGTGCCGATAAAGGGCAACAGGAACAAACTGATCCCGAGGGTTGCAGCGGCGCCAAACACCGTGCGCCAGCGATTATTCAGCACCCAGTGCAAAAGATCGCGGTAATTGTTATTGAGCGCCGTAAACGATTTGTCTGCTGTGGCGGCTAGCTTTCTGATCCACGGGCTTTTATATTTTTCCTGCTGGGGCGGTAATTTCAAAAGCCTTGAGGCAAGCATCGGCACCAGGCTGAGCGCCACCAAAAGTGAACAGATCAGCGAGAAAACGATCACATAGGCCAGTTCCTGAAAGAGGAGGCCTGTTACCCCACGGACAAAGATCAGCGGCAGAAAGATCACCAGGGTTGTTATGGTGCTGGCGATAATGGCGGGGCCGACCTCAATCGCCCCCTTGACCGAGGCATCCTCGACGGACTCATCTGATTCATCACGGCGGCGAAAGATGTTTTCGAGGACCACGATGGAATTATCAACCATCATGCCGACACCGAGGGCCAAACCGCCGAGAGTCATGAGGTTCAGGGTGAAGCCCCCGAAATAGATAAGTGCAAAAGTGGCAATGACCGAGATGGGGATTGACAGGGAAATGATCATGGTGCTGCGGATATTTCGCAGGAAAAAGAGCAGCACGACAATGGCCAGCCCGCCACCGTAGATGACTGATTTTGTAACGTTGTCGATTGACCTTTCAATGAAGTTGCCCTGGTTGACAACCGGCACGATTTTTATCTGCGGAAAGGCCTTGTTGGCCGCTTCGATTTCCGCCAGTATCTGCTTGGAGACCTCGACGGTATTGGCATCGGCCTGCTTGCGGATGGCAACCCGAATGCCGCGTTCTCCGTTAACCCGGATAATACGTTGCAGTTTTTCATAGGTATCCTTGACTTCCGCAATCTGACCGAGCGACACCGTGGCGCCGTTCTTTTCCATAATGACCGTGTTGCGAATCTGGTCAATATTGACGAATTCTGCCGGAGCGCGGAGGGTCACCTCGAAGCGGCCCTCTTCGATTTTGCCGGCTGGCAGGTCGAGGTTGGCGTCACGAATCGCTTCCAGTACTTGGTCCAGCGGGAGCCCCAGGGCGTTGATCCTGTCCGGGTCCAGTTCGATGCGGATCTCCCGGTTGAACCCTCCCCAGACGTCGACTTGGGCCACCCCGGGAACGCGGGCAAACCGGTAACGGATTTGATCTTCGATCAGTTGCGTCAGTTCCACGGGATCAAGATCGCTTGATATGCCGAGCAGGACCACCGGATAGCTGCTGATATCGTATTTTCTGACCCGGGGCCGAACGATGTCGTCAGGCAGTTCGTTTATCTCGTCCTCAATTTTGGACAGAACATCCAGGGCGGCAGTGTCGATATCCGTACCCCAGACAAAGCTGACTCTTATACTGCTGTTCCCCTCTGACGATTGTGATGTCATTTCCTCGACGCCCGGCACGGTGGCAACGATCTCTTCAAGGATCTGGGTAACCAGCCGCTCCATGACCTCCGGGCTGGCTCCTTCATAACCGGTTTGAACGGTGAGGGTCGGCACTTCAATGTTGGGAAGCAGGTCGATCCGCAGGCGATTTAGGGAGACAAGGCCGATAATGACGACAATGAGGGTCACCATGGTGGCGAAAATCGGTCGTCTGACACTGAATTGCGGGATATTCATTTGGCAATCGCCTTCGTGTCGGAAGCGGCTTTTGGCTCGACATCAGCGGCAATGGTGATTGCCGATCCGTCATCCACGAGCTGATGCCCGAGAGATACAACCCGGCCGGACAATGCCTGGTCTTTCACCTGAACGCGCTTCCCCTCACGAATGCCCACCTGTACCGGACGCCATGAAACAGTCATTTTGTCCTCGTTAACGACAAAGACACCGGTCTGATCATCACGGATGGCAAGGGCATCTTCCTGCACGATGACGGCCTCGGCAACACTGTCGAGCTCCACCGTTGCCCGGATAAACATGCCAGGCTTCAGTCTCAAACCCGGGTTTTCGATGGTCAGCTCAACTCTTGCCTGTCGCGTCGTCTTCTGGAAAACGGGAGAGATGCGGTCAATCCGCCCCTCAAACACCTCACCTGGATAGGCGTCGGTGGATAAAAGTGCGGTCTGACCTGGTTGCATGCGGGCATAGTCTTTTTCAGTAACGAAAATAATGCCGGTGATGGGGTCAAGTTCAACGATGAGAATAAGGGAGGCGTTGGCGGAAACCATTTGCCCTTCGTCAACAAAGCGTTCTGCTACAACCCGTCGGGTATCGCCGCCAGTCCAGTTGGCTGTAACTTTTGTATAGCCGAGACGGATATTCGCTGCTTCCAAAAAGGCCTCGGCCCTTGTCAGCTGAGCCTTGGCAACCTCAAGCTGCGCCCGTTTGGCCGACTGGTTCGCCATCACCTGATCATACTGGGACTCAGAGGCGACACCTCGTGATTTGAGGGTTTTAACGCGCTCAAATTCCCTCTGCGATATTTTCAAAGCGGTCTCCGCTTCAACCAAATTGGCCTTGGCAACCGCGAGATCAGCCTGTGCCTGAGCAACGGCCTGGACATACTCATCATTGTCAAGTTCAGCAACAATCTGGCCGTTCTCCACCGTGTCGGCAAGATTGGCGGTCAAGCGTTCCACACGACCAGCGACTTTCGGTGCGACCACAAACTCGGCCTTGGCCTCCAGAGTCCCGTTAAACGTGCGCCGCAAAGAGATGGGGCCATGCTGAATCGATGTAACTTCAACCGGTGCAGCCCGTACCTCCTTATCGCCTTTGATGCTGCCTTTCTGTTTCAGATAGGGGTTCAGGAAGAGCCAGAGGCAGATGACAGCTCCGACCAAGATGGCCAAAAAGATATATTTTTTAGGACGGCTTGTTTGCACGACCGATGATCCTCTCGCTTGATATCGCTAGGTTGTGTCTGACAAAGGTAAAATATCCAATTGAAATAAATACAAAATTGCCAGCGTGGCGTAAAAAACAGCTTCCACTCATGGAAACTGTTCTAGTCCACTCCAAGGCTCAGGGATGGGCTGAGATCAGCTCTATCCTGCGGAGAAAACGATACCATCTATGCCACAGTGTGACAATATCTGAAAATTAAGAATAATAAAATTGTTACCGTTTCCCTTGGTCTTGCCATGTGCCGGAATTGATGGCGATATTTATTTAACAAATTACTCAGCGAATACCAATTGTTATCTGTTTTTCATGGGTGACTACTTATCATGGATGTCCATTTTTAAACCGACCTTTTGCATGGGGCAAAAAACACCTGAGTCCATTTAGCTTGGTTGTCTCCGATGGTTTAAACTGCTTCCCAGGAGGCAAAGAGGCAAAGTGTGACCATGAAGCTGTTATCACCCATACGGAAAATTGATATGATGTGGATAAAGTCTTTAAATGGGTTAACGCCATGATCGGAAACGTGAAGAATGCTCTCCATGGCACCTATCACCATGTCAGCACTCGCCATTTGCCTCGTTATCTCGCAGAATTTTGTTATCGTTTCAATAGGCGGTTTGATCTGCATAAAATGGTAAACCGACTTGCTTTCGCTGCCGTGCGTACTCCGCCTATGCCCCAACGGCTTCTAAAGTTGGCTGAAGTTCGTTGGTAATCACATTCCAAATTGCTGATCTGTCAAAAAAAATCTCGGCAATTTTAAAGAGCGGACAAAAGTAAGCAAGGAATAGCCGACCACAAGAATCTGCTTACCCCTAGCCCTCCTTGCAGACATAACGGGAAAAGCCCTCCCCTCCAGCCCGCCGCAGCCTTTCCCTGATGGCAATCCGTTTTGATCATGCCACCTCACTCTAAACAGGCGTCCTTTAAGCTCTTTAAATTATCGGCAACAGGCTTTTCAATCCATACCTCAACAGTCAGAAGGCTTTGCACCTTATCCCAGCAACCAACCTTGGCAAGAGCCGGGATGGTTGGCATCTCAGTCTTGAGATCCCGAACCTGCTCCTGCACGTTGACGTCTGCGCCAAGGCTTGCAACATGCTGAACTGTCGCAACACCTGCCCAGATGATGAGAGCCCCCACCAGCAGCAACCCGACGAGGCCAACGCCGAGAAAGATTTTGAGCTTCCTCTTCAGTTGACCATCCGCCTTAAACTTTTTCATGACGTCTATTAATACCAATTGTTTCACACAGATCTCCTTTTTGGGTTCGGATTCAATAAGTAATGCGTTGCTCGCGTGGGATCGCAACCGTGTCATCGTCATAGATAGATCCCTTGTTCGGCTGTCTTGTGGCATGCCGAGCAGTTTGACAGGGACCCGATGGCTGGCCGCTCGAAAACCTTTGCCGAGATTTCGTGATGCTTTTCCCTGATATAGGGGATATCGGTAATGCGTTGCGGCACGCTACTTCCCAGACTGCGTATGATCTTGACCGCCCGTTTGGCCCCGGATTTGTCCGCACTGTTTGCCTGCAGATACTCGGCAATGCCTTTGCGGGAATCGTCATCAATCTCCAGCGACTCGCCGAAATGATCAGCGGAGTTGTTAAGGATTGTCTGCCAGGAAGCGGCCGGCAACAATTCCGGTTGATAAGCGAAATGGCAGGCCCCGCAGGTTTCTTTATAAACAGGATTGGTTACAGGAGCGAGATAATGTTGGTTCTTATTTCCCGGGTATCGGTAATCATCCCCATGATGACAATCATCGTCAGCCAGGCAGGAGTTCCAGCCCGCATGGAACATGCAGGGAAAAAAACAGCAAAGAGAGACCAGCCTTATGTATTTTGTTCATTGCAAATCCTCCTTTTTCGGCCGACGCATATTCCTGCGCCGGGATGGGGCCGTGTTGCCCTGTTGGCTTATCTGGCTTTTTTATTGCCTTAGAAAAATTGTCAAAGCGCCAACTTTTTGTTTTTGTACTGCGTTCAATTATTACCTCATTGTCTGTTTTGTGGTTAAAACGCGCC
>JAHIVT010000147.1 GCA_018816555.1 Pseudomonadota bacterium
GAGGATGTCTCCGATGCCCTGTTCAGCGAATGGCGAGCGGAGATCAAGCAATACAACAACGACACCTTGCGGAGGTCAAGCCAGGGCAAATACGAGGCTGCGAAGTTAAAATATCAGGAACTGATCATAGCCATGAAAAGGGCGGGAGCAAAACTGGAACCGGCGCTGGTCCCTCTCCGGGATCAGGTTCTGTTCATGAAGCATAATCTGAACGCCAAGGCTATCGTAGGGCTGAACGAGGAGGTTTTCACAATCCAGACCAATGTGGACAAATTGGTCCGCGAAATCGAGACCGCCACCGCTCAGGCCGATGAGTTCATCCGGTCCCTGAAGGAAGAATGATCGGCTGGTCTTTGTGCTTAAATTTCTCGGACTGGTCGGCTGACACGAAGGAGCATATGTGAAGAAGTTATTGATAATCCTCTTTTTAGGGTTTGCTCTTTATGGGCTCTATGAGAAGAACCCTGGCTTTATTCAATCCTTCACAGCGCTGAGTACTGCGAGTGATCAGCTTCTCCAGAGAGCGTATGAAAACAGGCAAAGCAACTTTCAGGTTGGAGGTTCCGGAGTAGTAATTAAAATTTTGCCGGACGATTTACAGGGAAATCGGCACCAGAAATTTATTCTCAGGTTATCTTCGGGGCAAACTCTTCTTATCGCCCACAACATTGATATTGCACCTCGTATTGATACCCTTCGTGAAAGAGATACGGTTGAATTCCTCGGCGAGTACGAGTGGAACGCAAAAGGTGGTGTTGTTCACTGGACGCATCATGATCCTGCCGGTCGGCATAGCAGCGGATGGTTAAAGCATAATGGATTTACCTACCAATAGCCTCGGAATTCCGGCGATCCCAACTCAATTATTACCGGCTCCGGTGAGTGGGCCATGTCCATGCCTGGTAAACCGGCATGTTTTTTGATCATACACAGATCCAGGTTGGTAAATTGCCGGGCACTGGGATGGCATTTCCCCGGAATCAGGATTTGGGAGAAATGCTGCGATAATCCCGGCTCTGCCAAAACAGCAGCATGAAACAGTTTACAAAACAGGAGAGCAGATATGTTGAAACCACAAAAGCGCACCATGATATACTGGGCAATGGCACTGGTATTTTTCTTTTTTATCCCCGATACGGTTCTCCACGCCGCGGAACAGATGCAGAAGGATGAAAAAACGGAGATGGCCCAGGTCCAACAGGAAGCGGACGATACCCTGCAGGCCATCAAAGGCTACTCCATTGATAAGAAAGACCAGGTCATGGCCCAGGCCAAGGATGTGCTGGATAAAATGGATGTAAAAATCGAGGAGCTGGAAAAACAAAGCAGCGAGAAATGGCAGGACATGAGCGAGGCCAGCCGGGAGAAAAGCCGGCAGGCGCTTCGCGAGCTGCGCCAGAAACGCAATGACATTGCCGAATGGTACGGC
This sequence comes from Pseudomonadota bacterium, assembly GCA_018816555.1. GTDB lineage: Bacteria > Desulfobacterota > Desulfobulbia > Desulfobulbales > SURF-16 > SURF-16. The sequence continues at coordinate 1,430 of JAHIVT010000147.1, forward strand.
GGCATGAAGCAAAGTTCCGCTGCAGCCTGGGACGAGATGAAAAAAGGCTTTATCGAAAGCTATCATTCGCTGCAGAAGGCCTTTGACAAGGCTGCCGAGAAATTCTGATCCTGCCCCTATGCATGGGGAGCAATTCAGGAAAATCCATGGATTGCCGGTCGCGCTTCGGTTGCCCTGAATGACCATGGTTGCATGTTCGCCTTGCTGCATTTTTCAATAACCTGTTAGTCCATCTCAGTCTTGTTGTTCCGGATTTTGTCCTGTCAGGCCGGATACTTTCCGTGCAAGAGAATATTGCCGTTATGGCCGGATCAGGTCGGGAGTTTAGTCGGTACAAAGGGCTTTTTTGATTTGTACGCAGCACAAAAAAATGATTTATTCTTTGTAACAGCCTGATTTTTGGCATATAAAGACGAAGTCGAATCGGCAAGCATATGCCGGCTGAACCGGCCATTTGTACTGATCGCAAGCTTTTTACCTCGCCCTGCCCAAGGAGAACCAATGAGCGATAAACTGCAAAAATTGACCACCCTGCTGGCTGAAATCGCCGACGTCGATAATGCCATGGCCCTGCTGGGCTGGGACCAGCAGACCTACATGCCCAAGGGCGGTGCCGAAGCCCGGGGCAACCAGCTCGCCACCTTGAGCCGCATTGCCCACCAGAAGTTTACCACCGAAGAAATCGGCACCCTGCTGGCTGACCTGGAAGGGGAGTTCGCCGGAGCGGAGCCGGATGCGGATGTTGCCCGGCTGCTCGAGGTCACCCGTCATGAGTTTGACCGCAAAATCCGCGTGCCCGCCGACTTCGTGGCCGAGTTTGCGTTGATTACCTCCAGGGCCTTTGAGGCCTGGGTCAAGGCTAGGGCTGCCTCGGATTTCTCCATCTTCCGGCCCCATCTGGAAAAGGTGGTGGAGCTGAACCAGCGCTATATCACCTTTTTCCCGCCGGCCGAGCATCCCTATGACATTCTCCTGGACCAGTATGAACGCGGCATGAAGACCGCCGAGGTCAAGGCGATCTTTGCCGACCTGCGGCCCCGGCAGCTGGCTCTGCTTAAGGAGATAACCGCCCGGCCCCAGGTGGATGACTCGTTTCTCAAGGGGCCCTTTGACGAACAGCAGCAGTGGGATTTCGGGGTCAAGGTCATTTCCGCCTTCGGCTATGACTGGGACCGTGGCCGTCAGGATAAATCGGCCCATCCCTTTACCACCAACTTCAGCATCAATGATGTGCGGATTACCACCCGTTTTGAAGCGGACCATCCCGTGGCCTCCCTGTTCAGCACCATGCACGAGGCCGGGCATGCCCTCTATGAACTGGGCTGCAGCCAGTTCTTTGAACGCAGCCCGCTGGCCGGCGGGGCATCGCTTGCCGTGCATGAGTCCCAGTCCCGACTGTGGGAAAACCTGGTGGGCCGCTCCCTGCCGTTCTGGGAACATTTCTATCCCGAATACCGCCGTCGTTTCCCGGCGGCCCTGGGCCAGGTGGATCTCCGTACCTTCTACCGGGGTATCAACCGGGTTGAGCCGTCGCTGATCAGGGTCAATGCCGATGAGGCCACCTATAACCTGCATGTCATGCTGCGCCTTGAGCTGGAAATCGGCATGATTGAAGGCAGCATCCCCGTCCGCGATCTTCCCGGCATCTGGAACGCCAAGATGGAGGAGTATCTCGGCATCACTCCGCCCAACGATGCCATGGGGGTCCTGCAGGATGTGCATTGGTCCGGCGGTTCCCTGGGCTATTTTGCCACCTATACCCTGGGCAACCTCATCTCGGCCCAGCTGTGGGAGAAAATTCACAGCGACATCCCGGATCTGGACGATCAGCTGCGCCAAGGTAGTTTCGCGGCCCTGCTCACCTGGCTGCGGGAAAAGATCCACTGCCATGGCCGCAAGTTCAAACCCCAGGAACTGGTAATGAAGGTGACCGGCACAAAGATCGACCCGGCCCCCTATATCCGCTATCTTACGGGCAAATACAGCGATATTTACGAATTTCAGCCCAAGTGAGTCCGGGCCCGCCTCCCTTCCGGGACAAGCATCGGTCAAAGAAAAGAGCTCTCACCACAGAGCACACAGAGATCACAGAGGAATATTTTTCATTGCAGTCCGTAAGCTCTGTTGACTCTGTGCTCACTGTGGTAAATTTTTATTGTTGCAAGCCCATCAAAAGAGGAACAATGAAAAAACTGATCTACGCCATATGTTTTGCGGTACTCTTCACCGGCAATGTTTGGGCCCTGGATGAAGCGGATGGCAATGGGCTTCCGGTTGAGGTATTGACCAGATCAGGTTCCAGCTGGGATGGCAGCAAGCTGCCGGACTACCCCGCAGGCACCCCGGAGATAACCATCCTGAGAATCGGTATCCCGCCGGGCACTGAGCTGCCGCTCCATGAACACCCGGTAATCAATGCCGGGGTACTGCTCAAAGGCGAGCTGACGGTGATCACCGAAGACCACAAGATCCTGCACCTTAAAGCCGGAGATCCGATTGTCGAGGTGGTGAATACCTGGCATTACGGCAAGAACGAGGGGAGTGAACCGGCGGAAATTCTGGTTTTCTATGCCGGGGTGCAGGGCAGACCGATAACCGTCAAGAAATGATGAACCCTTAATATTCACCACAGAGTGCACAGAGCTCACTGAGTGGAATAAAATATTTCTCTGTGATCTCCGTGTGCTCAGTGGTGATCAAATGTGGAAGGAAAAGGATAAATTCGTGAACAGAGTTATTCTGCAGAAAGGGCGCGAACGATCATTGCTGCGCCGGCATCCCTGGATATTTTCCGGCGCAGTCAACCGTTTGGAAGGGACACCGCAGCCCGGCGAAACCGTGGCGGTCTTTGCCGCTGACGGCCGGTTTCTGGGCAGGGGCGCCTATTCACCTGTCTCGCAAATTCGGATTCGCATCTGGACCTTTGATGAACAGGAAGAGATTGATGAAGCCTTTTTCCAGCGACGCCTGCAAACCGCCCTGGCCCGGCGTGAGGCACTGCAGATTCCAAGGCAGACCAATGCCTTCCGGCTGGTTTCCGCCGAGGCCGATGGGCTGCCGGGCCTGATTGTCGATCGCTACGGCGATTTTCTGGTTTGCCAGTTTCTGTGCGTCGGAGCGGCGCATTGGCAGGAGACGATTATCGAGCAGCTGCAGGCATTGCCCGGTATCCGGGGCATTTATGAACGGTCCGATGTCGAGGTCCGCAAAAAAGAAGGCCTGCAGCCGTGCCGCGGCCTGTTGTGGGGTGAGGAGCCGCCAGAGCTTATCGAAATCGAGGAACAGGGCCTGAAATTTTTGGTTGATGTCAAGCTGGGCCATAAGACGGGGTTTTACCTGGATCAGCGGGTCAATCGGCGGCTGGTCAGCTCTTTCAGCGCGGGCGCGGAGGTGCTCAACTGCTTTGCCTACACCGGGGGCTTCGGCCTGGCCGCCCTGCAGGGCGGGGCAGGCCACGTGACCAATGTGGAGGATGTGGCCGGCTTGCTTAGCTTGATAGACAAAAATGTGCAGCTCAACGGGATATCCGAGCATCGTTGTACCAATGTCAAGGCTGATGTCTTTCAACTGCTGCGGCAATACGTTGAGGCGGGGAGAGGCTTTGATCTGATCATTCTCGATCCGCCCAAATTTGCCGAGTCCAAGATCCATCTGATGCGAGCCAGTCGGGGCTACAAGGATATCAACCGGCTGGCCTTTACCTTGCTGCGGCCGGGCGGGCTGCTGTTTACCTTTTCCTGCTCCGGCCTGATGAATGTGGAACTCTTCCAGAAAATCGTGGCCGACGGGGCCATCGATGCCGGCTGCGATGTGCAGATGCTGCAATGGCTCGGCCAGAGTCCCGATCATCCGGTGAAACTGCACATTCCGGAAAGCCTTTACCTGAAGGGCTTGATTGGGATGAAGGTTGCCTGACACTCCAGGCAGAGGGGACTGAATTTTTTTTGCGTTTTTGGCGGAAATCATTCTGTCCCCGGCTTTGGTCAATGGAAGAGACAAGACATAAGGGAGGAGTAGAGCAACATGCTTGCAGCGACGGGTTCCATCGAATGCAATGTGGTCCAGGTGCTGGAGAACCTGATTTTTCGGGGCCGGGTGAGCTGGGACAAAGGAGTGATCAGTGCGGTGCAGATCCTGGGGGCCGAAGATCCGTCCCAACCCTACCTGATTCCCGGTTTTGTCGACGCCCATGTCCACATCGAAAGCTCCATGCTGCCGCCGGCCGAGTTCGGACGGCAGGCGGTGCGGCACGGCATGGTGGCGGTGGTGGCCGACCCCCACGAGATCGCCAATGTGCTGGGCGCGGACGGGGTGCGTTTCATGGTGGCAAACGCCCGCCGCAGTCCCTTTAAAATCTCTTTCGGGGTCCCCTCCTGCGTACCGGCCACCCCCTTTGAGACCGCGGGGGCGACCTTGGAGCTGGCGGAGATGGAGAGTCTCTTCCAAGAGCCTGAGGTGCGCCATGTGGCGGAGATGATGAATTTTCCCGGGGTCCTGGCCCGGGATCCTTTAGTTATGGCCAAAATCGAGCTGGGTCTCAGGCTGGGCAGGCCGGTGGACGGCCATGCGCCGGGGCTGTGCGCTAGCGAGGCGGCCCGTTATGCGGCAGCGGGCATCTCCACCGATCACGAATGCTTTACCCTGGCCGAGGCCCATGACAAACTTGATTGCGGCATGCATATTCTCGTGCGGGAGGGTTCGGCGGCGCGTAATTTTGCGACCCTGCATCCGCTGATCAGCAGCCACACCGAGCAGGTCATGCTCTGCTGCGACGACAAGCATCCGGACGACCTGGCAGCAGGCTATATTGACCGGCTGGCAGCCCGGGCGGTGGCGTTGGGTCACCATCCCCTGGCGGTGCTGCGCTGTGCCTGCGTCAATCCTGTCCTGCATTACAATCTTCCGGTGGGACTGCTGCGGCCGGATGATCCCATGGACGCGGCCCTGGTCGCTGATCTGCGGGATTTCCGGGTGCTCAAGGTCTGGCTTGACGGCCAACCGGCGGCGGAAGAGGGTCGCACCCTGCTTGCCCCGGTTAAGGTTGACCCGGTCAACAACTTCCGGGCCCGGCCAATCACCCCCGCCGACCTGCAGCTGCCACCAGGCCAGGGCCTGCTGCGGGTCATGGAGGCCATTGACGGCGAGCTGATCACCAGGGAACTCCTGCTTGAACCGCTCCGGGTGGGGGGAGTTCCGGTGCCGGATACCGAACGGGACATCCTGCTGCTCTGCGTGGTCAACCGCTACCAGGAGGCCCCGCCGGCCCTGGCCTTTATCCGTGGATTCGGGCTCAAAAAAGGCGCGCAGGCCTCCAGCGTGGCCCATGACTCCCATAACGTGGTGGCCGTGGGGGCTGATCCCCAGTCTCTCTGCAGGGCAGTCAATGCGGTTATCGAGGCCAGAGGCGGCATTGCCGTGGCGGATGAGAGTTGCGTGGAACTGCTGCCGCTGCCCATTGCCGGCCTGATGAGCGACGGCGACGGCTTGGATGTGGGAAGGCGCTACGCCGCCCTCGATGGCCTGGCCCATGAGCTGGGTTCTTCCCTGCGGGCGCCGTTCATGACCCTTTCCTTCATGGCCCTGCTGGTGATCCCGGAACTGAAACTGAGCGACCGGGGCCTGTTTGATGGACGGTCTTTTTCTTTCGTCGATGCCAGGCAGTAAAATGGATGTCGCTGCATTCGTTTTATCCGGCTATTCTCTTCCGGCAAATAAAACGATTGCCAACCCGGCAAATCTGCGGCATTTTATCGTCATAACAAAGATAGAATGTCAACTAGGCATTTTGTCAGGATGGCAGCCGGATTGAGCCAAGATTCCGGGCAAATTGCTGACCTGAGAGCTGACTGGTGGTTTGTCTGCCGTGCCGAGCCATAAGGGGGGGCGGCTTTCCATGTTTGGCCGTTTAATATCGCAATAAGTGGAAATATGTCCGTCTATATGGGTTGATATTATGGAAAGTTTCTACTTATTAACACTGATAAGCTGACCGTGAGCTCCGCTGCGCTACGCCCACAGTCAGCTTATCGTCGGCTGTTGCGCTTCGCTCGAACGCTCCTTGACAGGCTCCGCTCACGCTCCGCCTATCAAGGGCGTTCGAGCCGACTACGATTCTCGGC
>JAHIVT010000148.1 GCA_018816555.1 Pseudomonadota bacterium
AACTGACTCCGTGGAGAAAGAAAGATCCCATAACTGCGGGCAGGGTCAGGTTAGGGCTGCGAAATATTTTATGCAATGTTCGGATTCGGGACTGGTGGAGTCCAACATGCCGAAAATTCCAGCCGCCAATTGATGCCGATGTCGGGCCTTGGGAACAAGCTAACCCTGAAAGCCAGTTATCTATGTTGTCAAAGAACGATTTTACGGAAACTCACCCTCCCCCGTCATAAAAAAAGGGGGTACGAAACTCTAAACTTCAGTAGATATTATATACCCCTCAGCCGGCTTTGGCATTTCTCTTGCCGGATAGCTGGCTTTCCATGGTCCCTGAAGGACGGACTACTTCCCCACGACATTCATTACCTTGTAAAGCATTGTCAGGATATCATTGATCAGGCTCAGTCGGACTGAGCTGTAATGGTTGACCCGGAGATTAATCTTCAATTATCAGGAGCGAAAACCATGAGCAAAGAACAAAAAAACATTAAGGCGAATAAAAAGAAACCGGCCATGACTCAAAAAGAAAAGAAGGCTGCGAAGAGAAGCAAGAAAGAGTCCAAGGTTCTTTTGGCCTTTGACAAGACGAGTTAAACTTCCCTTAGATTCTTTAATAACCGCAGTTCAACGGGTTGAGGCTTGTGCGGTGCTGATCCATTAACGGGCATGCGCTCAAGCTTTGACCTTGAGTTTCAGAAAGAAACGTTTCCAGGACGCTGTCCATTTTTGCCTTGCTGACCTCAATATCTGACAAAACATTGCGATCCACAGGTAACCCGCTGATGGTGCGAAAACACGTGGTATGCGTTATCGGCAATACCGTTCATACGGCCAGTCTGCACTGACTCCCCCGGAATTCGAGCAAGGAGAATGTCATAGTCATCAAAGAGTTTGTATTTGCGGCACGCACACGGAATGTGCTGCGTAACGATCGGGATACTGAGTTGCTCCGCTCGGAACTGTTCAGTATCGAGCAACTGAAGCGTCACGCTGTAACGCTGGCGGGCCAGCATAGAATCGATCCGCGTCCTGGACCGGACAGGTTGCTGCCGCGGCTGGCGGACAATGCGCGCGTTCTGCTGGCGGCCTATGACGTCGTCACAGCCGCAGCCGCTCCGGGACAAAGGATCGTGGCGGCAGAGGCCTGGTTGCTTGACAATTTCTATCTCATCGAGCAGCAGATCGGTCTGGCCCGGCGGCATCTGCCTCGCGGATACAGTCGGCAGTTGCCGCGACTGGCTGATGGCCTGTCAGCAGGTTTCCCCCGCATTTATGACCTGGCCTTGGAGTTGATCTCCCACATGGACGGTCGGGTCGACAGCGACAACGCCACCCACTTCATCGCCGCCTATCAGAGTACTGAACCGTTAAAGCTGGGCGAGTTGTGGGCATTCCCGATCATGCTGCAGTTGGCGCTGCTGGAAAACCTTCGCCGCATTGGCTTGCGTATCGCCCAGCGACGCGAGGAGCTCGACGCGGCCGTCACCTGGGCAGACCGCATGCTCGCCACGGCCGAAAGAGAACCGAAACAGCTTATCCAGTTGCTTGCCGAGTTTGCCAATGCCGATGTGCCTCTGACCGCGCCGTTTGTAGAGGAATTTTACGCCAGACTCCAGGCTCAGGGGCCCGCTATGGCCTTTGTGCAAACCTGGGTCGAGCAAAAACTACTCGAACAGGGGGTGACCGCAACGCAGCTGTCGGAGGCGGCCAACCGAACGGCCGCGGCCAATCAGATCTCCATCGCCAACAGTATCGGCAGTCTGCGTTTCATCGGCGCCATGGACTGGCGGGAATACGTCGAGTCGCTCAGTGTCGTCGAGCAGACATTGTGTGAAGACCCGGCGGGGATGCACGCCGGCCAGGATTTCGCCACCCGCGACCGCTACCGGCATGTAATCGAAGACGTGGCCCGAGGTTGTGCCCACAGTTCGCGCAGCGAGTTTGCAGTAGCACGCGAAGCCATTGTTCTCGCGCAGACTGCTGCAAAGAGATTAGGTGCCAACGACCGCACCGCCCATGTCGGATACTACCTGATCGATGACGGACGGCACATGCTGGAGCGCGCGGTGGACTGCCGTTTATCGTGGAAATTGCGGGCCAGCCGAGCAACCAGGCATTTTCGTCTGTCCCTTTACCTCGGACCCATCCTGTTGCTCACGCTCCTTGCGACATCGGTGGTGCTTTTCTCTTTCAACGGGTTGGGCGTAACTGACTGGCGGTTTTGGTTTTTTGCCATCACCGGCGTAATCGGCGTCTCGGCGCTGTCCGTCTCGTTGGTGAATCTGTGTGTCACGCTGGTCCTGCCGCCTTGCGCCTTACCTCGAATGGATTTTTCCCAGGGCATTCCAGCCGTTTACCGCACCATGGTGATTGTCCCCACCTTGCTCGGCAAGCCACAAGAGATTGATGGTCTTCTCGAAGCCCTGGAGATCCGTTATCTCGGTAATCGCGATCCTCATCTGTTTTTTGCCTTGCTGACGGATTTTCGTGACGCACCCGAGCAAACCCTGCCGGACGATGATGCGCTGCTCGTCCATGCGCGCGCGGCTGTCCAGGCCCTCAACGAGACCTACCGCGAGGACCGCCCGTGCATCTTCTATCTGTTTCATCGATCTCGAGTGTGGAATCCCATTGAGAAGGTGTGGATGGGATATGAGCGCAAGCGCGGCAAACTGGAGCAGTTCAATGCCTTGCTAAGGGGAGGGACGCAAACCGCCTTCTCGGATATTGTCGGTGATCCGTCCATCCTCGCTTCCATCAAGTACGTCATCACCCTCGATACCGACACGCAACTGCCCCGCGACGCGGCACGCACCTTGATTGGCAACATCGCTCATCCGCTCAACCGGCCGGTGTACGATGCCGACAGGGGACGCATTGTCGAAGGCTATGCGATCCTGCAACCACGCGCTTCGATAAGCCTGACCAGTGCCGGCCAGTCACGGTTTACGAAACTCTTTGCCGGTGAGTCAGGCATTGATCCTTACTCGCGAGAGGTGTCGGATGTCTATCAGGATATTTTCGGGGAAGGGTCGTTCATCGGCAAGGGTATCTACGATGTGGACGCTTTTCGTCAGGCAGTCGATGGGCGCTTTCCGGAGAATCTCATTCTCAGTCACGATTTGCTGGAAAGCGGGTATGCGCGTTCGGCACTGGTGACCGATGTCGACCTCATTGAAGAGCATCCGGCCAGTTACGCCATAGAGGCCAGCCGGCGACACCGGTGGATACGCGGCGACTGGCAGCTTGCCGGCTGGCTGCTGTCGAACGTGCCCGGACCGCCCGGGGCAAATGGATCGAAGGCGAAGCGGCAAGCAAACCCGCTCTCAGCCTTATCCATGTGGAAATTATTCGACAACCTGCGCCGCAGTCTCGTGCCGCCGGCGCTTTTTGCCCTGCTGGCAGGTGGTTGGCTGTTTGGTCCGGGACCCGCCTGGTTCTGGACTCTGCTGGTTGCGGGTGTGGTGTTATTGCCCACCTTGCTGGGAGCGGTCATCGAGCTTATCCGCAAGCCTGAAGAACGTGATTGGCTGTTGCACCTGATCCTGACAGGCAAATCCGCGGGCCGCCCGATAGTGCTCGCCTTGCTGGCCCTGGTCCTTTTGCCCTATGACACGCTGATTTGCCTTGATGCGATCCTGCGCTCAGGTGTGCGGATGCTGTTCACGCGGCGCGGATTGTTGCTCTGGCATTTGCCATCCTATGCAAGTCGCAACGCACGCCGGACGCTGGCTGATTTTTTCATGGAGATGTGGATTGCGCCGTTTCTGACGGTGGGGCTGGGCTTGGCATTGGTGATGGTAGGCCGGTGGGCGGAGCTGTTCTTCGCTGCGCCCGTCTTGCTCCTCTGGCTGGTATCACCGGCCGTCGCCTGGTGGATCAGTCTGCCGTTTGTGACCCCTGTACCGGGCTTGACCCTTGATCAAAAAATGTTCCTGCGGGCGTCGGCCCGGCGAACCTGGCGCTTCTTCGCGGAATTCGTCGGTCCCCGGGACAACTGGCTGCCCCCCGATAACTTCCAGGAATATCCGGCGCCCCTCATCGCCTCGCGTACCTCGCCCACCAACATCGGCATGGCGCTGCTGTCAGACCTGGCTGCGTATGATTTCGGTTACATCTCCGCCGGAGAATTCCTGCGGCTTGCCGAAAATACACTGACTACGATGGAAAAGCTGGAACGCTACCGCGGCCATTTTTACAACTGGTACGACACGCGCACCCTGCAACCGCTGCGCCCGCAATACGTCTCTTCCGTGGACAGCGGCAACCTGGCCGGCAGCCTGCTTACCCTGCAGGCGGGACTGGCCGAGTTGAAAGATCAACCGGTTCTGCCGGCAAACGCCTTTCAGGGGTTGCAGGACACCCTGCAGGTGCTTGCCGAACACCTGCCACCCTCACCGGCTCCTGATCTTGCCAAGGAGATCACGTTTCTGCAGGATACACTCCACTCACTCACCCTGAACGGGCAGCCGCAGACACTGGCAGCCGCCGATATCCTGCTGGAGGAGATTCACCCTACCCGCAGGGGGCTGGTTGCATTGCTGCCGGCTGATATTGATATCAATAGCGAACTCTATTACTGGGCCCAGGCATTTGACCGGCAATCCCGCGCACTGCGCGATGACCTCGGGTTTCTGGTGCCAGGGCCGGGGCATTTCAGCAGTATCCCCACCCTGGCGGAATTGGCTGGAGAGAGAGCGGCCGGCGCTGAAACGCTGTCGTCAGCCGGGGCAGCAGTGTCCATTTATAAGGGCGCGGTGGAGCGACTCAGAATCATCGACGATCTGGTGCATCGTTGCCGTGCCTTGGCGGTGATGGATTTTGAATTTCTCTACGATACGTCGCGTGGCTTGCTGGCCATAGGTTACGACGTGGGCGAACGGCGCCGCGACCCGTCCTGTTACGACCTGCTGGCATCAGAAGCGCGCCTGGCCAGTTTCCTGCTCATCGCCCAGGGACAGGTACCGAAGAAACATTGGTTCTCGCTTGGCCGCCTGCTGACAAGTTATGGCGGCGACGTGAGCTTGATTTCGTGGAGCGGCTCGATGTTCGAGTACCTGATGCCGCAGCTGATCATGCCGAGTTACGAAAACACCTTGCTGGATCAGACCTGCAAGGCCGCGGTGTCGCGCCAGATCGAATACGGACGACAACGCGCCGTGCCCTGGGGCATTTCCGAGTCCTGCTATAACGCCAGCGATATGCACCAGGTCTATCAATATCGGGCCTTCGGCGTGCCCGGTCTGGGCTTCAAGCGCGGGCTGGGAGATGATCTGGTCATTGCTCCTTACGCCAGCGCCCTGGCGATGATGGTGATGCCGCGGGATGCGTGTCGCAACTTGCAGCGGCTTGCCGCCGATGGTTTTCTCGGCGCCTATGGGTTCTACGAGGCAATCGATTACACCCCGTCGCGTGTGCCGCGGGGTAAGAATCACGCCGTCGTGCGTAGCTTCATGGCGCATCATCAAGGCATGAGCCTGTTGGCCTTTGCGCATGCATTGCTCAATCAGCCGATGCAGCGCCGATTCATGTGCTCCCCTGTCGTGCGGGCGGCGGAATTGTTGCTGCAGGAGCGTGTGCCGAAGAAGGCAGCGACACTGCGGCCACACGCTGCTGAAGTGAGCGCCACCGCACGCCCTCCTGCCGCGGAAACAGTCGCGATCATGCGCGTGTTTACCAACCCGAACACGCCGATACCTGAAGTTCACCTGTTGTCCAACGGCCGCTACCACGTCATGGCGACCAATGCCGGCGGAGGTTACAGCCGCTGGCGCGACCTGGCCGTCACCCGTTGGCGCGAGGACGCCACTGCCGATTGCTGGGGCACATTTATTTACCTGCGCGACAGTGACACGGGGCGTTATTGGTCAACCGCGTATCAACCGGCACTGCGCAAGGCCGATTACTACGAGGCGATTTTCGTGCAGGGGCGCGCTGAATACCGGCGACGGGACCAGAGCATCGAAGCGCACACCGAGATCAGCGTTTCACCTGAAGACGACGTCGAGATCCGCCGTGTCACCCTGGCCAACCTCTCATCCCGTACCCGTCATATCGAGGTGACGAGTTACGCGGAGGTCGTGTTGGCGCCGCTCAATGCCGACCTGGCCCACCGCTCTTTCAGCAACCTGTTCGTGCAGACCGAAATCCTGCCCGACCGGCAGGCGATCCTCTGCACGCGGCGCCCACGCACTCCGGGAGAACAGGCGGTGTGGATGTTTCACCTGCTGGCAGCACCAGGTGCTACGGCAGGTGACCCGTCTTATGAGACTGACCGGGCCAAATTCATCGGGCGGGGTCGAACGGCGGCCAACCCGATGGTACTGGATAATAGTGACAGCCCTTCGACATTGTCGAACTCGGATGGTTCAGTGCTCGATCCCATCGTGGCGATCCGCCGCACCATCAGCCTGTCACCTGACGAATCGGCCATTGTGCAGATCATCTCCGGTGTCGCGGACACGCGCAAGGGGGCATTGGCTGTGCTTGACAAGTATTGTGACCGGCACTTCGTTGATCGGGCCTTTGAACTGGCATGGTTCCAAAGTCAGGAGGTGCTGCGTAACCTGGGCGCAACCGAAGCCGATGCCCAACTGTATGGCCGCCTGGCCACCTCCGTTATTTTCGGCAATGCCTTGCGTCGCGCAGCTCCAAGCATTATTAGCCGCAATCGGCTTGGTCAGCCCGGTCTTTGGCGCTTTGGCGTGTCCGGGGATCTACCCATCGTCCTGATACGTATCGGCGACCTGAACCGCATCGACCTGGTAAAGCAGGTGCTGCAAGCCCATACCTATTGGCGCATGAAGGGTCTGACAGCTGACCTGGTGATCGTCAACGAGGATTTCTCGGGCTACCGCGCGGTTCTGCAAGACCAGATCATGGGGCTGATCAACGCCGGGCCGGAAGCGCATATTATCGACAAACCGGGTGGGGTCTTCGTACGGCGCGCTGAAGAACTTTCCGAGGAGGACCGGGTCTTGTTCCAGACTGTCGCCCGCGTCGTGTTCTCCGATACCGCCGATACTTTGATCGAGCAGGTGGATCGCCGGGTGTCGCCGGAGCGTGTGTCGGATCTTCTGGAGCCGGTGCGGCATCAGCGAGCTGAACCGGTCTTTCCGCTGCCTGAGCGCGAGCGTATTTTCTGTAACGGGCTGGGTGGCTTTACGCCTGACGGTCACGAATACGTCGTTACCCTCGAACCTGGTCAGAACACCCCGGCGCCGTGGGTCAATGTCATCGCCAGCCCGCACATCGGCACGGTGGTCAGCGAGAGCGGCAGCGCCTATACCTGGGTGGAAAACGCCCACGAGTTCCGGCTGACCACCTGGCACAATGACCCGCTCTGCGACAGCAGCGGCGAGGCGCTCTACATCCGCGACGAGGAAACGGGGGCGTTCTGGTCGCCGACGCCGTTGCCCGTCCGCGGCCGGTCCGGCTATGTGTGCCGGCACGGGTTCGGCTACAGCGTGTTTGAGCATTACGAAGACGGCATTTCCTCGGAACTGTTCACCTACGTCGCCATGGACGCGCCGGTGAAGTTCGCGGTGGTGAAGCTGCGCAACCATTCGCGGCGGACGCGTCGATTGTCCCTGACCGGATACTGGGAGCTGGTGCTCGGTGAGTGGCGGCATGACAATCTGATGCACATTGTTACCGAAACGGATCCCCACAGCGGGGCGCTGTTTGCCCGCAATGCTTATGGTCGCGAGTGCGCCAACCGGATCGTCTTTGCCCAGGTCAGCGAGCTTACCCGGACGGTGAGCGGAAACCGTACTGGGTTTGTTGGTCGCAACGGAACGCTGGCCAGTCCTGCGGCTATGCGCCGCAAGCGTCTGTCCGGCAGGACCGGCGCAGGCTTTGATCCATGCGCCGCGATCCAGACCAGGATCGAATTGGCCGAAGGGCAGGAGCGCGAGATTGTCTTCATCTTCGGCGCGGCCCGCAACAGCGACGAAGCGCGGCATTTCATCCAGCGATTCAGTGGATCGGCCGGCGCCCGACAGGCCTTGGAAACGGTGTGGAAACACTGGAACCGCACCTTGGGCGCGGTGCATGTGGAGACGCCGGATCCTGCCCTGGACGTGCTGGCCAACGGCTGGCTGGTCTACCAGACATTGTCGTGCAGGCTCTGGGGCCGCAGCGGCTATTATCAGTCCGGCGGTGCCTTCGGCTTCCGGGATCAACTGCAGGACACCATGGCGCTGATCCATGGGACACCGTGGCTCGCTCGCGAGCAGTTGCTCAAGTGCGCCGAGCGTCAGTTTCTGAAGGGTGACGTGCAACACTGGTGGCATCCGCCCAACGGACAAGGCGTGCGCACCCATTTCTCCGATGACTATCTGTGGCTGCCCTATGCAGCCTGTCGTTATGTGCTGGCTACCGGCGATACGGGAGTACTTGATGAGTCAGTACATTTCCTGGAGGGCCGCGAGTTGAAACCGGAAGAGGAGGCTTACTACGACCAGCCGCAACGCTCGTCTGAATCGGCAAGCCTCTATGAACATTGCCTGCGTTCAATCAAACATGGTTTGCGCTTCGGCAAACATCAATTACCGCTGATGGGCTGCGGCGACTGGAACGACGGCATGAATCTCGTCGGGCGTGACGGCAAGGGCGAGAGCGTCTGGCTGGCGTGGTTCCTGTACGAGAACCTGCAGCTGTTTGCTCAGCTTGCGCGTGGCCGGGACGACGAGGCCTTTGCCAAAGTATGCACTGATCAGGCTTTGCTGCTGCGCAACAATATTGAAGCCAATGCCTGGGACGGCGAGTGGTACCGGCGGGCCTATTTCGATGATGGCACCCCCTTGGGCTCGTCCGGCAATGACGAATGCCAGATCGATGCGATCAGCCAGAGTTGGGCGGTCATTTCAGGGGGCGGCGATCCCCTGCGATCCCGCCAGGCCATGGCGGCGGTGGACAAACGCCTGGTGCGCCGCGATGCACAGTTGATCCAGCTGCTCGCCCCGCCCTTTGATAAATCAGACCTTGAGCCCGGTTATATCAAGGGCTATGTGCCCGGCGTCCGCGAGAACGGCGGGCAATATACCCATGCCGCGATCTGGTCCACGACGGCGTTTGCCATGCTGGGTGACAGGGAGCGGGCGTGGGAATTGTTTGGCATGCTTAATCCCGTCAATCATGGCACTGGGCCGGAGGACATCGAACGTTACAAGGTCGAGCCATATGTCATGAGCGCGGATATTTACGGTGCGCCGCCACACACAGGCCGGGGGGGTTGGACCTGGTACACCGGGGCGGCGGGCTGGATGTATCGGCTTATCGTGGAAACACTCCTGGGTCTGCAACTGGAAGTAGACCATCTGCGCATTACACCGTGTATCCCGGCCCATTGGCAGTCGTACAAAATCCACTATCGCTATCGCGAGACCTTCTACCACATCACAGTCAAGTGCGTTGGTGAAAAGCCCGAGCAGGTGATCCGTGTGACAATGGACGGTGCCGTGGTAAATGGAGCCGGCGCAGATGGGACAGGGCGACAGCAAGGCATAATCCCCCTGGTGGACGACCGTCGGGAGCACCACGTCGAGGTGGATTTGAGCTGAAGATGTCCGGTTCGGCTATGACAAAATTCCCGGCGGGACCAGTCAATTCATAAAAATGACTCATGGCCCTGATGATGAATAATCTTGCAAGGTGGGAAAAGTTCTGCTATCAAAGCATAAAAGCAACATTCAACTTGAGATATCAACAGAATTCAAACAGGAGAAAGCATGAATAAGGGTGAGCTGGTAGAAAAAGTGGCCAAGGACTGTGATTTGAGCAAAGCAGCAGCCGAGACGGCATTGAACAGTGTCCTCAGCGCAATCGAGGATGCCGTGGCAGCAGGTGATAAGGTGACATTGATCGGCTTTGGTACATTTTCAGTTGCTGAACGGGCCGCCCGCGAGGGTCGCAATCCGCAGACCGGCAAGAAAATCAAAATTCCTGCCAAGAAAGCTGTGAAATTCAAGGCCGGCAGCAAATTTACTGATTCACTCAAGTAACCGAAGGTTTATCAGTTAAGACTTTCGATGCGGCCAACTGCTTAGCATTTCTTGTTGATGCATATATGATGGCTTCGTATTTATACCCCTTGCGGGTGAAAAGTTCTGGCGACGAATTTTGGTGCCGATAAATCAGTAAGTTACTGTTCGGACAAGCGAAGCTTGCGACCCGGATTCATGAATTTTTCTGGATTCCGCCCCCATGCATATGGGGGCGGGAATGACGTGAACCTGCCATTTTGATTGCAAACAGGAATCAGCAGCCACAATCCGGGCCAGGGTGATTTCTTTGATGCTTAAGCCGGCAAAGCTTCTCCTCAGTTTGTCGGTTGATGCCATTACCCTGGCTTTCGTTTGGGGTCTTTTCCGGCAGGGCACTTCCCGTTCTTAACTTTCATGTGCCTTGCTGAAGGTCATGTCTCCGGGGGCGGGGGAGTGTCTCCGATGGAGCTCTTGAGCCCATTGAGGTCCTTTTGCATGCGCGCGAACTCTTCCAGAAGAAGATTTCGCGGCGAGTGTCATTGTTTTTTCAAAATTTTATCTGATTAACACCGACTTTCAGCCGTCTCTGCGGTGGAAGCTCTGGTGCGGATTTTCCCAGCGTATTCCAAAAAAATTCATCCTCCTGACCCGGAAGGGTACAGCTACAAACCCCATGTCCTTGTCTTCGAACCAGATGCCTGATTTTTCAACGCACCCAAAAGCCGAAAGACGCCTTGCCTCTTTCTTAATATAACCCCTTTTTTTTGATAGAAATATTTACAAAGGATAGCCTGATATGATAGGAAAAAAAGCAGGGGAGAAAACAAAATGTAACAAGCAGAGCGAGATTCGGGCGGATTTCAAAAAATAAGTATCGCCCCTGAAAAAACAGTTTCTTGTCACCATCGCCATCACAGCTTGGACGCCTTTGACGGACAAGGTATTCTCTTGTAAGCTACCTTTTTCATATAGAGAGGCATCAGGAGGCAGATATGTCAACAAGGGAACACCATCTGAACAAGTTATGCCTGCTCTTGCTGGTAATACCGGCGTTCATCAGCGGCTGCAGTGGTTTAAAAGAATCAAAGCCGATTCTGCCGATCCGCGAATATGAAAAGATGATTGTCGGCAACCTTTATGCTGATTACGTGGGCACCCGGAACTGTCTTGCCGCCTGTCATGAGCACGACAGGCTGAAGTTGTTTTTTGATGCCAGCACCATGGGCGCCCAGCTGAAAAAGGAATCCGGCATGCCCCTGGTGGATTGTGAATCCTGCCATGGTCCCGGCAGCCTTGCCATCCAGGGTCTGACCAAAGAACTGGTTGAGTCAAACGCCAAACAGGGCATCAAGACCGCCTGTGATTTCAAGACGCTCATTGACTTGAAAAAACTGCCCGCCACGGCCCAGTCGCTTATCTGCCTTAAATGTCATACCGTCAACGCAACGTTTAATCTGCATAACTGGAACGCCGGTCTCCATGCCCTTAACGAAGTATCCTGTTTTCCCTGCCATGATATCCACGCCGGGCCTGATTTAAAGGTCACGCCCCTGGCCTCGGGCAAGCTCTGTTTTTCCTGTCATCAATCCGCCCAGGCCCAGTTTTCCCTGCCCAGCCATCATCCCCTCAAGGAGGGGCGGGTATTCTGTGTCGACTGCCACAACCCCCATGGAGGGTTTGCCGACCACAGTCTGCTGCAGGACAGCGTCAAGGAGACCTGTGTCCAGTGCCATCCAGACAAGAGGGGGCCATTTCTTTACCAGCACGCTGATGTGGCGGAGAACTGTCTTAACTGCCACAGCCCCCATGGTTCGGTTAACAGCAGGCTGCTGAACGCGCGGGAGCCTTTTTTGTGCCTCCAGTGTCACGATGGTCACCGGATAAACACGGAGGCCGGCGGCAGCATCTCGGCCCAGCGGGCCAGGGCCTTTTATACGCGGTGCACGGACTGCCACTCCACAATCCACGGCTCTGATGTTCCCTCAACCTCCGGAGGGGGGAGGTTTACTCAATGAGATGCAAAAAAAGATATTGTATCTTGCATGTCTCTGTTATCGGGATTGCTCTCGGTTGGGCCGTTGCTCCGGCTATGGCGGCGGATGGCGAGGCGCTGCCGGCTGCCGGGGTCACCACCGTCAATCATGAAAAGCAGGAGCCTGCTGTCTATTATGAGACGGAGGGTGACTATTATCTGGGATACAGATGGGTATCCGACGATGATTCATTGAAAGCGGCGGAATATATTTATCCCCACTCATCCGTCACCTTTGGCCTTGATTTGCTGTCCTGTCCGCTTCCCTACCGTTATCACATGAATGCCGAGTTTCTCAGTAATTATGATTTTTATACGGATGCGGGTTTTGCCTACAAGGATCTGGTTCTGTTCCGAGACATCCTGGTGGGTGTCCATCATAATCTTGAACATTTTAATTACCAGTATGCCGGGGAACCTCCCGACCTTGTCTATACCGACCGAAATCCGGGGGATGATTATTATGTCGATTTTGTCAGCAATCTGCTGTCGCTGAGGCTGAAGGCTCCGGATTTTCCGTTTCACACCTTTTTAAACCATCGTCATATTGAACGGGAGGGCAGGGACCAGCAGCGTTTTTTACTGGGAGATTTTAATGATACCCACAAGATATCCGAGGCACGGGACGTTGACTGGAGCTCAAATGCCTTAAAGCTCGGCACCAACAGCCATCTCGGGCCGGTGGAGGTTGAATACGCCTTTGATCAGGCCAAGTTTAATCCGGACGGCAGCGAAATCCTCTATGACCCTTATCCTGCCTCCGGCGATAGGCACGCCGACATTTATCCCCACAATGTTGTTCCGGAAACCGAATCATCGGCCCATTCCATGAAGATGCATTCATCCTATACCGGCGGCATTGTTACCGCAGCCACCGTCAGTAATCTGTACCAGAAAAACAACTACAGCCGGATCGAATCCACCACCTGGAAGGGCGCCTTTGATTTCAGCTGGATACCCGACCCGCTCGTCGGCCTCTTCTTCAAGTACAGGCACACGGATGTGGACATGGACACTCCCGATACCGTGACTCTCACCGGGCTGAGCAACAGCTTGAATTATCCGGTCAGGCAGGGCGTTTCCTATGATAAGGATGTCTTTTCCCTGTCATCCCGCTACAGGCCGGGAAATCTCCTTTCTCTCCTGGCATCCTATGAGTTTTCCCATCTCGATCGAAAAGATGTGGGTGAATGGGTCGTGCTGCCCGGCCAAAGCAATATCCACACCATTAATTTCACGGCAAATGCCAAACCCCTGGATAAGGTTAAGGTCAAGGCAAGCTATGAATATAAGAATTACAGCCAGCCGGCCTATAACAACACACCGGACAGTTCCAACAAGCTGCGCTTGACAACCACCTATCTGCCGGTTCCCTGGCTCAACGTCTATCTGGAATACATCCTCGCCCTGACGGAGCGTAATTCCCTGAATTACCTCAACAGCGACCCTGCTCTGCTGCTTGAGATCGGCGAAAGAGACGGTCGGCATGACCAGTTTCTCGTCAGCCTGACAACGGAACTTTCTCCCAAGGTATCCCTGACCGCCAGTTGGTTTTATCAGCGCTGGGATGTGGAACAGGATCTGGCCTACGGGAAATGGCTCATGGCGGGCGCCGGCGACCTGCCTTATCTTGATGTCGGTGTTCCTTATACCGATGAAGCCAACTCCTTTTCCCTGGCGATCTTTTACCTGCCGCGCCAGGATCTTACCGTGACCGCCGACCTGACCTACACCATCACCAAGGGGAAAACCGGGTATGATGATGTGGTGGGGGGAGAGCCGTTTTCTCTTTCTTCTTTTTCAGCTTTAAAGGCATCGGAAACCATCTGTTCCCTTGAGATTGCCAAAAGGCTTTCCAAGGACTGGGAAGTCAGGCTCAGATCCTACATGAATATCTATAATGACAGGGAGTATGACCGCTTGGACGGCAACGTATTCACCACTACCTTCAGTATAAAAAGGTATTTCTAAGTGAATACCCTACGCCCGTTGCTGAGAATACTGCTTATCTTTCTCTTCGTCCTTGGTGTTGCACCGGATCTGCATGCGCAGAAACGAATCGGCGTTATCATGACCGGCGATGTCCCTTATTACGGGGCAATGCATGACGCCTTTGTCGCCGAACTCAACCGAAGGGTTGCCGGTGCGGAAAAAATCGAGATTATCCTGCAAAGACCTTTTCCCGACCCCATTTCCTGGAGTAATGCCGCGCGAAAGCTCATTGCTTTTGACGTGGACCTCATCGTCACCTACGGTTCTCCCGCCACCTTGGCGGTTATCCACGAAAAAAGCCGCATCCCCCTGGTTTATGCCGGTTTGTATGAACCGGATCATGCGGAGATTGTCAGTAAGAATGTGACAGGTTGCGGCTTCAAGGTGCCCCTGTCAAGTATCATCAGATATTTCAAACGTCTCAAAACAGTCAATACCCTTGGCATCGTCTGCAGCAGTATTGAAGAAGATTCCATGCGGCAATACGAAACAATGAAAATTGCCGCTGAGCAGCAGAACATGAAGGCTGAGAAAATCGATATCCGGTCACGGGCTGACCTGGACGCGCTGAAGACAAAAAATCCGGATGCCGTCTTCATTACCGGGAGTTCCCTCGCCCATTTGTGGCTCGATGATATCATGTCGATTCTGCGCAGGGAAAAGATTCCCACCGCGGATATTTTACCGGATTTCCCGGAAGCGGGGGTGTTGATGACTCTGTTTCAACCCCCTCATCAGCAGGGACAAATGGCTGCGGAAATGGCAGCGCAGATTTTGCTTGGAGAAAAGCCTGCAAACATTATCCCCTATACCTTTCGTGATACGGAACTGGTGTTCAATCTGGTGGAGGCCCGCTATCTCGGCATCGACTTCCCCATTCATCTGCTCATTGAAGCGACAAAGGTGATTGAATGAGCCGGCATCCGCTGTCAGCGCATCGTTTTTTGACGGGGCTTATTATCTGCCTGCTCATATGTCTTTTCACCACAGCAATCAGACCTGCTGCCGCAGCCGAACCGACGGAGGAACTGCTGATCGGCATCGAACCGGAGCACAATATTTTTGTCCAGATGGAACGGTATCGTTATCTGGCCGGCTATCTAACCGAGCAGCTTGGCGTGAAAATCAAGCTCACCATTATGAGCCGTTATGGTGAAGTGATCCAGCGGTTTAAATCCCTCAGGCTGGATGGAGCCTTTCTTACCTCCTACACCGCCACCATGGGCATCAATAAGTTGAACCTGGAACCTGTGGCCAATCCTGTTAATCTCAACGGAGAGTCAACTTCACAGGGATATATTCTGGTGCGCAAGGACAGCGGCATACGTAATGTCGACGATATGCGGGGGAAAAGCATCGTCTTTGTTGATCCGGCCACCATGGAAGGATATCTCTTTCCCCTGGCATATCTGGAGCAGCACGACATTACGGATATAAATACGTTTTTCAATCGGTTTTATTTTACCGGCAGCCATGCCTCGGCAATTTTTGCGGTACTCGACGGGCGGGCTGATATTGGTGCGGCTAAAAATACGGTTTTCAAAAGACTGGTCGACAATGATCCGTCTATCGGACAAGAGCTCGATATCATAGCTAAGTCTCCAATGGTTCCGGAAGTCACCCTCTGCATCAGAAATGAAATTGATCAGAATTTACGGGTAAAGCTGGCTGACGCTCTGCTGCAGATGGACAAAACGGAGGAGGGCAGGAAGGCTCTCCGGCAGTTCCATGCCCTTCGCTTCGTCAAGTCAAGCAAAGCGGATTTTGTCGGTATAGAAGAGATGGAACAGGAAGCCCGGACAGCCATGGGCAATACGGGAAATAACTGATGAAGAAAAAAATTATTATTTCCTTTCTTCTGTTATTTCTGCTGTTTCTTGCCGGCATCGTCACCACCCTGCACATTATCAACAAGACAACCGCTAATCTCACCGCCCTGCTTTTGCTGCACAAGGTGGAGGTTATCCGGCAGGATCTGGTCATCAACGTCCAGACTGTGCAGTCAAATCTCTATACTGCCGGGACATCGTTCGGCAAGGAGTTGGACATCATCGTGGATAATGTCCTTAAACTCCGGTCCAGGGCGCAAACATGTACGGATTGTCATCATGATCCGCCGGTGGAAAAAGAAATCATCCATCTGCAGGAACTGACGGAGCAGTATCAGGAAGCCCTCAGTTATTATATTACCTCCACGGCGGACACCCAAAGGATTAAGAGACTGCAGACCTTTGCTGCGAATATCGGGGACAAGATCATTGAAAAGTCTCAGTGGATGGCCATGACCGCCAACAACGCCCTGCGACAAAAAACCACTGCGGCAATGGCCGAAGTGGCTGACTCCAAAAAAATATTAATAATGACCCTTGCTTTTGCCTTTTTGGTGGGCATTGTCATCTCCCTGTATTTCATCAAAAGTATTACCTCGCCCGTCGCGCAACTTCTGGGCGCAACCCGGAAAATCAAATCAGGCAAACTGCAGTACCGCATAGCGGGAAAATTAAATGATGAGTTCGGCGAGCTGGCCGAGTCGTTCAATGAGATGGCTGATTCCCTGCAGGAGCAGTATAATAAATTACAGGAGACGGAGCGGCTGGCCGTGGTGGGCGAACTTGCGGCCGGCATGGCCCATGAAATAAAAAACCCCATGGCCGGGATTAAGGTGTCCATGGAGGTGCTCAGCCAGGATTCCCCTCTTGGTCCGGAGGACAAGGAGGTTCTGCATCGGGTCATTAATGAAATTGACCGAATCACCGCCCTGCTCAAAGGCCTGCTCAACTATGCCCGCCCCCCGAAACCCGAGATGGTTTCCCTGGATGTCAACCAGTTACTGGAAGCAACCATCAAATCTGCCCGCTATGCCCTGCAGACCCCCAAAAGCAAAGCCAAGGGCCAGGACAGGAAAATCGAATTGGTCAAAGATCTCGGTTCCGACCTGCCGCATATCGTTGCTGATCCGGGTCAGTTGCAGCAGGTTTTTCTGAACCTGATTTTAAATGCCGTGGATGCCACCGCCTCAATTACCGAACGGCAAGGGGTGATAACCATCCGTTCCAGGCAATTTCCCGGCGGGTTCGTGCAAATCTCCATTGCTGATAACGGCAAAGGAATAGACAGCAAGTTACTGGAAAAAATATTCAACCCTTTTTATACCACCAAACCACAGGGAACCGGCCTGGGCCTGGCCATCACCAAACGCCTGGTGGAGCAGCATGGCGGCGGCAGCATTGTTGCGGCGAATAACCCTGAAGGAGAAGGGCTGACCTTCACCATCACCTTGCCTGTTGAGCCGAAAAGCGACTTGCACAACCCAGTTGCAGAGTTGCAATAATCTTCAGAAGATATATGAAATTTTTCTGTGACCGGAGCTCCTTCTTAAGGTCCAGCGCACACATTCCAGTGTGAATCCTTCGAATATGACGAGCGTCTGCCCATCCCCCGGAACTGCTTATCGATTTGTCGGGCAAGCGGCTGGTTTCCGGTGATCAAGGACGCAGACGGCACGATAAGGGTTCCTGGTATAAACATGGCAAGCTCAATGATAAAATGGTTCAAGGGAATTTTCGGTCGCGAGCACGGCGCCACTCCCGCTCCGGCAGAGCGGTTCCGTGCCTTCCAGGCGGTGGTCGACGGTAACAACCGCACCCTGGAAGCCATGACCGAGATGGGGGAAAAGCTCGGCGGCGATTACCTGTTTGACGTCAATTACACCCGGGGCGCCTACGCCGAACTGTTCGCGGCGACCTCCGATTCGCTGCGCCATTTCGACCACCTCACTGATCACCGGTTTCCCCAGCTCAAGGAAACCCTGGCCCGCATAGACGGCCTGGTGCAGCGTATGCTGACCGGCGACGAATCCGTTTCCAGCCGATTGGTGGTTTTTTATCCGGACATCACCTGGGACATGGCCGAAGAGGTGGGGGGCAAGAATTATCACCTGGCCGAGCTGGGCAACAGTCTGGAGCTTCCGGTGCCCGAGGCCTTTGCCATCACCACCGCCGCCTTTAGCGCCTTTCTCCGACACAATGGCCTGGAAGAGCGGCTGGCCGGGCTTAGCACGGCGGATGATATCGCCCTGGCCGGGCTGCGCGCTGCCATTATAGCCGGTGGTTTTCCTGAGGAGTTCACCGCTTCGCTGGCAACGGCTCTGGAAACAATAGTGCCCCGGCTTGGCGGGGAGGCGACCCTGGCGGTACGCAGCAGCGCAGAAGAGGAGGATGGTGATTTTTCCTTTGCCGGACAGTTCGAGACGGTGCTCAATGTACCCTGCACCATCGAGGCGGTACAGAATGCTTACAGGGAGGTGGTGGCCAGCCTTTTTCAGGCCAACGCCATCAGCTACCAGCGCCAGCTGGGGTTTGATCTGGGAAAATTAAAGATGGCAGTGGGCTGTGTGGCCATGATCAATGCCAGGGCCAGCGGCGTGATCTATACGGCCGCGGCCGGCAAGGACCGGAGCAGGATGGCGATCAGCGCCGCCTGGGGTTTGGGCAAGGGCGTGGTGGATGGTCTGATCGATGCCGATCTGTACACCGTGGCCAAGGGCGAAGAGCTGCGCTTGGTGGAGCAGCGCATCGGCGGCAAGGCGAAGATGGTGGTCAACCTCGGAGGAAAAGGTATCGAGACCAGAGAAACCCCGGCGGAGAAGCGAGTCCTTGCCTGTCTCAGCGAAGGGGAGGTGCTGGAACTGGCCAGGCAGGCCGTGGCTATCGAGGAGCATTTCAAGTCTCCCCAGGATATCGAATGGGCCATGGATAAAAGCGGTCGGGTCTATCTGCTCCAGACCCGTGCCCTGCGCATGGACGAGCCCATGGATGAGGCTCCGGTCCTGGAACAGGTGGCAGCACCTGAAGACTTTCCGGTGCTGCTCCGTGACCAGGGTGTGGTGGTGCAGCGGGGCACCACGGCGGGAAAGGTCTTTATACTGCGCCAACTTGACGAACTGGAAAAGATTCCCAAGGGCGGCGTGCTGGTTGCCAGGCACGACTCGCCCCATTTCGTGCGGGCCATTCCTTTCCTGAACGCCATCATCACCGACGTGGGCGTGCCCACCAGCCACATGGCCTCCATCTGCCGCGAGTTCAACATCCCCACCGTGGTTAATACCGGTCAGGCCACGTCACTGCTGCAGCATGGCCAGGAGATCACCCTGCGGGCAGTGGAAGGCAACCAATTTGTCGTCTACGAGGGAATTGTGCAGAATCTCCTGCGTGAGGAGCGTCAGGGCGCGGCCAAACTCCGGGAACTCTATGAGTTCCGGCGGCAGAAATATATCATGCGCCATATCGCGCCTCTTAATCTGGTCAATCCACTGGAGCAGGAGTTTTCCCCGGAAAAATGCCAGACCGTGCACGATCTTGTCCGCTTCCTGCATGAGAAAGCGGTGCAGGCCCTGTTAGAATTTGCCGAAGGGCAGAGCCGCGGCCTGGCCAGGATTTTCGGGGGCGGCACCCCCCTGCACCGGCTTAACCTGCCCATCCCTGTCCAGCTGCTGCTGATCGATCTCGGCGGCGGCCTGCAGGACGGAGCCGGGGGCAAGAAGGTGGATTTCGAACAGGTCGGCTCGCTGCCTTTAAGGGCGGTGCTTAAGGGTATGCTCTTTCCCGGGGTCTGGCAGAATGAGGGCCTTGCCCTGAGCGGCGGCGACCTGATGTCCGCCATGACCAGGGCAACGGATCTCACCGGCGGCGGGCAGGAACTGGCCGGCACCAACGTGGCCTTGGCCGGCAGGGAGTATGTCAACATGAGCTTGCGCTTCGGCTACCACTTCAACATGTTGGACTGCTACTGCAGCGACAAGCCGCGCAACAACCACATCTATTTCCGCTTCGTGGGCGGGGCCGCCTCCATCACCAACCGTTCCCGCCGCATTTCGCTCATGGCCCAGGTGCTGGCGGAGCAGGGTTTTGCCCTCAAGGCCAAGGGCGATCTGCTGGTGGGCCGCCTCTCCGGCCTGGGTCGGCAGGAGATCGAAGCAATCCTCGACCAGATGGGTCGACTGATCGGCTATACCCGGCAGCTCGATGCCCTTCTTGATTCTGACGAGATGGTGAGCACCCTTGCCAGCCATTTTTTGGCCGGGGATTACCGTTTCGATCCATGATGCTGTAGAATTCGCATACAGGAGTCAGGAGCCGGAATAAAGGAGAATCAAATCAATTATTCTGACTTCTGAACTCCTGAATTCCAATGAGGGGGGAAGGTGACAATTATGTCTATAAATAATGATATTCCGGTAAGATAGACCAAACCGGGGAATTGAGTTATTCATTGAGGTCCTTTTTCATGCGTTCGAATTCTTCCTTGGAAATTTCGCCGCGGGCGTAGCGTTTTTTCAAAATCTCAAGCGCTGTTTCTTTTGTTCTGGTGTCACCCCTATCATTTCTCTTCCAGAAGGAGAGCGCCAGATAGATGATCAAACCCCAGAAAATGATCATGAATACCCAGCCAAAACCCATGCCCATGCCGTAGCCGTAATTGCCGAATCCGTGAAACATTGCTGCGTACCTCCCTGAAATGAGAATGATTTATATGAAGTATACTGCTATAACTTCAGATAGGCGGAAGGGAAGATAGGTTCCGTCAAATTGTAACATGAAGCATATAAATTCGGTCAGGCTGTCCTGCTTCATGCAACAATTGACATTGGATAATACTACAGGGTAAAAGGTAATAATGTCATTTTTCTCCACTGGCCGGAGAAATTTTCCCGAACGATGGAATCTGTTTTCCCCGGTGCTGTCGGCAATGTCCACTTTTCCCGCCAGCATGCCCTGCAGCGTATTAACGGGAATAAACTCATGGCCTAGATCAGGACACACTAATGATGTTGTCAAGCAATGGTAATTCCTGTTGACAATTCAGGAATTCCTTTGTTATCAAAAAAATAGAATTATCAACGTACTATCCGTTTCTCACCTCTTTAAATGGGAATGCCCATGCTTACCCAGGAAAACAGACTTCTTGCCATCGACACCCCCCTGGGCCCGGATGTCCTCCTCCTGACCCGCTTCCGTGGCAATGAAGGGTTGTCAACTCTCTTCAGTTTCGAGCTGGAACTGACTTCGGAAAACCACAACATTTCTTTTAATGACATTATCGGAAAGGCAGTCACTGTCTCCCTTTTTCTGGCAGATGGCAGTCGGCGTTATTTCCATGGGTTGATATGTCGTTTCAGGCAGGGTCGCGCCGGCGGTGAAACCGAAAGTGAGATGCATCTCGCCGCCTACACCGCCACCATGGTCCCCTGGTTCTGGTTCCTTACCAGAACGGCGGATTGCCGAATTTTCCAGAAGCTCACCGTGCCGGAAATCGTGGAAAGGATTTTCAGCGACCATGGTTTCAGCGACTACATTTTACGGCTGCATGGCAAATATGAGCCGAGAGAATACGCGGTACAGTACAGGGAAACCGATTTTAATTTTGTCTCGCGGCTCCTTGAGGAAGAGGGGATTTTCTATTTTTTTGAGCATGAGGAGAAAAAGCACACCCTGGTACTGGCGGATCTGCCGGTGGAGCATAAATCCTGCCCGAACCAGGAAATCGCCAGATATCAGATAAGCACCGGCGGTCAATTGGAGGAGGACGTTGTAACCGCTTTAGAGATTATCAAGGAGATCCGGCCCGGCAAATTCAGCTTGAATGACTATAATTACGAGACTCCGAAATCGAATCTGCAGTTGAGTGTCAGCGCCAAGGAGCAGCTGGGGCCCACGGAGTTGGAGATTTATGATTATCCGGGCGAATACGGGAAATATGAAGAGGGATCCCGACTGGTTAATATCCGCATGGAAGAAGAGGAGGCCCGCATCACCACCATCAGCGGCAGCGGTGAGTGCCGCTCTTTTGTCAGCGGTTGCCGCTTCAAACTGCAGGATTATTTCCGCGCCGACCTCAATGAAAAGGAATATGTCCTGACCCGCATCAGCCATAATGCAAACCAGGCGGGCGGCTATCGGAGCGCCGTTGTTGCAGGTGAGGGGGGAGAAAGTTCTTATGTGAATCGTTTCGAATGCATGCCCTACGAGATCCCTTTCCGCCCGGTGCGCAGCACCCGCAAGCCGATTGTTGAAGGTGTGCAGACGGCAATCGTGGTGGGCCCGGAAGGCGAAGAGATCCACACCGATCAGTACGGCCGGGTGAAGGTGCAGTTCCACTGGGATCGGGAGGGCGAGAATAACGAGAACAGTTCCTGTTGGATCCGGGTCAGTCAGGCCATGTCCGGCAATCGCTGGGGCGCGGTTTTCCTGCCCAGGATCGGCCACGAGGTGACGGTTGATTTCATTGAAGGCGATCCGGACCGGCCGATCATTATCGGTCAGGTGTATCACGGCAACAACAACCCGCCCTATGCCCTGCCCGATAACAAGACCATGAGCACCTTCAAGTCCAACAGTTCTCCCAAGGGCGACGGGTTCAACGAGATCCGCTTTGAGGATAAGAAAGGCGAGGAGCAGCTCTTTCTCCATGCGGAAAAGAATATGGATATCCGGGTTAAGAACGACCGGTTAGAAACCATTGGCCATGACCGGCATCTGGTGGTGGAGAATGACCGCAAAGAGCATATAAAAAATGACCGGCATGAAAAGGTTGATAACCACCACCAGGAAGAGATCGGCGGCGACCGCCACCTGCGGGTGATCGGCAAGCAGGCCACGGAGATCAGCAAGAATATGTCCCTGACCGTGACCGGCGACGTGGCCGAGGTGTTCAAGGCCAACCATTCGGAGCAGGCGACCAAGGATTATTTTCTCAAGGCGGCTAACGTGGTCATTGAGGCCGGAACCAATATTACGGTCAAGGTCGGCGGTTCCTATCTGGTCATCGAGTCCGGCGGCATCACTCTGTCCAGCAGCGGTGATGTGGAGATCAAGGGCATGAATGTCACCCTTGAGGCCAAGGCGAATTTGGAGGCCAAGGGTTCGGCTATGGTATCGATTCAGGGTGGAATAGTAAAAATTAATTAGAAGGAAGAACATATGCCAAGTCCGAAAAGCGGCACAGCATGCACCGCAGATCTTCCGGAAGCGCCCGTCAATGCCGAGGATGCTGCGGTAGCGGATCCGGGTCAGCAGACCTCGAAGAAGGACACCCAGGCCGAGCAGGGGTCAAACCAGCAGCAGGCCGGCCAGGAAGACAAGAACGAGGAAGAGAAATTGCATTGGATCGGCATCGAACTCAAGGACGATGAGGGCAATCCGATTCCCGACGAGGAATATCAGGTGAAACTGCCGGACGGCACCATCAAATCAGGCCGGCTGGATGATCAGGGCAAGGCCAAGGTGGAGGGTATTCCGGAAGGGGGCACGGCAGAGGTCACCTTCCCGCGCATTCACGAGAACGACGTTTCGCAACAGTAAGGATGAGGCAATCCGGGCGGGGATGATGAAGACATTGATCTGCTGGCCAGGAGGAGGTCAAGGGTTTGGGCAAGACACATAAGACCGAAAAATGCGATCATATCGTCAAGATCGCCGAAGAGAATAACTATTACAAGTGGGAGACGGTCTGGGACGGCAACAGGGAGTTGCGCAATTCCAGGGACCGCCATAACCCGTTGGTGCTCTTCACCGGCGACAAGCAGTTTGAAGGGGACGTGATCAAACTGCCCCCCAAGGGACCGCCACCCTTCAAACAGTCCCTGGACAAGGACGGCGTCTACAAAGTTCCCAAGGTGGTGAAACTCTGCCTGCGGCTGCGCGTCCTGCTGGCCGACTTTTCGCCGGCCAAGGGCGCCGCCTTCGAACTGATCGTAGCGGGCGGCAAGACCTACACGGGCAAGACCGATGATAACGGTTGCGTCAAAGCGGGCGGCCAGGACCCGGAAATCCCCAAGACCTGCACCGAGGCCACCCTTTTCGTCCAGATGAAGGCGGAGGATGCCAAAAAAGGCGACAAGCGGACGGGTGGTGGTGACCAGAAAAAAGATGACGCCGTGAGCGGCGACTATCGGCTCAAGTGGAAGCTGCAGATCGGCAGGCTGAATCCCCTGCTGGAAAAGGCGCAGACAAAGTACTGCATCTCCGG
>JAHIVT010000149.1 GCA_018816555.1 Pseudomonadota bacterium
GAGCGGGCGGAAAAGTCCCCGCAGTCAGATTTAACGCTGATCATCGGCGATCTGCAGATATTCGAGACATCCCGCACAGCTCGCCTGGGGGTGGAAACTCTGTCCCTGACGCCACTGGAATTCGATCTTCTGGTCAGTCTGATCAAGGCAGCTGGACGGGTTCTGACCAGGGACCAGCTGTTGGATGCCATCGCCGGGCGGAGTTACGAAATATTTGATCGGTCCATCGATGTTCATATCTCCTCCCTGCGGCGAAAGTTAGGTGATACCGCCAGGAGTCCCAAATTCATCAGAACCGTTCGTTCAGCGGGCTACATGTTTCAAGCCCCGGCAGTCATCCATTATGAAGCCTTTTTCCTCCCTGTTTACCAGAATTCTCCTCTGGTTTTTCATGAATATAGCCCTGGTTGCTGCGGCCCTGCTGGTGTTTTTCGCCTTCTAGTCCCAGGTGGATCTGCTGCCGTTTTCGGGCATCAGACCACTGTCTTGTTTTCCCGCGCCCTTCTTGCGAATCCGCGGGCCATCGGCGCTGCCTGCCCCATTTCATCGAGATTGGCCCGGCGCCATCATTGCCGACCCGGGATGTTGCCTTTTAACGATGGGTTGCTCCTGGAAATTGGTGGTGGTCCCCGCATGGTGACAACGGCCCTATTGAGGAGGGGCGTAGATCCGGGCAAACTGGCAGTCGTGGAGCAAGACAGGCTGCCGGCTCAACATATGAAAGACCGGTTTCCGAATGTTGCGGTAGTCCACGGCAAAGCGGTCAAGCTCTGCCAGTTGTACAACAGTTACGGCCGACATGTCGGAACCATGGTACCAAGCCCGCCGCTTCTTTCTCTGCCATCCTGCCGCGTTGGAAGCCCTTGGCCAAGAGTTGCGGAAAATGCTGGGCGGCAATGGCTCATTCATTCAGTTCACCTATCGACACAATAACGGCTCCGGTCCTTTGGTTGCATACCTGGAACGAACTTCGGCAAAAACCATATGGGCCAATCTTCCTCTGGGCCGGGTCGAGGTTTTCAGGACTCGTTCCTAATTGATGCAGCACCTGGAAACAGGAAAATTGAAGATTTGAAACCCGTAAGATAACTTTCAATGAAGGAGGTACACAATGAGAAGTCTTGGTAAATCGATCACGGCACTGGTGTTGCTTTTGTCGCTTACAGTTTTAATCGGTTGCGAACAGGCTGAACAGGCCATTGAAAAGACAAAGGAGACAATTGGCAGCGTAACTGGCAGTGCGGATAAATCCGAGGACGAAGAAAAGAACAAAGATGCCGAATCTCCCGACGACAAAGATAACGAAGAGAGTGAAAAAAAATAATAGCATGAACGAGTACCCAGACAACATGACAATGATTCGCAGAATTATGAATACCGCAAAAAAATCTTTTGGGCGAACTGTTTGATATCTGATCCAAATCAAAGGTGAATCCTGCCGCATAAGCATCTCAACTCCGTCTACCAACCCGGCCACTTACTCCGAGGTTGGTGGCCGGTCAGGGATGTCCCTTCTTTTTTTAAATATCAATCAAGACAATGAACATATTAAAAACGTATCAGAAAGCAGGTATTTTCATAATGCTGATTTTCAGGTGGGACTTGCAGCTCCATTTCTTCTGGGGTTTTGTTCTTACCCTCCAAGGCGTCTGGTGGACACCATTTTTTGCCGCCGGGATTGCTGTAACCGTAATAAAAGAAACTTTGGACCTCTGGAGCAAGAAACATTGGTGCTGGGGTGATTTTTGGTGCGGAATTTGGGGAAGTATTTCCGCGCTGATCTATCTTTATGCCGGCTGCAACCGGTAAAATTGGATATGAATCAATATGCCGGCCGGTTGCTGAGGGCACTGTCGATCTGGTCAATCTGCTTTTTGAATGATGCGAGTTTGAAAAGAGTCATCTGGTCGAAGGGATGGATTATCTTACGGCATAGCGGATCAGGGACGCGAAAAAGGGGGGAGAGCTGAGAGTTGTTGAAAAAAGAGCAGGGATACCCCCACCGCCGCATGATACGGCAACTATTCGTTGATCGCTTTCTTACTGGAAAGGACTTAGCGGCGGCCCCTGCCGGAAGGACCGATTTTCGTCTCCCGGGTTCTCAGGCATTTGTTTTTAAAGTCATCAAACTCGTCGCAGGTGGTGCGGACAAACGACTCATGGGCCGGGTAAAATGTACATTTAGTCTGGAAAAAACAGGTATTGCGGAATGAATCCCAGTGCTGGCATTCTTCGACGCATTCCAGGTTGCGGTAGGTCAGGACATTTTTTTCAAAAAGACATTTGTTATTGAAATCATCCCAGTACTGGCATTCCGCAAGCGACAGCGGGGCCATTGCCTGCCCTGCATCGGCCGCCTGGCAGGTGACGGTGAGATCATTCTCCCGGTAAGTTTCGCCGGCCTGCAGCCTTACTTCCCGGGCTTCGGCGGTTGCAGTTATTACCAGCAACCACGCCAGCAACATCAACACGATACGCAACTTCATCATCTCATCCTCTCTCCTGAACCCAGCGCCTGACAGCGTTGCCAAGACTTTTCCGCCTAAGCCTACTGAACCGTCGGGAATCGGCAGGTACGCCCCACCAGTCATCATCGGCAACATCAATTGCTCCACAGCCTACCCTGAAAAAAAACAGGGGTCAAGCAGGATGGCAACGGGGTGGAAAGAACGGCAAAAATTCTTTGAATAGGTTGACAATCCGGCAAAACAGATTGATATTGCCGGGGCTTGATGTTAACCCGAAGAAAAAATTGGAGAGACCCGACAACACATGACTCGCATATTTCTGCACGGACTTGACAGCAGCAGCAAGGGAAACAAGGCTCAATTCTTCCGCGTACACTTGCCCGGCATGCTTACCCCGGATTTTACCGGCGATCTTGACAACCGTCTGACCCGGCTCAGGGAGATACTCCAGGACACCGGGGATCTTATCATTGTCGGTTCAAGCTTCGGCGGACTGATGGCAACGATCTATGGCCTTGAATATCCGGACAGGGTGAACAAACTCATCCTGCTTGCCCCGGCCCTGAATTTCCCAGATTTCTCCGCCTGGCAGGACTTGACAAGCCACATCCCCACCTCACTTTTTATCGGCAGCCATGACACGATTACCCCGCCCGGACCTGTTGTGGAAACTGCCCAAGCGATATTTACCACTCTCACCGTCAGTTTGCTGGACGATGACCACCTGCTGTCCAAAAATTTTCTGCAGCTGGACTGGCCCGCCCTGCTGCACATCTGACAAGATCAATTCCGGCAGGCTTTCCATCTCAGGTCTTTCCGGCCCCATCCTTTTCCCTGCCGCGGATGCGCAGGGCGTGAAAAATCGACGGAACATCGGCCAGCCAGCGAGGCAGCAGGGCCGTGATGCACAGCTCCTCCACTTCGGCCATGACAAAAATAACGGTGGCAACGTGAAAGGGCCAGGCAGGCCCTCCCAAAAGCATCAGAAGAATAGAGCTGCTCAGCAGCACGGCGGAAAGCTTAGCCCCCCGGGTATGATAACTTGTCAGACACCTGAATTTGGCATAGCCGATCAGCACCGGGATGATAAAACTGATCAGGGCCGTACTGACATACAAGGCCTCCCGGATGATGACCTGGGGCCAAAGCCACCAGACGGACAGGGGTACAATCAGATAGATGGCCAGGTCCCCAAGGCTGTCAAGCCTTGCCCCAAATTCCGTCACCTGCTGGTATTTCCTGGCAAAATACCCATCCAGAAAATCGGTCATCAGCGCCAGAATGACAAAGATGAGAAACAGATCATGTCTGGATGTCCAGGCGAAATAAAGCAGCAACGGCGAGAAAAATATCCTGGAAACGCTTAGTATATTTGCAATATTTACCATAACAGTTTAATTAGATATTGTTTGCCGGCTTGTCAAGATGACCCATAAGACATTGCCGGCAAATATTTCTGGACAGTTATTCGTCAGCACCATTAATAATGACGACGCCATAATAAAGAAAACGGGGGAAAAATTATGAGCAGCAAAAAAGGAAGACTGTCAGCGAGTCGATTGTTTCTGTTTTCAACCACCACATTTTTATCTTTTTCACTGCTGAACGGGTGTGCCCAGGCCCCGTCTGGTGATAAGGGGACGATGTCCGCTTTCTTCAAAGGCCCTCAGAAAATTGAGCAGATATCTCAGGATGTCACACTGACTGTGCCGAAAAACAACAATCAGCAGGCTAATCTCGGCGCACCGCTGACCATCTTTATTGAAAAAGACTTTATTGGTTCAGGCCGCTGTGCCCTGTGCCACGGGAATCTCGTTGACAAAGAGGACCGAGACATGTCCATCACCAATCACTGGCGCTCCACCATGATGGGCAATGCCGCCAGGGATCCTTTATGGCAGGCGAAAGTCGACTCGGAAACCAGCCGCAATCCGGCCATTAAGCAGGTTATTGAAGAAAAATGCGTCAGTTGCCATATGCCGATGGCCTGGAGGCAGCTCAATACCGACAAACAGGCATATGGCCCCGGCGCCTCCGGCACGCCTTTCGACACCTTTATTGATCCGACGAATCAACTGTATGAGGCCGCGCTTGACGGCGTGTCCTGCAGCCTCTGCCACCAGATTGAAGATCAGGGACTGGGGACCAAAGATAACTTCAGCGGCAAATTCAGCATTGACACCCAGACCCCTGCTCCGGACCGGCCCATCTTCGGGCCCTATAAAGAAACAGTGCCGGAGCCCATGCAGACCAGCCTCGGCTTCAAACCAGTTTACAGCGCCCACACCAACGACTCTGCCCTGTGCGCCACCTGCCATACCCTTTATACGCCGTATCTGGACTCGGCAGGCAACATTGCCGGTGAATTTCCCGAACAGACCCCTTACCTGGAATGGCTCCACAGCGAATATGGGGAACCCCTCGGCATCAGGCATGATATCTCGGAGAAGGTTGGAACTGTGCGGCTCTGCCAGGAATGCCATATGCCCCACTCACCGGCCGGCGGGGTGCTGATTGCCATGCCGGCGCCGAAAGATTCCACGGAAAAGGACCATTTCTCCCAGCATCATTTTGTCGGCGGCAATATCCTGCTGTTAAACATGATGCAGGACAATGTTGACCTGCTTGGCGTCACTGCCTCCACCGATAAGATTGAGGACACCAAGAAACGGGCCGCCGCCCTGCTGCAGCAGGAAAGTGCCACCCTTTCCCTTTATGGCGGTGGAATCAGCAAGGGCACCCTGACTGCCGCTGTGGCCGTTGAAAGCAAAGTCGGCCATAAATTCCCCACCGGCTTTCCCTCCAGACGCGCCTGGCTGCATGTCATGGTGCAGGATACTTCCGGCGCCGTGATTTTCGAATCAGGCAAGCCCCAGACGGACGGCACCATAGTAGGGGATGACGGTGATGAGAAAAATTTCTTTGAGCCCCATTATGATGTGATCACCAAACAGGACCAGGTGCAGATCTACGAATCGGTCATGCACAATACGGACGGAGAAGTCACCTACACCCTGTTGCGCGGGTCGGGCTATATCAAGGACAACCGTCTTCTGCCGAAAGGATTTGACAAAAACACGGCAATCGCCGATATTGCCGTCAAAGGAGCGGCAACGACTGACGAGAATTTCACGGGCGGCTCCGACCTTGTAACCTACCAGGTGCCGGTGGGCAATAATGGCGGCCCCTTCACTATCACTGCCGAGCTTCTCTATACGTCGGTTTCCCACGCCTTTGCCCAGGACCTGGGCCAGGACAACTCTTTACCCAGGGTGGGCCGTTTTATGGGTTACTACAGCACCGCTGATAAGACCCCGGTGACCATTGCCGGCGTTAAGGCAGTGACAAAATAAATATCGGCTGAATGAAGGGCACTTAGCGGGAACCTTTCCTGTGCCCTCTGGTCTTTAGGATTACAGGAAGGACGCGAAGCATTGCCGGGAACTCCCCAGAGGCTTCGCGTCCTTCCTTTTTTTCATGACAGCTTTACAAAGAAGATATACCTGGGATAAGCCAATATCCCGCTTAAAACATATGAACTTCAACGATCGCACCCGTTTACTGAATTACTATTTTTCGCTCTGCTACCTTGTGACCCTTGCCGTCTGCTCTGCTTATCTGCAGAAAACAGACTTCCACAACGTCAAAACAGCACTTTTCTCAACCTCCGTTTTCCTGACCTACGGCATCATCTACCTACTGCCGCCCTTTGTCATCACCAAGGCGTTCCATTACCTGGTCGGGAGAGTATTTATTCGCAGTGATGACAGCCGGCTCTCGGCAGCCCTCACCTATATCGTTGCCGTTGCAACCACAGCCGCCACCATCATCCTGCTTTACGTCGATCGCACCATCTATAATCTCCTGGGATTTCACATCAACGGCTTTGTCTGGAACCTGATCACCACCCCCGGCGGTATAGAATCCATGGGCAGCAGTGAAACGGCAACCATAACCTACGGGCTTATTATCGGCGGCATCATCACCTTGCTGGCTTTCCTCGTATGGATCCTCCGCTCTTTACTCTACCGCGGCAAACTCCCCGGTAAATCCCGCAAGACCATTATCTCTCTGGCCGTTGTTTTTCTCATGCTGACCTGTGGTGAAAGAATCACTTACGGTATCAGCCATCTGCAGAGTTACAGTCCCATTATGGTCACGGCGAATACCTATCCCCTCTATCTGCCTCTGACTTTCCGCAGCCTTGCCCAAAAAATGGGCTTTTCCGTAGCCCGTAAAAGTAATGTCTCATTTGACATCCAATCTTCCACCCTGCACTATCCCCTGCACCCCCTGCAAATCAAACCGCCGAAAAAACCACTTAATATTGTCTGGCTTGTGGCGGAATCCCTGCGCTGGGATATGCTGGACCCGGAAATCATGCCGGAGACCTTTGCCTTCTCCCGCAAAGGTAAACGCTTTACCCAGCATTACAGCGGCGGAATCGGCACACGCATGGGAATGTTCTCCATGTTTTACGGCTTGTACGGCCCTGCCTGGTTTTCATTTCTTGCAGAGAGAAGAAGCCCGGCGCTGATGGATGAACTGCAGCATCAGAGCTACCAGTTGAGCATGTACACCAGCGCTAAATTTTCCTACCCGGAATTTGACAAGACCATCTTTTCCAGGGTTCCCGGAGAGATGCTCCATGAGCATAATGAAAAATACGGCTGGCAGTCCGACCAGAAAAATGTGGCGGACATGCTGAAGTTTCTCAAAAAACGGGACAAATCGCGGCCCTTCATGACCTTCATGTTTTTCGAGTCGCCCCACGCCCGCTATTACTTCCCGGAAGAAAGCATCATTAGAAAAGACTACCTCCAGGACTTCAACTACGCAACCATGTCCCTGGAGAGCGATATCGGCCTGATATTCAACCGCTACGTCAATGCCTGCCACCATCAGGACAGCCAGATAAAAAGGATTCTCGCCTTCCTGGAGCAGGAGCATCTACTGGATAATACCGTGGTGATCATCACCGGCGATCATGGTGAGGAATTCATGGAAAAAGGGCACTGGGGCCACAATTCGAATTTTGTCGAGGAGCAGACCAGAGTTCCCCTCGTCCTCTATGTACCGGGCAGGGAACCGGAGGTTGTGGAACATATGACCAGCCATCTCGATATCCCCCCGACAATCATGAATCTGCTGGGGGTTGAAAACCCGCCGTCAGACTACTGCCTGGGATTTGATCTGCTTGGCGATAAGCACAGAGAATATACCGTGTTGACCGACTGGAGCCGAATCTGCTATGTGGACCAGTCGTACAAGGCGGTTTACCCTTACAAAGGTCCGCTTCTGCAAAACATCATCACCACCAGAAACGATCAGCCGGTCAGCGACGAAGCTGCCTTCATCTCGGCAAACCAGGCCAGGTTGATGAAGGTGATGGCTGAACTGGGAAAATTCAACAAATAGACAGAGACAAAGCCTGGCCCTGCTGTGGTTAAAGGGGAAGGAGAATCAACAGCCAGACCAAGACGGCATGGGTAATCACCAGAAAGACAGCGGCTGAGCCCATGTCTTTGGCCCGGCCGGAAAGGGGATGAATCTCCAGGCCGACCCGGTCTACAACCGCCTCGACAGCGGAATTCAGCAACTCAACGATCATCACCAGCAGCAGACTGCCGGCAAGCAGGGACTTTTCCACACCGGTTTCACCAAGCAGCAGGGCCACAGGCAAAAGCACAACACACAGCACCAGTTCCTGGCGAAACGCCTCTTCATATTTATAAGCGGCTGTAAAGCCTGCCAGAGATGATTTGCCGGCATTGATCAGACGACGAAGACCCCGGCCGTTTCTCATCTTATCGTATTGCTTGTTATCCATTTCCTCTTTTCCTTATTCAATAAATCGCCGTACTGCGGCGAACAGCAGTTTTCCTAAAAGGCAGATTATTTCAATCTATCAGCTCTTGGCCATCTGATCAACAATAGCGCTCATCACCTCAGTAAATTTTCCGGCCAGTGATATACGGGCCGTGCCTGCCAGTACCGGTACGAGGTTGATTTCGATGAGGTTCCCTCCCTGCCCCAGCACCTGCCGGGGAATCAATGCGGCGGGCATCACCTCGCATGAGGTCCCGACCACCAGCAGCAAATCTACTCCACACAGCAGCTCTTCCGTATCAAGCAGCGCCTTGGGAGGAATCTGCTCATCAAAGAAGACCACATCCGGCTTGAGTACTGACCGGCAGCCCGTACAGAGCGGCGGCAAAGCCATTTCACGCACCGCAGCCAACGGCAACATCTTCCCGCATACAGGGCAACTGAAGGATGCCATGGAACCATGAAACTCGACAACCTGACAACTGCCTGCACGCTGGTGCAGGCCATCGATATTCTGGGTGATAATACCTTGCACAATACCCATCTCCTCAAGCCTGGCCAGGGCTTCATGCCCTCTGTTGGGCCGGCATTCAACCAGCGTGAGCAGCTCTTTCAGCATCTGCCACACCCTGTGCGGATCTCTTTGAAAGGCGCCGAGAGTGGCGTATTCAAAAGGGTCGAAACGGGACCACAAACCACCGGCACTGCGGAAGTCGGGAATCCCGCTTTCCGTACTGACACCCGCACCGGTCAAGGCAACCGCCTTTCTGCATTTTTTCAACATGGAAACGGCTTGTCGTATTGCATTATCCATTTATAATCCTTATTTTTTTTGGAATTGACGCCAATCATGACATATAAATTACTTCACATCACGATTTTTAAGTGTAATATGATAAAATTCGCAAGTCATATAAAAAAACCAGCATGAGACAGAGGCAAGAGAATGGATCCTTTTAAAAAGTTCCCAATCAACACATTTGACGAGATTGAAAGAGAATTCGGACGCATGCTCCGCAACATGTCCACCCACCGCATGTTTCCCTTCCGCGCTGAAAACCTGTTTATTGCCACGGATGTTTATGAAACCGTGAATGAATTCATCGTTTATATGGAGATCCCCGGTGTCGATCCCGACAAACTGTCGGTGCTGGTTAACCAGTCAAGTGTCACGGTTTCAGGAGAACGTTTAAGGCCTGATTTTGACCATACCATCTGCATCCATCAGCTTGAGGTGGAATATGGCAAATTCAAGCGCACCATCTCTCTTGCCGTTCCCATCGATGGGGAGGCATCCTCATCCACCTGCAAGAACGGATTTTTACTGATCCGCCTGCCCAAGAAGAAAATACCCAGTCCGGTCCAGGTCACAATCAAAGGAGAATAAAGGGAGAGGCAATCGATATGAGTGACGAAACAAAACAAAATCCCAACGTTGATCCCAATCAACTGGAAATACCCGACGAACTTCCCATCCTCCCGCTGCACGGTTTTGTTTTTTTCCCGGGCATGGGTTTTCCCCTGCAGATCAAAAGCGAGCAGTCCAAGCAACTTATCGACGATATCCTTCTCAAAAACCGATTGCTGGGTCTGGTCTCCCATAAGACCATGGAAGGAGAACCGGATCAGGTGACTGGGGAGCATCTTTACTCCATCGGCGTGGCCGGCTATATCCACAAGCTGGTCAAAAACAGTGACAACGCCTACCATGTCCTGACCAGCGGTTTTAAAAAAATACGAATTATCAATTATGTACAGTCCTCCCCCTATCTCGTTGCCAAGGTCGAAGTACTCGAGATGGACGAAACTATGGACCAGGAAACCGAGGCCCTTGACCTGAATCTGAAAACCCAGTTCAAAAAACTTGCCGAACTGGTCATGCTGCCCCCGGAAATCGTCATGACGGTGGAGTCTCTTACCAATCCCTTTCACGCCGCATTCCTCATCTCCTCCCAGCTCCATATCAGCCAGGAGGATGAGCAGGCTATCCTTGAAACAGCAACATTAAAGGAACTGCTGCTCCGGGTGACGACTCATCTCAACAAGAGGCTGGATACAGCCCAGATGAGCCAGGATCTCCAGAAATCCGTCAAGGTTGACATAGACAAGAAACAACGGGAATTCTTCCTCCGCCAGCAGTTGCAAGCCATCCGCAAGGAACTGGGCGAGGACAATGAAAATCTTGATCTTGACGAACTGAAGGCCAAGTTTGAAAATGCCAAACTGAGTGAGGAAGCACGCAAGGTCGCCAAAAAGGAAATGGACCGGCTGGGCAGAATTTCCCCCTCATCGCCGGAATACACCGTTTCCCGCACCTATATCGACTGGCTGCTGGAAATGCCATGGGAGACATCCACTGAGGATTCGCTGGACATCAAAAAGGCCCAGGAAGACCTTGACAGGGACCATTACGGTCTGGAACGCATCAAAAAAAGGATCATCGAATTTCTGGCGGTGCGCAAACTCAAACAGGACATGCATGGCCCCATCCTCTGCTTTGTCGGTCCCCCCGGGGTCGGCAAAACCTCGCTGGGACAGTCCATCGCCCGCACCATGGGCAGAAAATTCGTGCGCATCTCTCTGGGTGGCGTGCGCGACGAGGCGGAAATCCGCGGTCACCGCCGCACCTATATCGGCGCCCTGCCCGGCAGAATTATCCAAAGCCTGCGCAAGGCGGGCTCAAACAACCCCCTGTTCATGCTGGATGAAATCGACAAGCTCGGCATGGATTTCCGCGGCGACCCCTCCTCCGCCCTGCTTGAGGTGCTTGATCCGGAGCAGAACTCCACCTTCAGCGACCATTATCTGGAGATCAACTTCGATCTGTCCAAGGTGATGTTCATCACCACGGCCAACATGCTCGATACCATTCCAGGACCCTTACGCGACCGCATGGAGATCATCACCCTGCCGGGCTACACCGAGGAGGAAAAACTGCATATCGCCAAAAGGCACCTCATCGAGCGGCAGCTTGAGGCCCATGCCCTCACGGCTGACGATATCTCCTTTACCGATGCCGCCATCCGCTCCATCATCCGCTCCTATACCCGCGAGGCCGGGGTGAGGAATCTGGAAAGGCAGCTGGCCACCATCTGCCGCGGCGTTGCCAAGGACATTGTCATCGGCGAGACCCAAAAGGCCGCCGTTGATGCCGGAGACCTGGAAAAATTCCTGGGCCCCCTTCAGTTTTTTCCTGAGACCCTCGCCCATTCATGGGGACCTGGATTGGCCACCGGCCTCGCCTGGACCCCGTTCGGCGGCGAATTGCTCTTTATCGAATCAGCCAAGATGAAAGGCGCAGCGGGCCTCAAACTGACCGGCAAACTGGGCGACGTTATGAAGGAATCGGCCAGTGCCGCCCTCACCTTTATCCGGGCCCATGCCGCAGAACTCAAAATTGATGAAGACCTTTTTGCCCAGAACGAAGTTCACATTCATGTTCCGGAAGGCGCCACCCCGAAGGATGGACCTTCGGCCGGGGTGGCCATGGTGGTGTCCCTGACATCGCTTTTCACCAACCGCCCGGTGCGCAAGGATGTGGTCATGACCGGAGAAATCACCCTTCGTGGCGATGTTCTGCCCGTGGGAGGGGTCAAGGAAAAAGTGCTGGCCGCTGTTCGTTCCGGTATCACCGAGGTGATCCTGCCGGCACTTAATAAGAAGGATGTATCGGAAATCAGCGAGTCGATCAGAGATACCATTAACTTTCATTATGTGACCGACATCAGGGACGCCTTGAAGGTTGCGATAACTGAATAATATCTTAGTATTACAATGCCGTAGCCCTGTCAAACAGGGCTACGGCGGCTCGGCTAAAAATTTAAAACCTTGTCCGCCTCCCTGGCCAGTTCATACAGGTCATCCATCCATCCTATGGGGCAGGTGCTTGATCCCTCCAGACCGTGGGATTTCATGCAGACCCCTCAGACGTAAAAATCACCGGCAAATTGATTCATCTGCTCCATGACATTGAACTGCTCCGTGCCGGCTTTTTCAAAGAGAACCCCCTTACCCAGCATGAATACGCTGATATCGTCCCCTTTTTTTACCCCCACATTTGCCAGGCGCATGGCATTGTAAATGGTTTCCCCATCATCGGTTTGAATAATAAAAAGCATTTTCATAATCATGTACCCCCTGATTGTTTTGCCTGCACACGCAGATTTCGTCATTGCTCCGCATTACCTTCGCTCTACCCACCTGCTCAGTCTGAATGAAGAACCTTACGGATCAGCCGAGCAATCTGTTCCTTGGTAAGGGGTTTAAGGGCGAATTCCCTGATGCCTTTCTGCTTCGCCACCTCTTCGTCCACCAGACTGCTGAAACCGGTGCAGAGAATAATCGGAATATCGGCGCGGATGAGCAGCATTCTCCTGGCAAGTTCAACGCCTGTCATACCGGGCATTGTCTGGTCTGTTATCACCACATCGAACTGGTCAGGCTGTTTGTAGAAAAGTTCCAGGGCCTCAAAGCTGTGCAGCTTTACCGTGACATGATAACCCAGCCTTTCAAGCATGCGTTTGCCCATGCCGGCCAGCAGTTCCTCATCATCAACCAGCAGGATTCGTTCCTTCCCAGTCGGGATATCCTTGTAGGCTAACTGCTCAGGAGCTGCATCCTCTTTGCTCCGGGGGATATAGATATGAAAAGTGGTCCCTTTGTGCAGCTGACTGTCCACGGTAATCGTTCCACCATAGTTGCGGATGATCCCATAGGCTATGGACAGCCCCATACCTGTACCCTTTCCCTGCTCCTTGGTGGTGAAAAACGGATCAAATATTTTATCGATGATATCAGGCCCGATGCCATGACCCGTATCACTTATGGAAAGCTCAATAAAGGTCTTTTCAGGGGATGCCTCATCTCGTAATTCCGCCGGTATCAGCTCAGCAACCTTTAATGTAATACGAAGAATGCCTCCGGATTGCTCCATGGCATGGAAGGCATTGGTGCATATATTCATCAGAATCTGATAAAACTGTGTGGGGTCAGCCTTGATGGTGCCGCAATCTTCGGCAATATCATGCTGCATCTCGATGGTGGTGGGGATGGAGGAGCGCAGCATTTTCAGGGCTTCCCTGATCAAAGGCTGGGGCTGCATGATGATCCGTTCCACCTTTGTTTGACGGCTGAAGGTGAGAATCTGCTGCACCAGATTCTTGGCGCGATTGCCGGCAGTAAAAATTTCGTCTATATACTCGGACAACTCGGTATCAGGCTTTACCTCTTCCTTGGCCATCTCTGCATACCCGAGAATGACACTGAGGATATTATTAAAATCATGGGCAATACCGCCGGCCAGGGTGCCGATCGCCTCCATTTTCTGGGCCTGGCGCAATTTCATTTCAATATTTTCTTTTTCAGATTCGGCCTGCTGACGCATTACATCCGCTTCTTTCTGCTTTTCAACCATGGTGTTGGCTGAGTGCGCCAGTCGCTGGAATTCCTGAAAACGCAGCTCGCTGACTCCAATTGTTTCCGCCTGGGATGATGCCTTCTCAAAAAAATTGGTGAAAACATTGAATTCCTTTTCTATTTTTTTTGTCAGAAACCGGGCGATCAACACCATTAGGAAAATGGAAAGGAGCATCGACAGCAGAATATAGGAAATCTGCTTGACCGCCTTTCGCTTTAATATCTCTTTTTCCTGAGCTATGAGATTCTGGACATCATCAAGATAGACCCCGGCGCCGATCATCCAACCCCAATTCTTATACCCCTTGATAAATGATATTTTCTGGACCGGTTTTGACTGTGTCGGCTTATTCCACACATAGCGGATAAAATCTCCATCCGGTTTTTCCGCTGCCTTTCTCTCCTCCTGGATTACCTTCACCCCGTTCGGGTCGGTCATATCCCAGATATTCACTCCTATCAGCTCCCGTTGGGTATCGTTCATCAATGTCATGCCGTGGAAATCAACGACAAAGATGTAGCCATCCTGGCCGAATCTGATTTTTGCTATGCGTTCGAGAACCTCCTGTTGGATATCCTGTTCCATGTCATCAAGATATTCACCGGTACCTATCAGCCAGTTGAAAGGTTCAAAAAGTTTCACATAGGCAATCTTGGGATATACCCTTTCCCCATGAAACGGTTTGGTCCACAGATATTCATAAAATCCCTCGCCCTTTTCTTTTGCGATGCCGATCATGTCCTGGATGACTAATTTCCCTTC
The DNA here is from genome assembly GCA_018816555.1 of Pseudomonadota bacterium. Lineage (GTDB taxonomy): Bacteria > Desulfobacterota > Desulfobulbia > Desulfobulbales > SURF-16 > SURF-16. Next base: position 14,476 of record JAHIVT010000149.1, read on the forward strand.
CTTATCCCTGGTTGCAAGCATGTTTCTGCCTTCAATCTCTGGCCGGTCGGCAAACAATTTCTCTATCCCGTCCAGGGAGACTGCGAAAAAATATCCCCGGCCATTGCTGAAACGGATTGGCCGCAGGGCCTCTCTGACAAGATCTTCAACTTCCGCAACCGGCATACCGGTTTCTGTCCTGTAGAGGTGCTCTGCGATTGCATACGCTTCATATACCCTGTTTTTCACTTCCGATTGCACGCGATGTTCAAGCAGTGATTTCATGAAGGTGACATAGTCAACGGTTTTCTCAACCTCATTTTTAATCAGTGATTTCTGCTGCTCGACATATTTATTCTCAATGATTGTCGATTCGCTGAGAAATTCCCGGTAATCACTGTAGATGGTTATCGTGCCGCCAAAGACGCTTGCAAGAACCACCAGGGTAACCGCACTGGACAGAAATATCTTGATGATACTTTTATTTTTTTGCATGGCAAAATAAAGGGAATATCATGGATGGCGGTCCCTGATTGCGGGACAGTTTGTTGGCGGCAAACATAAGGTGAAATCGCACCTGTTCATGCCGCAATAAATGCATGGTGCTATGGAAATCTGATTGTGAGGATGTATATTGACAGTCCGTTTCCGATCCCATTTTTCATATGATGGATTTTCGCATGAAAGGATTTGCGAAGTCAAGGGATGAATGAACACTGATTGTGGGACGAGGAGTACCGGCCGCATATCTATCGTCATACGACCTTATAAGCTCTGAGCGGTTCGCGCCTGGATGGATCAGTATACCCGGATAGGGCGGTTGGTTATCTTCCTGACAACCAACCGGCAGGGGCAGGCGGGAAAGATCCGGGGCAAAGGCCACGTGTACGGTAAGGAGGCAAATGGTTCAAGGCCCCGTTCAAGAGGTAAAAAAAGGCAGCTGCAACGCATCACCAGCAGTCACAGCACCATGATCTCTATTAATGCATCATATTGCCTTACATTTTATGATGGGAACGCATTGAGTCAATCATTTCATTGGTAATATCGGGAAAGGACAGCAGCTTGCTGCCATGATGATCCTTCAAGAAACTCTCAGCCGAAGACTTGTTCTGGAAAGGAACAAACTCTTCACCCATGGGGCCATAGACATCACTGCCCACCACATAAAAAGCCTTGCGGCCGTCAAGCCAGGCAAGGGTATAATAGTCCTTGACCCAGATCTCCTCCACGGTCAGCTTGCTGTCAGCCCCAAATGAGCCCGGATCAAAATAATAGGCCATCAGATCCTTGACACCGTCAAAAAGTTGTATATGGCCTGCACTATCACGGATCTTGGTAACCCAATTCGGGTATTTTGCCACGAACATGCCGCAAACAACACAGCGTGAGGTGTTATCGATCTTGTCAAGCGGTTGGGCAAAGACTGGTACCGCACAAACAGATGCGGAAAAAAACAACATCGCCGCCCCATAACCAAACAAACGTCCGATTTTCATCTCTTTCCTCCATTAACAAAATATTTAGCAAGAAGTTTCTGCAACTCTGCCTCACCGACACCGCCAGGCACAGCCGCATTAATTTTCTGCTCCGGACCAATGATAATGGTCTGCGGCACAATTCTCACCCTGTAGAGTGCGGCCACTGCGCCATCCTTATCCATCACCACCGGAAAGGGGATTGCAAGATCGCTGACAAACCGGGCGACTTCTTCCTGGGAGGCTCCTGAATTAAGATAAACCACCATCAACCCCATGTCCTTATATTTATCGAAATATTCATTAAAAATCGGGGTATCCGCCCGGCAGTATATGCAGTCAGTGCTCCAGAAGCGCAAGACAACCGGGTGTCCGCGCCACTCATGCAGACTGATTTTTTCTCCTTCCAAATCAGTGGCGGTAAAATCCGGAGCTCTGTCGCCGATCTTCAGAGAACTTTTCCGCTGATTGGACTCGCAACCGGAAAGGAGCAGCAGGACTGCAAGTGCTGCCATGCAAGAAACAAATTTCTTCCGGAACAGTCTGTCCGGATTCAAGAGCATACCAGTCATTATACTTGCCCAAAGGCTAATCTGCCATTTTTCATATGAAGAATGCGGCTGTTATGCTGGGTCACAGCCAGATGGGCATTGTGGGTTACCACCAAAAAGGTCATGCCCTGCTTATGAAAGCGTCGGAACATGGTGAGGATATCGGATTCGGTCTCCTCGTCAAGATCACCGGTGGGCTCATCTGCCAGAATAATCTCCGGCTCATTAATAAATGCCCGGGCAATGGCGATCCGGCGCTGCTGACCGCCGGACAGTTGAGCAGGATAGACGTTTGCCTTGTCTGCCAGTCCGACCTCTGTCAGCAGGCTCATGGCTCGATCTTTCCCTTTGGCGGCATCTGCCTGGAAATACAGGGGCAAAAGGAGATTTTCCAAAGAGGTAAGGGTGGGGATAAGGCTGGCAAACTGGAAAATAAAGCCAATGGTTTTATTGCGCAGCAGGGAAAGATATTTATCACCGGAACTCCAGTTGTTCCTGCCATGGATGCGGACACTTCCTCTGTCAGGGCTGGTCAAGCCGCCGATAAGACTGAGCAGTGTGGTTTTCCCGGAACCTGAATGCCCCAGAATTACGGCAAAATCACCGCCGTCAATATCCAGGTTGACATCTTCAACCGCCTGAACAACAGTGTCATCCGCCCTATAGGTCTTGCTTAACTGTTCGCACTGAATAATCACGTCACCACCTCGTTTGCTATCGTCAGACGAAATCTAATTATATCAAATCATTTGTAATTTATTTTTCTGTCTTCATTTATATCTTTTTTATAAATAATTGTTGACATAATGTACCACAATGTGTCACATTATGTCAACAATTATTTGCAGCATTTCACAGATTAATCAACCGCTCAACCGCGTAAAGGACCTCTTCATGGAAAAAGATGAACTGATCCAGATTCGCAAAAAGTTAAAAAAAACCCAGAAGGACCTTGCTGCGATTCTTGCTGTTTCTCTGCGAACCATCCGCAGTTATGAACAGGGTGATAGAACCATCCCCCCCCATATCGAAAGACAACTCTATTTCATATTAAGCAGACTCAATGGCAATCATTCAACCGCAAAGATGTGCTGGGATATAAAAAAATGCTCAGCTGATCAGAGGAAAGCCTGCCCGGCCTGGGAATACCGCTGCGGTACACTCTGCTGGTTTATTAATGGCACGATCTGCAAATGTACAGCCGAAGAAAGCTGGCAAAGCAAAATGTTGATCTGCCGGGACTGTGAGGTATTTCGTTCCATGCTGAGTACCCCGAAGACTTGAGATGTAAGCCTGCAAACGGTGAGCAAATTTCTGCGAAACCGTATTATTAATACATAGGAGGGAAACTATGAAATTGACAAACAGGAAGATTATCAGAGCCATTGCGCTAAGTGCCATGATGGTAGGCATCGCCGGGACCAGCTCCGTTCTGGCAGGAACAGAGTATGGAGGAACAGCCTATGTAGCCGGTATGGGCGGACATTTTGCCAAGGCGACTTTCAAGATCGATCCCACAGCCGAAACACCGATTACCATAGAGCAACTTGAAAAAGTCGATATCGGTACCGGTGACACCCACCCCACCCATGATGCCCGTATTGACAGTAAGGATCGTGACACCCTCTACTGGTCGACCTACAAGCCGGATCACGAGGCAAATGACGTCTACCATTACGGCAAAAGCGATCTCAAAACCGGGCAAGTCATCAAAGATGTCTCCATGAAGATTCCGGATAATATTCTCAATACCAAGGCAGGCTATTGCGCCTCGGCTCAGACCCAGGATTATTACATGCCCATCTCCATGAATAAGCCCGGTTACATAAGCGTCATCAGTAAAAAAGACATGCAGGTCAAACACACCGTTTTCATTGAAGGTACCGCCGCCGACATCAAGGCAGGCTACAAATTCATCCACGGCACCAATTCACCGGACATGAAGGAAATTCTTATTACCGTTAACGAATCCAACGTCGGCCAGGACAACAAGGACCTGGGGGACACGGTGGGTAAGCTGCACATGATCGTGCTTGATGCCGCAGCCCTCGAACAGGGCAAGGTAAAGGTTCTGCGCCAGGGCACGGTGGACGTCAATCAAAAGTCCTCCATCAGCTTCCGCCAGTATTACTCGCCGGACGGCAAATACATTGCCAACGCCACCGGCGATATGCTGATCCTTCTTGATGCCAAAACCCTGAACCCGCTTGATAAGGAAACCATGCCGAACCTGCAGGAAACCCATGATGCCATCTTCACCCCGGACGGTAAATATGTCATTGCCACCTCCAGGACCAAAAGCATCCTGCCGGGCTGCGCTGCCCCGGAAAAACCGGCTGACGGCGAATGGCGCATGGACGGCCAGCTCAAACTTTATGATGTGGCTGCCAAAAAATTCATCGGCAATCCCACCTCAACCTGTCTGAAATGCCATGATACTGAGCTGGGCACCGGCCCTGACGCACCCCATGCGGTGCTGTGCGGTCTTGACGTAAACTGGAAATAATCTGTCTGTCCATGACAGACACGCCGGGAACCGCGCCCAGCGGTTCCCGGCCATTACTCCACCTGCTGTTCGACAGGAAGTTTTTTTTATCCACCCTACAAAATTTATTATATGATCATAACAGCAGACATCATTTCCGCTAACCGCCCACAGACCTCTCTCGTTCACCTCCAGAGGACACCGCGACATGCACCTTAACAGCGCCCTGGCCATTGCCTCAATTGCCTGGAAAAACGTGGCCAGAAAAATATTCCGAAATTTCGTTCTGGCCCTGGCGGTTTCCCTGCTGGTTACCCTGCTGGTTTTTGCCCTGCTGTTTACCAAAGCCGTGCGCGAAGACATCGATGCCGCAGCCATGCGTCTCGGCGCCGATATTGTCATCGTACCGCCGGAAGCGAAAAGCATGGCAGATGAATTCATCCTCGAGTCCCTGGTCAAAACCTTTTACATGGACGAAAAGGTATTCAAGACACTGGTTACGCTGCCCGACATTGCGGACGGAACCTATCAGATATACCTGCATACCCTGGATTCAGGCTGCTGCAGCATTGATGAGGGACAGGTCATCGCCATCGATCCTGCCACGGATTTTATCGTCACCCCCTGGATACAGGGAAATAAAAACCTGAACGCCGGGGAGGTTTTTGTCGGCAGCTATGTCTACGAATATCTTGGGCTTATTGCCACGGCGAAACTGTTTGGATCAGGAGTGGATATCGTCGGGCATCTCGAAGAAACCGGGACCGGACTTGACCGGGGCATTTTCATGAGGGTTGAAGACCTGGGCAAGATTTCCAAGGAGTCCATGGGCTCGTATACCCCCGGCAAAATCTCCATTATCTTCCTGAAAGTAAGGGAGGGGGCGGATGTAGATCAGGTCGTGGCCAAGATTCGCGACATCAACCCCAGAATCGGCATCATGACCCGAGGCTCCATCGGCGCAGATGTGCGCAATACCCTGCGGGACATCCTCAGAGTGTTTTCCATCACCATAACCATATCCTCGGTACTGGCCATCCTGCTTGCCTGGTCAACCTTCACGGCCATGGCCAATGAACGTCAGCGAGAGGTCGGCATCCTGCGCGCCATCGGTGCCCGGCGGCACCATATCGTACAGATGTTTCTTGGCGAGGCTTTTATCATCAGTTTTATCGGGGGACTGATCGGTACCGCGCTGGGACACGGTCTCATTCTTTACCTGGCCGATGATTTCAATCTACTGACCCGCCTCGGCGCCCATTCCGTTCTTTCCCCGGAAAACATTCTGCTCAGCGCCCTTTCCATGTTTTCCGGCATCGCAGTCTGCCTCACCGGCGCCCTGGCACCCGTCATGCGCCTGGCCCGCATGGAGCCTCTGCTCGCCATCAAAGAGGAATAGAATACTCCAGCGTTTGAGCGTTTAAACGATTTCAGATATGGGACCGCACCCATTGCAGCAGATTGCCCAAGTCCATGGCCCCGGGCTGACGCGCCACCTCCCGGCCATTTTTGAAAACCGCCAGGGTCGGAATGGAGCGGATGCCGAACTGGGCGGCCAGGGCCTGCTCCTGCTCGGTATTGACTTTTGCCAGCCGCACATGGGGCTCAAGCTGGGCGGCTGCCTGGGCAAATACCGGCCCCATCATCTTGCACGGCCCACACCAGGGAGCCCAGAAATCCACCACCAGCGGGATGCCATTGCGCTCCACATGTTTCTGGAAGGAAACTTGATTTAATTCCACCGGCTTGCCGGCAAAAAGCCTGTTTTTACACTTACCGCACAGCGCTCCGGCCCCGAGCTTTTCAGCCGGAACCCGGTTGACGCTGGTGCAGGCGGGACAGACAATATGTGTAGTGTTCATGGTGCTATTCCTCTGTTAACATTTTTAATTTTCTCTGCGCGCCGCCTTACCGAGGCCTCATAAGCTCAAGGCGGATCCACACCCGGATATTTTTCCAAGCAAATGGGTCAAGGAGCTATCTTTCCAGACTGCCTGCTGGAAAATACTCAGATTATACTCTAAACCGATCCGGCCAGAAATCAACTCTCCTTCTTTCCCCTTTTCTTGCACTCAATCCGCTTTTACTGTAAAAGTTTGGAGTTTACTTTATGCGTTTTCCTCTGTCAGCGCCGATGGACAGGCCAAGCAAACGGTTGGCACAGCCGGCAAGCCAGGGAAATTCTCAATTATCTTAAAGGGTTCAGATTAATGTTTGCCAAATTACTACATCTCTATCAGTATATCGACCAGACCATGGCCATGCTTTTTGACCGCTTCCCGTCTGAGATAAGGTGCGGTAAAGGGTGTACGGACTGCTGCAATGCAGTCTTTGACCTCTCTTATATCGAAGCCGCCAATCTGCTCGCTCACTTTCAAACTCTGACGCCTGATCTACAGAATGAAATTCTTACTGGATGCCCGCAGGCAGAGCAGCAATGGCAGGAAATTTTCAAAGACAAAGGCGATCCCTCCACGGCAAGGATCCGCTGCCCGCTGCTCAGTGACCAGGGCCTCTGCCGCTGTTATGCCGCCCGACCAATCAACTGCCGCACTTACGGGGTGCCCACGGTCATCAACGGCGCCGCCCATGTGTGCGGTCTGTCAAACTTTTCCAGGGGCAGCTCCTACCCCACCCTGAATCTTGCCCCGCTCCAGCGCAGCCTTTATGAATATTCCGTTGAGAGCGCGGGTGAACAACTCGGCGGGCAAAGATGGCCTGTTGCCGCTATTTTCCTTCATCCGGAACAGCTCACCCCAAAATAACCGTCCTCGCGGGCAAAAAAACAGCCAGGGAACCTGTTGTCATCCGGGCAGGCAGAACCGTTCACGCTTCATCCCTTATCTCCGCCTGAAAAAGAAGCTATTGACAAACCCTTAACAAATGTTTACTTTTTTGTACCAAACGGTCGGTTTTTTTATTAACAATTCACTTGCCGAGGAACGACTATGAATTTCAGATTGCTGTTCACACCCTTTGTCCTGGGATTTCTTTTGTTTTTGCCGGGATGTGCAGCAACCGGCCCCCAGGGCTCCACAACTTTTATTGACCTGAACAATGGCATTTTCCAGGTGCCGGGATCGGAGCTGATGTGGCAGAAGGAAAGAAGCCCTTTATTCACCAGCAAGGAAGAAGCGGTTGACTATGTAAAGAATCTTAACTTGGGCGGCTATACCGACTGGAGACTCCCCACCCCTGATGAGGTGCTGGAACTGCACAACATTGTTGATTTCGGTCAGGCAAAAGAGGGTGACGACGATATCTTCCTGAAAGGAAACTACTGGTGCGTCTTAACTGGAGATGAAATTATCGCCGGCTCCTGGCAGGATGGCGTTTCCTGTGAGCTGACCCGTTCCTACAAGCCGAATTTATCAGGGCACGTGCGGGCTGTGCGGCCGTAAAAGCAGCCCGACATTTTCCTTTTCTGCAAATAAAAAAACCGGGCGTCCTGCAAGAGGACGTCCGGTTTTTTTTATAATAAAACAGCTGTAAATGCAGGCTAAAAGGGCCGCATCAGCCATACCCCGCAGGGGCAGGTGTTGGCGCAGAAGCCGCAGGCAATACACTTTTCATCGTCGGAAACATACTTATAGTCGTTTTCACCGAGCTTTTCACGGGAGATAGCGCCGGTGGGGCATATGGTTTCACACATATGGCAGTCACGGCAGGTGCCGCAGCTCATGCAGCGATCCGCCTCATGAATGTCCGCATGGGCGATATCCGTATGGGTGCCAGGGCAGGTCTCCGGCTCATAATGGGCCGGGGTCAGATTCTGCAGATTGATTACCTGCTTGGTGAACGGCTTCCAGTCCTCGCCCTTGATCTCGGCGATAATGGCATGGGCGGCGTTTTTGCCATGGCCCAGGGCATTGGTGGCCAGGCCCGGACGCTCCACATCACCAACTGCGTAGATCTGCGGATCAGAGGTGCGACAGGCCTCATTGGTCTTAATCCAGCCGGCACCGCCCACCTTAAGCACCTCCACGGTATCCGGCAGGAACTTGAGGGCGGGCACATCACCAATGGAAACAATCACCGTCTGGGCGGGAATAAGCTCATCGGCCGCATCAATCAAACCCGCTTCCGTGACCTCCTTGGTGGAAACCGGCCACTTGAATTTGGCACCCAGTGCCTCAGCCGCCTTTTTCTCCTTGCCAAAGGCCAGGGGTTTCTGGATATCAACCAGGGTCACCTCCTGGGCGCCCAGGCGATAACATTCACAGGCCACATCGCAGCCCACATTACCGGCCCCGATGATGACCACCTGCTTACCCATCGCCGGCGGCTTATCACTTTTGGCCGCCTTGAGGAAATCAAGGGCCGGCATAACCCGTTCATGACCCGGGAAGGGTATACGCCGCGGTTCGTGGGTACCGACGGCCACAATCACATAATCATGGTCCTTCTGCAGCTCGGCGAACTTGTCCTTGGTCATGTTGACGCCGAAATGGACATGGATATTGGGGGTATCCATGAAACGTTTGACCTCGGCATCCCAGATGGCCCGGGGCAGCCTTTCCCAGGGAATCACCTGGGCCAGTTTGCCGCCCAGCTTATCATCCCGTTCGTATATATGGGCCTCGACCCCGCGCAGGGCCAGCTGCCAGGCGGCATTCATACCGCCGGGGCCGCCGCCGATGATGGCAACTTTTTTGCCCAGGGACTCAGCCACAGCCGGAGCCGGAAAATCCTTGACCGCCCGACCGAGCATGGCCACATCAATACTCTGGTCAACCATCTGGCGGGAACAGTTCTGCATACAGAGATTCGGGCAGATGGAACCGCAGACCGAAGCGGGAAAAGGCGTGTACTCAAGCACCAGTTCATAGGCATCCTGCTCTCTACCCTCCCGCATCAGCCGCAGGCGGTCGATGGTGGGGATGTGCACCGGACAGTAATAGGCACAGGGCGCGGCGGATTCCTGGTTGGCCCAGAAAGGTTTGCGGCGACGGAGATCGCCGGTTTCGATCAGGCCGATGGGTGAACGGTCAAGGCCGGGGGCGAGATCTCTGATGGGATCTCCGCCAAAGGCCTTATCCCAGATATTCATGCGGAACTCATGCATGGGCATGGGACCGGAAAACATCAGGGCCCTGTCCTGGGGCGGAATGGACTGCAGCATCTTCCAGTCTTCGCGGACTGAAAGCTGATCCAGCAGGTCCATACGGTTGATGCCCTCCAGAAAACCGGGCAGGCGGGAAATGAGCCACTGCCATTGCTCATCGTCCGGCAATACCGCCATGACATTGGATCGGGAATAGGACTGATCGGTCTGGCCCCGGTAATAGATGGAACCGCCCACCATGCCGACGCAGGGCCGGTAACCGAGCACATTTTCCGGTGTCTTCGCGTCCACTCCGCAGACCACGCCGATACCGCCGCAGTTGAATTCGGCAAAGGTGTCGCCCACAGAACCAAGCACCCAGAGTTGGGGCCGCCGGTACTCGGGGTTCCATTTAGTCATGGTGAGACCGCGGGCGCCGATGGAGCCGGCAATCATCACCCGGCCCTCTGCCATGGCGTTGCACACGCCGTTGGTGGCGTCACCTCGAACAATGATATCAGCCCCGATATTAAGATAACCCACATCATCCGAAGCGGAACCGTGGCAGGTGATGGTGGTGCCGGGCATACCCATGCAGCCCAGTCGCTGCCCGGCCGGGCCTTTGATTTGGATGTCGAGTTTTTTACCCTTGGGGTTCAGACGTCCGCCAACATTATGCTGGCCATATGTTTCCAGGATGAGTTGCGATGATTGCTTGAAGGCCTCCTGTACCAGATCCTCAAAATCTTTGGAACTGATACGGTTGCCCTTCTCATCCACTCCTTTGATGGTAATTGCTTCAGTCACTTCTTTTCCTCCGGGAGGATCGGGAAAGGTTGCCCTTCCCGTAATCTTATATATTTCCGGCCTTCGGTCTTAATCCCTTATGCCTGTTGCCTGTTGCCTTCATTCATCAACAGACGTATTTGATATTCAGCCGGTTGGCGGCAGACTCATCACTGATGCCGATGGCATCCGACATGCCGATGGGCAGACTCTGCGAGCGTCCCAGCGGGGCCATGATTTTCTTCATCTCGGTGCGGATTGCCATGAAGGTGTCCACCACGCGCTGGGCCACCTGATCAGGATCCAGACGACGATACAGTTTCGGATTCTGGCTGGTGATACCCTTGGGGCAGATGCCGATATTGCAGACGTTGCAGCGGTTCTGCTCGCTGCCCAGACATCCGGCAGCGGCCTGCATCATATATTTGCCCATATGCACGCCGCTGGCGCCGAGCATGATCAGTGCCATGCCGTTCTGGGTGACGTTGCCGGTTTTACCGACACCGCCGGCGGCAAAGATGGGAATCTCGTTCTGCTTGCCCTGGGCACAGAGATCCAGGTAGCAATCCCTGACATTGGAGGCGATGGGATGGCCCATGGTATCCATGCTGACGTTATAGGCGGCACCGGTGCCGCCGTCGATGCCGTCGATCAGCAGACCGGAGGCATAGGGGTTGCGCACCAGGTTGTTGAGCACCGATTTGGCGGAGTTGGAACCGGAAATCTTCGGATAGACCGGTACCCGGAAGTTCCAGGCCATGGACATGGTCTGGATCATCTTCATGACAGACTCCTCAATGGAGTAGAGGGTCTGATGGACCGGGGGAGAAGGAAGATCAACGCCTTCGGGCACGCCGCGCAGACGGGCGATGAGCTTGCTCACCTTGAACCACATGAGCAGGCCGCCGTCGCCGGGTTTTGCGCCCTGACCGTATTTGATCTCGATGGCCGCCGGATCGCATTGCATATCCGGGATGGCGCGGATGATCTCGTCCCAGCCGAAATAGCCGGAGGCAATCTGCAGGATGATGTATTTCAGGAACGGGCTCTTCAGCACCCAGGGCGGACAGCCGCCCTCACCAGTGGCCATGACCACCGGAATGCCGAGCACCTCATTGCAGTAAGCCACGCCCTGCAGCAGACCGAGCCACATGTTGGGCGACAGGGCACCGAAGGACATGGAGCCGATGATAAAGGGAAAGATTTCACGCACCGGCGGAATCCACTCCCCAGCCATTTTGCGGCGGATATACTCCTCAGGAGAAAGAACCCGGCCGAGCAGGGTATTGAGGAAAAACTCGTGTCGTCCGGCATCAAGGGCCGGGTCGGTGAGCATGGAAATACGATTAAAGATAATCTTGTCAAGCAGGCCCGGGGCCGGATCGTTTCTGCGGCCGCCGCGTTTGACCGGCTCGCCGCCCACCGTGCTCTGGAAACGAAAACGGTCAGCCATGGGGTTGGCAACCGGCCTGATGGCCGAGTTGGGGCAGACCATGGCGCAGGTGCCGCAGCCGATGCACTTGTTGGCAATCTCGGTTTTCTGCCGGATACCGACAAAGGTGCGAAACGCACTGCCGCGCTCGTTTGAGGTCAGCACCAGCCGCGGCATACGCTGCCGCATATAGGTCAGTTTAATGGCATAAACCGGACATACTGCGGTGCAGCGACCACAGAGGGTACACCTGTCTTCCCTGTGCTCAATGATCCAGGGAAGGTCCCCCGGGGTTAAGCTGCTTGGGGTAGATGGAATTGATCGAATTGAGACCATATCTTAAACTCCTGTCGGTCTGGAGGAACGATAACTGTATGCTGACGCATTGGTTGAAAATCCAAGGATTGATCCCGGTCCGGAATCATGGCATCCACCCCGCACATCTCAGAAGCGATGGCCCATTCGCCTGGTTTGCCGCCGATGGTGGCCGGACGCATTTTCTTGGCATCCATGACCAGCAGACAGGTCTCATCAGGCAGGGTGCCGATAACCGCGTTGGGACCGTCAATGATCAGGCGACGGCAGGCATCCCGCAGGCCGAGGAGAAAATCTCCCTGGGGATGCACTTTCAATTCTTCTGACTTCAAAGGGGTGATGATGTGTTTATATGCTTCAAGGGGCAATTTAAGCTGTTTCACCACATAATGGAGAATGTGGGCGAAAACCTCACTGTCGGACTGATAGCCGACATACGCTGGAAAACCCTTGCCGGTGAGCCAGTCCTTGATCGGAATAAAGGCGGTGTTCTCGCCGTTGGTCATGGTGGCAATGCCCTGGATAAAGAAAGGATGGCAGGCATAGAGGTTGATACCCCAGTTGGTGTTCTGCCGACCCTGAGCCATGCAGATACGGGATTTGATGCGGTGAGAGTCAAGGCCGAGCGCCTCACCCACACCAAGGGGCCAGCCCACCTCTTTAATCATGGCCACATCGGGCCAGAAGGAAAAGACGGTCAGGTCACCACCGTGGTCATCACCGTCCTTGCGTAAGGCCAGTCGGATCAGCATCATCTGATACTCGACCTCCTCTTCGCTCAGATTGGCCCAGGCAACTGGTTTGTTATAAACCCGCAAGATATACTTATGCCTGTCTTTTGCCTCGATTTTACTGAAATTAACTTCGTACTCATGATCATACTTCAGACCAAAGCCCCGGTTTTGCATGAAGGCATGCAGGCGAAAGAGGGCATCTTCGGTGTGGGCGATACCGGAAAAAACCGGATCACCGGGCTTATAGCTGTAATCGGTGAACTGCAGGCCTCTCAGGAGGAGGCCCAAGCCGCTGCCGTCATACCCCTCCTGCATGGCCTCCATGGCCTGCAGTACGGTGAAGGGAGAAAATGGCTCACTGGCGGTTTTTAACGCTAACCGGCACATCAGTTACTCCTTGGTTAATTGGTAATATAACAGAATATAATGATAAAATTGCAGATATGAATTTAAGCGCCCCGCAGCAAGCTGAGAGGATTCGTTGATTTCAGGGAAACTCTTATTTCATCCACTAGCCCCCCAGAGCAAGCTGCAGGGGCATGCGCACGCTTTTCAATCCGAAAAAATCACATCTGATTTCCCCAAATGCAAATCTTTGTCGATTACAACGAAAGAGCCTGCTTGTCAAGAGGAATTGCCCTGGGAGAAAATGATCAGATGGGAACAACTTTAGGCAAGGGACCAGCCTCGTGCCAGAAAAGGGGGAGGCATATTTCAATGGACTGCAGGGCGCCGCCTCCGCCCTTGAAGTTCACCTCTCCCTGATGTTCGGCCATGATCTGGCTGGCCAGATTGAGGGTCAGATTAAGGCTTTCCTGCCGCATAGCCTCTGAAGAAGCCGCCTGGGAATAGAGAACAGTGATGCAAGGCCGGTTCTCTGAACTGGTCATTTTCACGATCACCTCTCCGCCCATGCTGGTTGCGGCAGCGGCATGCCGGAAAATAGTGAGCAGGGCAATGGTCAGCGTACGCCGGTTTGCCTGCACCAGCACCTTTTTGTCCGGCAGAATCACCTTGGGCCTGATTTTTTTTCTGCTCAAGGTCACGCACAGGGAAAGTGCTTCATTTACCACATCAATGAGGTCTTCATCGCGGAACAGATTTTTTTTGCGAGTCACCAGGGAGTCGAAATCCCGCACCGCCTCCTCAAGTTTTTCCGCCTGCTTCTTTAACGCCAGCAGCCATTTTTCTTCTTTTTCATCCCCTGCGCTCTTGGCCTCAAGCAGTCTTGCAATGCCGCCGATCACCGTGGCCGGATTCCTGATGCGGTCGGCAATGCGCAAGGACATCTCAACCATGGTCCGCTCTTCGGCCATTTCCTCAAGGCTCTTGCTCAGAAAAAGAAGCTCGGCGTTTACCCGGTCCAGCTCTTTGGTGCGCGCTGATTTTTCCCTGAGCAGCTTGACGACCTCCTCATGCTTAACCTTCAGATTCTCCACATAGGACTCTTCCGTATCGGCAAAGAGTTCCCTTCGTATCTGATCCTCAAACTGCTGGAGTTCTTCCCATGCCAGTCCTAATCCCCATTTCAGACATTGGATGCGCACCGGCATGCCCCGCATGCCCCGCATGCCCTGGGAGAGAACCACCTTGTCCAGTACGCTGCGGGCTCCCTTTACCTCCGCCAGTCTGCCGAACTCTTCGTAAATATAATCAGCCGATACGGAATCAGCACTTGACCCGTCATCCATGTTGATAAAGGGTTTTCTGCCCTCAAACACAAGCTCCATCCCGGTCCGTCCATCCTTGTCCAACGAGTGGATCACGGAGAGATCCACCTTGCCGCCTCCGTATTTCTGCCATAACAGACGGGCCATCTCGGATGCGGCGGTGGACAGCTGGGTGACCACCAGACGGGGACAGCGGGCGGCTCCCGCCAACATCTTGACCTTGGCGCGGATCAGGGGGATATCCTGCCTGCGGTTGATGACAAGTGTGATTATGTGTAATGATTCGTAGATTTCTCCGGCCATTGCCAGGTCACCAGTGTTGCGTCGTCACGTTGCGGGGTAAGGGGCTCAAAAAGCATCTGTGCGATTACTGCGGGGGAAAGAGAGAAATCGGCGGACAAATCGGCAATTCTCTTCTGCCCGTCAGTATGCATGGACACCCTTACCCCGGAAAGAACCTTGTACTCCTGTCCGGTTATCTTCCGCCATTTGGCATGGCCGAGAATGCCGGACGGGTCCGTCTCTTCGATAAGCTCACCGTCAAGCGAGATCAGCGTTGCGATGTTGCCGATGCCGGCGGAGGAGAGCAGCCCTTTGACATGGTCAAACAGCAGGACATGGACTGCGGCCCCGTTGGTTTTCACCAGGGCGAATTCCACCTCTTCCAACAGGTTGGCCGGCGGCCAGAACAGCGCATGCCTGTCCAGCTCGGCAAAAACACGGCTGGTGATCTCCGCCGCCCCTTGCCCCAGCCCAAGGCTGTCAACTATGGTAATTCGGGTAAAGCGCCCATCCTGCTGCACATGCACGCCGTCGCCGCCGCCCCAGCCTTCCCCTCCTCTGGACTGGCTGAGGATCGCCAGGGAACCGCCGATGCGGATAATCTCTTCATTGGCCTGATGGTCCGGCCCGAGGAGCGCGGAAATAATCGTTTCATAGGGGGATTGCATTTCCGACCGGGCCATGTGGGAAAAAATATCCAGTCTGTCCGACAGCCGCAGGACAGTGCCCATGCCCGCGCCCAGCCCGCAGCCCACTATATTTTTCCGATGCTGCATGCAGACTGCGGGATCAAACCCGGGGCCGTGATCAAGGCTGGAAATAGATAAACAGGGAATTGACGAGGCATAAAAGCCGGAGAGGCGAATCAAACCATGAACGGTATGATGCATGACGTGGTTATACGCCAGCTCACTGGTCACCAGCACCGCTTCAGCCTTGCGGCTCTGCGAAAATCCCAGCAGCATGGCCAGTTCGCCGGCCACCCTTCTGGCCACCGTGGCGCTGGCCATGTTTTCAATGGGAATATCGGCAAAAAGACAGCTGGGAAGCATGATTATCAATTTCCGCCGATCTGCATTTTTTCTTCCAGCTTGGACACCGCTTTTTCAACATCCAGGGCAAACTCCAGGTCGCTGAGCCGGATGCCGAAATCCGTCAAGGTCATCACCACCGGCACGGAAAGGCCGACCACCACCATGTGCGCATGGAGCAGACGAAGGGTTGCCGCCATATCCTGCAGATAGCCCGCCATATAGGAATCAACCACCTCAAGGTTGTGCAGATCAACGATGACACCCAGGAACTTTTTTTCACTCACCTGTCTGGACAAACTGTCAAACATCCTGGATACCTCGGCATCACCGATGTCCTCCTGGATGGAAACCAGCAGCATCGTTCCGAGAGAAAAGAAGGAAAACGGTTGCATGGCGGCCTCTTTTGGCGATCACTCGCCGGCGCCGCGGACCAGAGTAGTCGCCCTGGCGACCTGCTCCGATTTCCTGGCCAGCTCGCCGATGGCAAAATGGAGGGCATCGGTCATTCTGCCCCGCACCGTCAGGTTCTCCAACCCCACCCCGCCCTGGGCGATTACCTGGGCGATGTGCGGCCCCACCCCGGTGAGAATGGCCTCGCTGCCCATCAACCGGGTGGCGTTAGCCGTCTGCAGGATATGCCCCGCCACTTCGGAATCCACCATGGGCACGCCGGTGATGTCGATGATCACGAAAGAGGCCCGGTGCCGTTCAATGGCCTCCAATACCTTTTCCATGGCAATCTTGGCCCGGTGGCTGTCCAGCGTGCCGATGAGGGGCAGGCTGAGAATGCCATCCCATATTTCAATCACCGGGGTGGAAAGTTCCATGATTTCATCCTGCAGATGGCGGATATCCTCCTCCCGCTTTTTAATGAGTCGCTCTTTCTGTTCCCAGATGATCTTATCCTTTTCCAGACGATCGGTAATATCGATGAAGTTCTCCACACAGCCGATGATCTCACCCTTGTAATTGCGCAGGGGGCGGGCCGAATATTCCAGGGGGATTTCCTGCTCGTTATAGAGAAGGACAGTCTGACCCTGGATGATCGTCTGGCTTTCCATGGCCAGCCGGCAGGTGCAGTTGGGGGTATTGCAGAGTGGGGTTTTGAAGATCTCGTAACATTTGCGGTCAAAGCATTCCCCGCACCTCTTCCCCACCATCTGAGCGCCGGCCTTGTTGATCATGAGAATATTATGATCGGGATCAGTCACAAAAATCCCCGAAGTGATGGCATTGATAATTTCTGAAAGAAATCCTTCATCCTGGCTCAGATCATTCAAATCTTTCATATCCCCTTCTCCCCTTTATTGTGAACCCCCGGTAATATTACGGATAATCCTCTTATCCTAACCATTAGGATACCATCACTTCCTTATAACGTATAATTTTAATTTCCAACACCAGGATTTACAAATAAAAAACAGAAATATTTCGGCTGGCATATTGCAAAACTTACAGAAGCTGTTTATAAGAAAAGCAATTTTTACATAGCTTATTCTTGCATCAAACCCACATAAAATTTCTTAACTTTTGCGGTATGTCATGACAGAAATTGACCTTTCTCCATTGCGGGCAGAACTCAAAAAGCATTTCCTGAAGTCGATGCCCAACTCCAACCTTGAGTATTGCCTCACCTGCGGCCTCTGCGCCAGCGGCTGCCCTGCCAGCGACATCGAAGGTATGGACCCCCGCAAATTCATCCGTTATCTTGTTCTGGGCCAGGACGACCTGCTGAAAAACACCAACTGGCTCTATACCTGCTCCATCTGCCAGCGATGTGAATACGCCTGCCCCATGGGCATTCATGTCGGCCGTTTCGTTTACGAGCTGAAGGGCATGAAACCCAAGGAGCTGCGGCCGAAGAACCTGCAGAAATCCTGCGAACTGCAGAAAGAGGGCAATTCAACCGGGGTGCCCAACGCGGATTTTGTCTGGGTTGTCGGCGACATTCTCGAAGAGGTCCATGCCAACGAACCGGAATGGGCGGATCTCAAGGCCCCCATGGACAAGGTCGGCGCCCAGTTTTACCTGAACCAGAACGCCAAGGAACCCACAGTTGAGCCGGAAGAAATGGTTTTCTTGTGGAAGATCCTGCATGCGGCCGGCATTGACTGGACCTATTCCTCCAAATGGTGGGACGGCGCCAACTACTGTCTCTTTTCCGGTGATCCAAAGGATTGGGAATATGTCACCCGGATGCAGGCGGAAACGGTGGACGCCCTGGGCTGCCCGACGTACATAAACACCGAATGAGGCCACATGCTTTTTGCAACCCTGGAAGGGTTGAAAAGATTTAAAATCCCACACGACTTTGAAGTGGTGAGCATTATCAGCCTCTACGCCAAATGGATCAGAGAAGGAAGACTGAAACTCGATCCATCCTGGAACACTGAAGGTCTGAAATTCACCGTGCAGGACCCCTGCAAACTGGTGCGCCAGTCTCTGGGGGACCCGGTGGCGGATGATCTGCGGTTTGTCATTAAACAGGTATGCGGCGAGGAAAATTTCATCGACGTCTGGCCCAACAAGTCCAACAACTACTGTTGCGGAGGAGGAGGCGGGGCAATCCAGGCCGGATTCACCGAAAACCGTATGAAACACGGGCGGATGAAATTCGAGCAGCTCCATACCACCGGGGCGGATGTGGTAATCACCCCTTGCCATAACTGCCATACCCAGGTCAAGGACATCTGCAAGTACTACGGCGGCAAATGGCAGACTACCCACCTGTGGAACTGGATTGTCAAGGCCCTGGTTAGGTGAAGAAACGTTCCAGCGTGGAAGCGTTTCAGCGTTCAAACGTTGAAACCCTGGAACGTTTAAACGCTTGAACATTTTTAAATAAAAACGGAAAGAAACATGCCCAAAGGATCGGTATTAGTCGTTGGCGGTGGTATTGCAGGCGTGCAGGCAGCGCTGGACCTGGCAAACAGCGGGTTTCTCGTTCACCTGGTTGAAAGAACCGCGGCAATCGGCGGCAAGATGTCCCAATTGGACAAGACCTTCCCCACAAACGATTGCTCCGCCTGTATTCTCTCCCCAAAACTGGTGGAATGCGGCAGACATATGAACATCAATCTGCTCACCCTGTCCGACCTGGTCTCACTTGATGGCGAACCAGGCAACTTCAGGGCTGTTGTCCGCCAGCGTCCCCGTTATGTGGATCCGACAAAATGCATCGCCTGCGGACTGTGCGCCGAAAAATGCCCAAAAAAGGTGCCCAACGATTACAACATGGGCATCGGCAAGCGCAAGGCCGCTTATCTAAGCTATCCCCAGGCCGTTCCCCTGAAATACGCCATTGATCCTACCCACTGTATCTGGATCAACAAACCTGGCCGCTGCGGCATATGCGCCAAGGAATGTCCGGCCGGGGCCATCAATTTTGATGACCGGGAAAAGGACCATGTCCTGGAAGTGGGCTCCGTGGTTCTGGCCCCCGGTTTTTCCCGTTTCAATCCGTCCTCTCTTGACTTCACCGGCTATGGCCGCCTGCCCAACGTGGTCACCTCCATGGAGTTCGAGCGGATGCTCAGCCCGTCCGGTCCCTGCATGGGCCACCTGGAACGGCCATCCGACGGCAAAGAACCACAAAGAATCGCCTGGTTGCAATGCGTGGGCTCGCGGGACATCCACCGGGCCGGCAATGCCTACTGCTCCTCGGTATGCTGCATGTTCGCCCTTAAGCAGGCGGTGATCTCCATGGAACATGCCCACGGAGAGTTTGAGCCCTCCATTTTTTACATGGATATGCGCACCCACGGCAAAGGCTTTGAAAATTACTACAACCGGGCCAAGGAGCAGGGAGTGCGCTTTCACCGGGCCCGGGTGCATTCCATCATCCCGGCGGATGACCAGGGCAACCTGAAAATCCGCTATGTGGACCAGCAGGGCAAGGTCAACTTTGAGGAGTTCGACATGGTGGTCCTGTCCACCGGCCTGCAGCCCTACAGACATATCATCGAGCTGGCCGCCATGCTCAAACTTGAGCTTGACGCCGACCATTTCATCAAGACCGACAGTTTCAATCCGGTAGCCTCCAGCAGACCGGGCGTCTATGTCTGCGGAGCCGCCTCAGAGCCCAAGGACATTCCCCAGTCGGTGATGGAGGCCAGCGCCGCCGCGGCCGAGGCGGGCCGCATCCTGGCCCCGGTGCGCTGGACGGAAACCAGCAAAAAACAATACCCCATGGAGATGGACATCCATGCCCAGCCTCCCCGCATCGGCGTGTTCGTCTGCCACTGCGGCATCAACATCTCAAGTGTGGTTGATGTGGCGGCGGTCTCGGCCTATGCGGGCAACCTGCCCGATGTGGTCTTTTCCCAGGCCAACCTGTTCACCTGCTCCCAGGACACCATCAACCAGATGATCAATATCATCAAGGAAGAGAAGCTCAACCGGGTGGTGGTGGCCTCCTGCTCACCCCGCACCCATGAGCCCCTTTTCCAGGAAACCCTGCGGGATGCCGGGCTAAACCAATTTCTCTTTGAGATGGCCAATATCCGGGACCAAGACTCCTGGGTCCACCAGCATGAACCGGTCAAGGCCACGGCCAAGGCCATGGACCTGGTGCGCATGGCAGTGGCCAGGGTGCGCGGCGAAGGCGCCCTGCCCTACAATACCGTACCGGTTACCAAGTCCGCCCTGGTCATTGGCGGCGGCGTCTCCGGTATGACAGCAGCCCTGACTTTTGCCGAGCAGGGTTATCCGGTCACCTTGATTGAACAGAGCGACATGCTCGGCGGCAACGGCCGCAAGGTCTTCCGCAACTGGAAGGGTGATGCCATCCTGCCCTATGTCACCGATCTGGCGGCCAAGGTTACCACTCATCCGCAGATCAACGTCAAGTTCAACTGTGAAATTAAGGATGTGGCCGGTTCGGTGGGAAAATTCTCCACCACCTTTTCCGACGGCCAGAGTTTCGAACACGGGGTGGCGGTCATGGCGGTGGGCGGCGAGCCCTACAAACCGGAAGGCAAATGGCAGTTCCTGCACGGCAGCAATGCCAATGTGCATACCCTGCTTGAACTCGACAAACGCTTTATTGAAGAGGACGCAACGCTTAAAAAGGTCAAGCAGGCGGTCTTCATCCATTGCGTCGGTTCGCGTATCCCGGAACGCCCCTACTGCAGCCGGGTCTGCTGTACCCATGCCGTTGATTCGGCCATCAAGCTCAAAGAACTGAACCCGGACATGGACATCTTCATGCTCTACCGGGACATCCGCACCTATGGCCAGCGGGAGCGACTTTACCAGGAGGCCCGTGGTAAAGGCATTATCTTTATCAACTACGATCTTGACCGTATGCCCCAGGTGGAAGAAGTTAACGGCCAACTCATCGTCAAGGCCCATGACCCGATTATAGACGCCCATGTCACTATCCATCCGGACATGCTGGTGCTTGCCACCGCCATCCAGCCAAGACAGCAGAGCGGCAAAAACCTGGCCAAGTTCTTTAAATGCGCCATTGACAGCCAGGGATTCCTGCTGGAGGCCCACATGAAGCTGCGGCCGGTGGATTTTGCCACGGAAGGCGTTTTTCTGGCCGGCCTCTGCCATTTCCCGAAATCCATGGAAGAGTCCATTGCCCAGGCCAAGGCAGCGGCCGCCCGGGCCAGCATTATCCTGGCCCATGATGTGGTGCCGGCTGAAAGCATCACCGCCGAGGTCAACCGCGCCAAATGCACCGGCTGCGGCCTGTGCGTCGAGGTCTGCGCCTACAATGCGGTGAGCCTTGATGAAAACGGCCTGTCGTTGGTCAATACCAGTATGTGTAAGGGCTGCGGCAACTGCGTGGCCGGCTGCCGCTCGGACGCCGTCACCCTGAAGAATGTGGGCAACGAACAGATCATGGCTGCAGTAG
This sequence comes from Pseudomonadota bacterium, assembly GCA_018816555.1. Lineage (GTDB taxonomy): Bacteria > Desulfobacterota > Desulfobulbia > Desulfobulbales > SURF-16 > SURF-16. The sequence goes on from JAHIVT010000149.1 coordinate 36,129, forward strand.
ACGCAGCTTTCTGTGATGAGTAAGACCAATAAGACCAGTGAGACCAATATGACTAGTGAGACTAACGAGACCGACACATGGGAACCCAAAATCATCGCCTTCCTGTGCACCTGGTGCAGTTATGCCGGGGCCGATCTGGCCGGAGTCAGCCGTTTCCAGTATCCGCCCAACATCAGGATTGTCAAGGTGCCCTGCTCGGGCAGGGTCAGCGAGAACATGATCTTGTCAGCGCTTAAGTCAGGCGCCGACGGCATCCTGGTTTCCGGCTGCCACCCGGGCGACTGCCACTTTATCAGCGGCAATATGTTTGCCAGAAGGCGTTCTCCCCTGCTCGGCAACTTGCTTGAATTTGTGGGCATCGAACCGGGCCGGGTCAGCTTTTCCTGGGTATCGGCCTCGGAAGGCGAACAGTTTGCCGAGATTGTTAAAACCGTGACGGAAAGAGTCAAAGCGTTGGGACCGGCAACCCGTCTGATCAAAAAAATCGATCAGGCTGCATAGTTTAGAGCAAAACTTTCAACCGTGAAATACGAACTTTGTTTTCCATAAGGCAGAAGAGAGCATGCCAACAATCAACGAAAAATTAACCGAAGAAATCAGGACACAGGCCAAGGCACTTCTTGCCGACGGCACGGTTGCCGCGGTTATCGGCTATAGCCGGGGCAGCCTGCCCATGACCGTCAAACCCACGGTGGTCCGTGCGAGCGAGGATTGCGGCAAACTGGTATGGAACAGCTTCTGCGTGCTGAACCTGGCCAATTACCTGCCGGAGGTGCTGAAATCCGTTGAGCCGCCCCGCGGTCCCCGCGACCCGAAACCGGAAGGCCCGCTGGCCAAGGTGGCGGTTCTGGCCACCGGCTGCTGGTCCCGCAATATCGTGGTACAGACTCAGGAGCACCAGGTTGACCGCGACCGGGTGGTGGTCCTGGGCGTGGCCAGTCGCGGCATGGTCAGCCGGCGCAAGGTGGAGGAGCAGTTTGCCGGCCGTGAGATCCTGGCGGTGGAGGAGTTCGACCATGACCTGGTGATTAAGGGCGCTGACTTTGAAGAAAAAATTAACCGTTGGAGCGTGGTGCGCGACAACTGCCAGACCTGCACCCGTCCTGATCCGGTGCTGGTTGATGTACGCATCGGCGAGCCCGCCTCGGAAAGAAAGAACCCTAATCCCTTCCAGCAGGTTGACAAAATCGAAGAAAAATCAAGTGACGAGCGCTGGGCCTGGTTCACCTCGGAGTTTTCCACCTGCATCCGCTGCTATGCCTGCCGCAACGCCTGCCCCCTGTGCTACTGCCCCACCTGCTTTGTCGATGACGCCAAACCACAGTGGGTGGGAAAAAGCCTTGATGCGGTGGACACCGGCCTCTTCCATCTCCTGCGGGCTTATCACTGCGCCGGACGCTGCACCGACTGCGGAGCCTGCGAGTCGGTGTGCCCCATGGGAATCAACATGCGGATGCTGACCAAAAAACTGAACAAGGATGTGCTGAACCTGTATGGCATGGAGGCGGGAATGCAGCCCGCTTCTCCCCTGCCGCTTACCACATACGCAACTGATGACCCCCAGAAATTTATTGTAACCGAAGCCAAGGCTGTCAAGGAGGGCGAGTAACTGTGAAGGTTTTCAGATTATCACAGACTGAACTGGACAACATGGTTCAGGGGTGGAGCCAAAACCGCAGGGTTTACCGCCCTGCCGCGGGCAGGCAGCAATCGACCCATGCCGACTGCGCACCGGGCTGGGAGCGGGTTGCCGCTAGCACGCCGCTCACTTTGCCCCCCGGCCCCTCCAAAACATCGGTGAAGACCTTCCTCTTCCCCCAGCCGGAAACCATGCAGACCTACACCCTGAAGAGCAGTGATCCGGACAAGGGCCTGATGAAGGAACCGCAAAAGGCCACGGAAAAACAGATCATTGTCGGCCTGCGACCCTGCGATGCCCGCAGCGTCAAGCTCAACAACCTGCCCTTTCAGGAAGACCCCTTTTACCAGGTGAATCTTGCCCGCACCGTCATGGTGGGCTTCACCTGCAGCGCCATGTGCGCAACCTGTTTCTGCGATCAGATGGGCGGCTCGCCCATGGGCACCGAGGGCCTGGATATTGCCATCTCCCAAGTTGACGGCTCTTTTATCGCCGAGGTCTTGACTCCGGTCGGTGAAGAACTCACTGCGGAAATCAGGCTTACCCCGGCAGAAGACAGCGAAATCAACGCCCTGGCCGAACGCCGCAAGAACTCCCCCCAGGCGGATTTTGCCAAACTCGACGTCCTGAAGGGCCGGGATCTCAATACACTCTACAAGGCGGCCCTGTGGCAGACGCTGGGGGAATCCTGCATCAACTGCGGGGCCTGCACCTTCAACTGCCCCACCTGCTACTGCTTTGACGTGCAGGACGAGGTGGTGCGCGGCCAGGGGCGACGCATCCGCTACTGGGATTCCTGCATGTTCCCCCTGTACAGCCTGCACACCACCGGCCACAACCCCCGGGGCCAGAAGATGCAGCGCACCAGAAACCGCTTCATGCACAAACTGAAATATTTTCCGGAACGCTACGGTCTCTTTTCCTGTGTAGGCTGCGGCCGCTGCGTCAAGGATTGTCCGGTTAACATTGATATCCGCGAGGTTATGAGCGACCTCCTGGCGGTGGAGTAAGATATGATTTCCTATTTGCCATACCCTGTCCGCATCGACGAGATCAAAGTTGAAACGGAAGACGGCAACCTGAAAACCTTTAAGCTTGTCTTTGAAAACGAGACGCAGAGAAAGGCCTGGAAACACGTGCCCGGCCAGTTTGCCATGCTCTCATTGGCCGGACAGGGCGAGATCCCCATCGGCATCGCCTCCTCCCCCACGGAAGAAGGCCATTTGCTCTTCACCGTCAACCGGGCCGGCAAGGTGACCACCGCCCTGCACCAGATGCATATGGGCGAGAGAATGGGCGTACGCGGCCCGCTGGGCAACGGTTTTCCCATTGACACCGACATGAAGGGCAAGAATATCGTCATCATTGCCGGCGGTTTTGCCGTCACCACCCTGCGCGCCACCCTGATCTACCTCATGGAGCACCGGCAGGATTACGGCAAAATCACCTTTATTTACGGCGCCAGAACCCCGGGCATGCTGCTTTACCAGAATGAGCTGCAGGAGTGGGCCAAACGGGACGATGTGGATCTGCATATCACCGTGGACCGCGAGGCCCCAGGCTGGGACGGCTTGGTGGGCTTTGTGCCCACCATTGCCGGCCAGGTGGCCCCTTCGCCGGAAAACAGCGTAGCACTGATCTGCGGCCCGCCCATCATGATAAAATTCACCATGCCGCCGCTGGAAAAAATCGGCTGGACCGACGACCAGGTCTATCTCTCCTTGGAAAACCGGATGAAATGCGGTGAAGGCGTCTGTTGCCACTGCAACGTCGGCCCCACCCTGGTCTGCAAGGACGGTCCGGTCTTTACCCGCACCCAGGTAAGGAAACTTCCTGTTGAGTATTAAGGGAAAAGCAACCCTTTTCCCTCCTTCAACCAGCAGCAACTCCCGGTCATCAGAGACCGGGTGCAAGACAACAATTTCGACCTTGTGTCTCATAAATTCATTGATACAATCTTTCATCCCAGTTCATACCCCGTTTGAGATCCTGGACGAATGAACCGCTGACGAGACACAAGGCCGCAACCTTTCTGCTTAACTTCTAGCTATGTCGCCTCATTGGTTTGATGGTGGCGAAACCATATTCCCCGCAAATCTTGCGACAGCAGCCGCATCCTATACATTTTTCGGTATCAACATAAATTGCATCCGCCTGTTCAATAAGAGCTTTGACCGAACACACCGGTTTGGCGAAACAGGATGCACAGTTCTTTTTACAAATAGGATTAATCATCTGGAACCTCCTTCATGTTTTTGCGCATAATATGAAATGGCAAATCGAATTGTTGCCACCAGTATCATGCAATCACCCTTCATCTCGTTATTATTTCAAAGGATTGACATCCTTACGGCATAAAGATGTCATTGTCGTAAAAGCCGCTACCGACAATCACCACACAGAATCCAAACGAATCTGAAGCGATGTCCAGCCTCGTTCAGCGCGTGTTTTTGCGACATTGTCAAAATCGCTACCCCAGGATTCGGTCAATTTCTTCCTTATCCGCGTCCATGACATGAGAAATGCCGGATATTTCCGCGGCTTCGCGGGTCAGGGCCATGATATCATCACGATCGATATACCTGACGGCAAATTTCCTGCTGCCGGCCATCAGCTGCTGCAATCCCTGTTTGAGTCGGTCAATGTATGAATACATGCCGATAGCGCCGGTGGGGATATTTTCAAATTCCTTACCGAACCGTTCTTTGAGTTTGGCCCCATTGGCAAAGAGGGAGAGATATCCTTCGGTCACATCTCTGCCTTTGAGTTCCATTTTCTCCTTCATGAGATTGCCATGGGTCTTGCCGACCATGGCGGCGGTAAAAATTGCCCTGCCGAGACAGATGGCCTTCACATACGGTGCGCCGAGGGCAATAGCCTTGTAAATATGATCTTCCAGAGAAAGTCCGCCAGCAATTGCAATCGGCGGCACATAGGCTCCCTTTGCAGCAAGCCGTTCACACATCTGATGGGCGAGACATTCCAGTTGCACGGTCGGGACTCCCCATTCGTTCATCATCCGCCATGGGCTCATACCGGTGCCGCCGCCTGCCCCGTCGATGGTCAGGAGATCTATCCTGGCGTCTGAGGAAAACTTGATGGCCCTGGCCAGATCCGCAGGCCGGTATGCTCCGGTTTTCAAGGTGACATATTTGGCGCCCACACTACGTAGATGGGCCACTGTACGATGAAAGGATTCCTCCTCCACCATGCCCAGTCGTGAATGCCGTTCGAACTCGCCGATACCACCCGAGTTAAAGGCCTTCTGCACAGCGGGGTTGTCCGGATCAGGCAGGACAATATAACCTCTTTTCTTCAGCTCCATAGCCCGCTCAATCGAATGAAGTTTCACTTCGCCGCCGATATCCTTGGCGCCCTGTCCCCACTTCATTTCAAAAATCTCAATGCCCAGTTTCTGGATGACATATTCGGGAACGCCAAGCTTGGTGTCTTCGACATTGGCCTGGATGATAATGCCGCCCGTGCCGTCATACCACCGCTTAAAGGCGTTTACCCGGCGTTCCATTTCAGGAGACTTGACAACCTTGCCATTTTTGAATTCAGCATTGGAATCCATGCCGCAGATATTTTCACCGGCAACGACTAGGACACCGGAAATAGCCGCGCCTACCGCCACGTCCTCCCAGTTGATGCGGGCTATCTCCGTGGAACCGACAGCGCCGGTAAAAACCGGGAAAGCCAACTTGATGCTGCCATCGGCACCGACAGTCGTGGTGGTGTCTACAGCCGGGAATGTGGCTATATCCGAATCAGCCTCGATTCCGACAGCGCCCACGGCCGTTCCCTGGATATTAAAATGGGAAAAATCACACGGATAGTCTTTCTCGGATCCGGCAGTTATTTTCCCGAAGGGCATGGGATAAAGTACTTCTCTCCCTTTAAGGGCAGATCTTCCAATCTCGCAAGGCCCCTCACATCCGTCAATGCATGTTACACATATACCGGATATGGGGGCAGGATTTACCCTTGTTGTCGTCAGTGTTGCCGCGCTGTAATTCGGTTTGCTAAAGGACATGGTCACGTCTCCTCCTCAGGAAAAATTTTCAGGGAACCTATTTCTTCAAACTCAACTTTTTCAAAAGAATATCTCTATGCTCTTTTACCGGAAACTTATTGCCGATAATAAGAACCAGGTAACTTTTCCCATTCCTGCTTAAGCTCATCAAGTTGTTTATTTTTTATTCATAATATAAAGTAGTTAACTACAAAAAAACATCTATAGTAAACGAATGAATCATCATTCATCTGTATATTACCAAAATTTTTAATCATTTTTTGTATAACAATGAGGTTTTTTGGCAATAACATGCCTGAAAAAATATGTCAAAAATATTTTTCAATATGCAAATAAGACGTATTTAGTGATAGTTATGATAATAATGTATTTTATGCCAAGATAATCATACTAGCCAATTCGGCAAATTTGCCGATTAACATTTTGAACACGCAAAAAAAAATGATACCAAAAACGAACAATCATTTAAAAAAAAATGTTTATTTGGTAAGGATTAGGGAGGAAACACACGGAAAAGCCATAATTCATTCCCATGGCAATAACGGCAAAATTGCCTTTTTCTTGGTAATTTTCAAAATCAATTAAGAGGGCTTCATGAGCGAGAAAACAGAAAAAAGACAGCTGATAATTCTAAAAATTCTCAGGAAAGCGAACCGTCCTCTCGGCAGCTCCAAAATCATGGAGAATCTGGAAGCCTTTGGCCAGGATATAAATGAACGCACAGTCCGTCATTATCTTATGGAGATGGACAATAAAGGCCTCACTAAAAATCTTGGCAGAAGAGGCCGCATAATCACCGAAGAGGGCATTGCAGAACTTAATACCGCTCGTATTTTCGACAAGGTTGGTTTCCTGGCCGCCAAAATCGACCAGCTCACCTATCGGATGACCTTTGATCTCAACAAACTGTGCGGAACCGTCATCACCAACATCAGCCTGTTGACACCTGAACAGATAAAAACACTTTCTCCTCTTATCTGCCGGGTTTATGAGGAGGGATACTCCATGGGTGACATGATGGCCCTGTTTGAGCCCGGTCAAAAAATAGGCGAGGTTCCTGTTCCTGAAAACATGCTGGGCCTGGGGACCATTTGTTCAATCACCATCAACGGAGTTCTGTTGTCCCACGGCATTCCCACCCGTTCAACATTTGGAGGACTGCTTGAACTGAGAAACAGGGAACCCTTGCGATTTGCAGAAATAATCACTTATGAGGGCTCCAGCATGGATCCTCTTGAAATCTTCATCAAAACGGGCATGACCGACTACATGGGAGCCACCACAACGGGCAATGGCCGAATCGGTGTGGGTTTTCGGGAAATGCCGGCGGACAGTCGCGACAGTGTTGTAAACCTTACGCACAAACTCAAAAAAGCGGGGCTCGGCTGTTTTCTGAAGATCGGCTGGCCGGGCCAGCCTCTGCTGGAAATTCCGGTGAACGAAGGACGTTTTGGCGCCATCGTTATCGGAGGACTGAATCCTATCGCAATTCTTGAAGAAATTGACATCAAAATAAAATCGCGGGCCCTGGCGGGAATGATAGAATATGAGAAGTTATTCCATTACCAGGAATTGGCAGGGAAAATAAAAGGGTTAATCTGATGCTGATAATGCGTCAGAATGGTATCCGCATCTTGATCCCATAACGACCGATAGCCTCTTAAAAAAAGTTTTTTGCAACGGAGGTGTTTTACCTCTACAAAGAGCCTTTTAAGGGTAAGGTCAGGCTTGGCATTTTGACTTTTTGCAACCGCAAATGTCAAAATGTCAAGCCTGACCCCAGTCATGACCCTGACCCATGACCCATGACCCAGTCACACCGATTATGATCAAGTTCACCATGCCGCCCCTGGAAAAAATCGGCTGGACCGACGACCAGGTCTATCTCTCCCTGGAAAACCGGATGAAATGTGACGAAGGCCTCTGCTGCCATTGCAACGTCGGTCCCACCCTGGTCTGCAAGGACGGCCCTGTGTTTACCCGCAGCCAGGTGCGCCAACTTCCGGTGGAGTATTAATTTTTTTTTTGGTGAAAAAGATCCGCAGTGGGCAATGGCGGTTGAGCGATCCGGCTTACCCGCCATTTCTTTTGCCTCTGTGATTTTTCAACTACCAAGTCCGCCCGGATCAATACCAAGCTGACCATTCCACCAGGATCTAACTATCTCCGGATGGACAGCCACCAGCACTGACCTTCCTCAGCACTCCTTCCGTATTACGTCAGGAATTCCTGCCTCTCAAACATCTGGCCCTGTAAGTACATTGTAATTTTTTCGAAATATCAAAATATAAAACGGTAAGTTTACAATGTAACATCAGCTATTTGCCACATATCAGCAATTATCAATTCGCAAAAATACGCCACAAATACAACCTATTGAAAGCAATTTTCCTTCTGACCATCTTTTTTCCAACAAATAATTTTCTGTAAGCCAGTTTTAAGAAGGGATCTGCCATACTTACCTATTCAAGGGAAGTTATTCCCCATTGCTCCTACTCTATTTTTCATCTTGATTATCCGGTGACAAGTCACCTTTCGTTATTTAAAAAAAATTATGGAGGAAACAGCATGATTGACAAAACAAGAAGAAACATTCTGAAAACCGGTTTTATCGGCGCCGTGGCCGGCTCAACCGTTATCAGCGGTTTGGGAGGCCTATGCAAAATAAAAGAAGCCAAGGCCGATACTTCGGAGCACCCTTATCGCTATCCTGCAGAGGGTCTTAATATTAATGACACCCGCCAACTGGCCTATTACAGCTTAAAGGGTATTGCTGTAACAGGCCACAGTGGATGCGCTTTTGCCACGTTTCATGCCATCATCAGCCAGCTTGCCGATGCTGAAACCAACGGAGAAGTTGATAAATATGGTGATTTTCTTGGTCCTTACAGCCAGATACCCACCCAAATGATGGAATGGGGTGCCGGCGGAGTGGCGGACTATGGCTCCATCTGCGGGACTCTCAATGGTGCCTGCGCCGCTATCGGACTAATTTGTACCAATGATCAAGCAAAAAAAATTATCACCTACCTTTTAAATTGGGCAGCTCTATCTCCGTTACCAACAACACCAGACTATAATGTTGTAAATAACTCTGATATTGTGACGAGTATTGCAGGCGGTAATCTCTGTCATATGTCTGTTACAAACTGGTGCCTCGCAGCCGGTAAAGCCAGCGGTTCGATTGAACGAAAAGAAAGGTGTGCCCGGTTAGCCGCCGATGTTGCTGGAACAGTCGTAAAATTGCTTAACGAAGTGCTTAACGAAGATGTTGAACTTGCCCAAACCTCCCCGGCGGAAGCGACAGGCTGTATTGACTGTCATTCAAGCTCCAATAGTTTTGATGAGGGTGGATTTACCATGGGCAAAATGGATTGCACCACCTGCCATATTGATCTTGGAAAGGTAGGCGAAGAGGGACATTATCTGTCATTGATCAAGAAACCGGAATAGTTGACCATAGTTCCGTTTAGGCCTTGAATAATAAATGGGGACAGACTTGTTTTAGACATCCGTAAATACATAAGCTGTCCCCATACCACACAAGCAGGGAATTTTCGCGTTTCCCTGCCATATCTTAGCAGTTTTTTCTTGCAACATTTTCAAATAAGAGTTTTGATTTTTCTGAACAGTCATTCAGTTTTTGCAGAAAAATATGCCGGAAGGAACAAGGATTCGCCCTTTGTCAATCCACCAGCCTATCCAGCGGGCTCATCAGTGCCATAATGTCGCTTTTCATGACATGGGTATAAATCTCTGTGGTCTTTATGAGTCATAGGGTCTTGAATCATGAATTTCAAAAATACCAGCCCGAAAA
>JAHIVT010000150.1 GCA_018816555.1 Pseudomonadota bacterium
AGCGAATTCAACAATCTCTGCCTTATGCGTGATTACGGGATGGAGGGCTATCCTCACCACGTTGTCAGACCGTTGGGGCGCAACTATTCGCTGAGCGCCCTATTGGTCACTGAATATTGCGAAGGCGAACTGCTCAGTGAAGTGATACAGTCCGTGATCCAAGGCAGGGACGCAGGTTACCTCTATGGCAAACTGACGGCGCTGGCGTATTTTCTGTCGGCCTTTCATAATCGGACGACCTTTGGAGCGGGAGTCAACTTCAATCAGGACTGCGATTATATGGACTTGCTGATAAACCGGCTACTTGCAATCGGAGCGATCAGCATGGACGAAGCGCGCGAACTGTATTGGTTGCGCGATCAGTGGCGCAATCAACCCAGGATGTGGGAGGATCAAAAGGTGCTCGTGCATGGAGACGCGACACCGGATAATTTTATGTTCGGTGACGGGTTGAATGTGATCGCGTTCGATCTGGAACGAACCAAGCGCGGGGATCGTGTTTTCGACACAGGACGCATTGCCGGCGAGCTGAAACATTTTTTCATGCGTGCGACGGGTAACAAGGATGCCGCTGATTCTTTTATCGGCCACTTCCTGTGGGAATACGCCTGCCACTTTCCAGATCGCGAAAGTGCTTTCAAATCGATAACCGGCAGGACGCAGTTCTATATTGGCATCACTCTGTTGCGTATCTCGCGAAATAATTGGGTCGATCCGCCATACCGTCGCCGCCTCATCAATGAAGCAAAGGAATGTTTGAGGAGGTTTTGATGATTGTAAAGGGAATAATTTTTGATATTAACGGAACGCTTACGGATATCCACACCAACGAGATGCACGACGATATCTATCGCGTTATCAGCAATCTGCTTTCATATCAGGGGATCTTCCTTGACCCAAACACTTTAAAAGAGTTGTATTTTCAGATTATGAAGGAACAGCGTGCGGCGAGCGTTGAGCGATATCCTGAGTTTGACGTGGTCGGTATTTTTCGCGAGATTATAGCGCGGAACTCAACAGAGTTTACGCATCGTTTATCACCTGGAAAGCTTGAACAGCTTCCGCTGTTTCTTGCTGAGACGTATCGTGCCGCATCTCGCTTCAGGTTGCAGCTTTATCGCGGGGTGGAAAACACCATAAAACAATTGATCCCGAAGTATCGTTTAGCGGCCATATCTGACGGTCAGACGGCATACGCGGTTCCCGAGTTGAACGCGGTGGGATTGTCGGACTATTTTGAGACGGTTACAGTCTCAGGTGACTTAGGTTATCGCAAGCCGGATAAACGTATATTCGAGAGCGCGTTGACCGCTATGAAGATGGAGCCGGCAGAGGTCTTGTTTGTGGGCAATGACATGTACCGCGATATATATGGGGCAAAGGAACTTGGCATTAAGACGGTGTTTTTTAAATCAAACCAAGGGACGCAGGAAAAAAAAGGCGTTGAGCCTGACTATATTATTTATAATTTCCCTGAGTTGCTGAATGCTGTGCGATTCTTTGAGGAACAGTGATTGGGAGGAATAATAATAAAACCAATAAAATCGGGGGAGATCTATTTTTCAATACTTCCCAAAACTCAACATATCTCTGATTTATCATCAATTATGGAAACTTTTGCCTTTTCGGGGTATGGTTATGATTATCCTGTAACTTGTTGAATTTAAAGAGCCAAAATCTTTGCAGGTTTGGACTTTCAACCTCAACACCCCCGGCCAGGGAACCCCACGCCTGTGATTGAACATACCCTCATTTCCTTTGCTCTCATTTTTCTGGTCGGCAGCGGCTGCCAGTGGCTGGCCTGGCGGGTGAAGCTGCCTGCCATCATCTTTCTCCTCCTCTCCGGGATCCTGGCAGGTCCGGTTCTTGGTCTGCTCAATCCGGATCAACTTTTGGGTGATCTGCTCTCCCCCTTTGTCTCCCTCTCCGTTGCAGTAATCCTCTTCGAGGGCAGCCTGACTCTCAGGTACAAAGAGATCCTCGGCAAACAGCGGGTGGTGACAAATATGGTCACTTTTGGCCTTTTAATCACCTGGCTGATCACGGCGGTGGTCACCCATTTCGCCCTCACCCTTTCATGGCCGATCTCTTTTATGTTCGGGGCTGTGTCGGCGGTCACCGGGCCTACGGTGATCGTGCCGATGCTCCGTACGGTCCGACCCACGGCCGCCGTCTCCAACATCCTCCGATGGGAAGGTATTGTCATTGACCCTATCGGTGCCTCCCTTGCGGTCTTGATCTACGAATTCATTGTTTCAGGAGGTGGCAGCCAGGCAGTCGGCCATACCCTTCTCAGCCTCTGTCAACTTATCGGGGTTGGTGTTATCATAGGAGCCACTGGCGGCTATCTGTTCGGCCTGCTTCTAAGAAATCATTTAATCCCCAAATTCCTCCTCAGCAGCATTTCACTGGCCCTGGTGTTTTTTACTTTTACGGTCTCCTACATATTGCATACCGGATCCGGTTTGCTGACAGTGACTGTTATGGGTGTTTGGCTGGCAAACATGCAGGATGTGGATGAAATTCTCAATTTCAAGGAAAGCTTGAGCATCGTCCTGATTTCCATGCTCTTTATCCTCCTGGCCGCCCGTATCGATTTCACTGCCTTTATCAATCTTGGTTGGAAGGCGTTCTTTGTATTACTTGCCATCCAGTTTCTCGCCAGACCCCTGAACGTGATAAGCTCTGCTCTTGGATCGGAGCTCTCTTGGCCCGAGCGCCACCTTCTCGCCTGGATCGCACCAAGAGGTATTGTTGCCGCTGCCGTCTCCGCCATTTTTGCCATCCGATTAGAAAACGCGGGGTTTGCCGATGCCCACCTTCTGGTCCCA
>JAHIVT010000015.1 GCA_018816555.1 Pseudomonadota bacterium
GGATGTATCGCAAATCATATTGCCTACAGATATGTCTTATGATGAGGTCCCGGATGAAGCTATTTATTTCAAAGAGATTAATCCTTGCGGGTTTCTCTGTAACGAGAATCATCCCTTTTCCAAGGTCGAACGCTTTGGCCACTGGTATTTCTGTAAAGGGCAAGACAAGAAAGCAGGTATTCATTCATCGGAAATGAAGTGGAGGCTGTTTACCAAGGATAAAGATCTTGCTCTCCAAACGGCTCAAGCACACATAGAATAAAAAATCTGATTACCACGAAGAGAGAAGGGACATTTTCCGCTACGACGAAGATATTTGAGCCCGGAGATCATTATTATGTCCCACATTATGTCCCACGGGAAACTCCATCTGCGAGGTTTGTATCAAAAGGTTTTATCCGCGAGTTGGTCCGGCTTTGTTCCGGGCAATCAGGTCACCCTGTTACATAACGGAGCAGCCTATTTTTCCGCAATCGAAACGGCGTTCGACCAGGCAAGGCATGAAATTTATCTTGCAACGTATATTTACGAAAATGACGCCACCGGACAGCGGATTGCGGACGCGCTGATACGGGCGGCCCTGCGCGGCGTAAAGGTCTATGTGCTGATTGACGGCTACGGCTGCAAGGACCTGCCGCGTAGTATGCTGGATCGGCTGCGCACGGTCGGGGTGAAGGCACTTATCTTCCGGCCCAGAATATCTCCCTGGACGTTTCGGCGCAAGCGCCTGCGCCGAATGCACCGGAAAATCGTGGTGGTGGACCGTGAGATCGCCTTTGTAGGCGGAATCAACATCATAGATGACGCGGAAACGACGGGGGAGCTTCTCCCTCGCTACGACTATGCGGTCGCCGTGCAGGGACCACTGGTGGATGTGATCCGCCTTTCCGCCCAGCGCCTGTGGTCAATGGTGGCATGGAGTTCTTTTCGCAAAGGGATGGTCCGCAGCGGGGCACTTCCGCTTTCGACCTCCACCGGGGGATCCATGAGCGCGGCATTTTTGATTAGAGACAATTTCCACCATCGCCGGGATATTGAAGCGGCGTACCTGCGGGCGATCAAGCAGGCGAAAGCCGAGATCTTTCTGGCCAGTGCCTATTTTTTCCCCGGACTTGATTTCCGGCATGCGTTGATCAACGCAGCCAGACGCGGCGTACGGGTCGTTCTGTTGCTTCAGGGGAAGTCTGATCATCGGCTCCAGCATTATGCCTCTCAGGCGCTTTACGGCAACTTTCTCGCCGCGAAAATTGAAATTTACGAATTCCACAAGAGCTTCCTGCACGCCAAAGTGGCGGTGATCGACGGGCACTGGGCCACGGTGGGGTCTTCGAATATTGATCCGTTCAGCCTGCTTCTTTCCCGTGAAGCGAATGTGGTCGTGGATGACGAAGCATTTGCCGCGACCCTGGCGCAAAGCCTGAAAAAAACCGTGGAAACGGATGGCCGGCGGATCTTGACGGACAAATGGAAACAGCAGCCAGCCGGTTTACGGTTCATAAGCTGGCTCAGTTACGGTTTGTTGCGATTCATGATGGGAATCAGCGGTTATGCCCCTGAAAACGGCCGGGCCAGGAACGAATGAACGCCTGCGCAGGAAAAATAAAGGACAAGCCATGAGCAAACCAACCCGTGTCAGCCATCCCATGTACAATCTGTTACCAACGGAAATCGAGGGATTCGATTCCCTGGCCGAGCTGGACATCGCCCAGGTTCCGGCGGACCAGGTCGTCTATATCGAAAACACCCCGATATTCATCGAGATCGCGGCAGGTTTGGGAATTCTATGTGTTCTTCACACATCGACTGCCCTGTGGATGTTGCGGAAAATTTGCACCTGACCCAAAGACTCGGCACGCTGGCGATGCCGACTGGAGTTCATCCATGCATAAGGTGAAACAATTCTATAGCAATCTGCGGTCGAGCTTCTGGTTTTTGCCTTCACTGATGGTCATAAGCAGCATTGCCATCGCGAGCATGTTTATCGAAGCAGAATCTGCCGGTATCGACCGATGGCTGAGCCAGTGGCCGCGCCTGTTTGGGGTAGGCGCGGAAGGCGCGCGCCTGATGTTGTCAACGCTGGCCGGTTCAATGGTGACGGTTATGGGTATCACCTTCTCCATGACCCTGCTGGCACTCGTGCTGGCGTCGGGACAGTACACCTCCCGCGTTCTGAGGAATTTCATGCGCAGCCGCGTTACGCAAGCGACGCTGGGGGTTTTCGCCGGCATTTTTGCTTATTGTCTGATCGTGTTGCGCACTATTCGCGGCAGTGGTGGTGTAGACGAGTTCGTGCCGGGACTGGCGGTATTCTTTGGATTTGTAATGTCGCTCGGTGGCATGGGTATCCTTATCTATTTCATTCATCATATTGCCTCGTCGATCCAGGCATCCAGCATTATCGCCTCGGTCGCTCAGGAGACCGACGCCTCCATTGATCGGCTATTGCCAAAAAAACTGGCTCAGGGGCCTGATGAAGATGTAGGCCGGAATCAGGTACTTGAGCCACAGGATGCAAGGACCTGGTATCCAGTGCCGGCAGCATTGAGTGGATACATTCAAAGCGTGAATATCGATGCGCTGCTGCGCTTGGCGGGGGACAGCAGGACCATCGTGCGTATGGAGCACGGCATCGGCGCGTTCGTTGTGCAAAATACGGCCCTGGTATCGCTCGCCCTGACTTACCCGCCAGACCAGAAGACGATTGATGCGCTTAATGGTGCTTTCAGTATCGGCCGCCATCGCACAGTTGATCAGGACCCGGCTTTCGGTATCAGGCAGATCGTGGATATGGCCCTGAAAGCACTTTCTCCTGGAGTCAATGACACCTCAACGGCGGTGATGTGCGTGGACTATCTGACCTCGATTCTGGCTCGGCTGGCCGGTCGACAATTTCCGCCATCGCACCGTTACGAAGGAGAAACGCTGCGTGTGGTGGCGATTGTTCCGAGTTTTGAGGATCTAGTGGCCGAGGCCTTCGATCAGATTCGGGGTAGCGCCGAAGTGAATGTTGCCATTCTGGAGCGCATGCTCGGCGCCCTCGACACCATCGGCAGTCAAACAAACAGATCCAGCCACTTACGAGCACTCGACGAACAGCTGCAGTGGATTGCCGAGCTGGCCGATCGCTGCATCGAATCCAGCCATGATCGCGCACGGATCGAAAGGCGGCTGTCGGAGGTGCGCAAAACGCTGGAAGCTCAATCTGCGTTGTACGCAGGGGAATAGAATATGTGGATATACGATTCGATGAACAACTGCCGCTACCGGCTCGGCATGGACTACAAGGCCGGCGATTCCTATCGCGGGATATGGGGCCTCTATGGCGGCTATGACTATATCTCGCCGCACATCTTCCGCGTTTCCAGTACCTCTCTCTCTCGGCACTACTTATCAATGGTGGCTTTCCCGCACGGTAGCGCTCCAGGGTTCAGTCCTCGGGGGGCGGTTACGCTGCGGCCGGTAATGTCACTCAGATTGGTGAACGCGACTACCACTACGGCGTCGCCCCGCAGGGCCTCCTCGGACTCCGTCTCATCCTTGGCGACAGAGCCATGTTCGACTTGACAGGACGTGCGTATTATTTGACCGGCATGGGTTGGCGATGACCCAGGGGGAAGTGAGGCTATCGATCGCCTGGACATGGGGTTCACCCTTCGTGTTTATGGCCGTCACGCCATTGGGCTCAAATACATCACGTCCGTCCGGGATGCGCAGTATCCCGATCGAGCTGACAGCCACCAGTCGACTGGAACCATCAGCATTGTTTACACTTTGCTTGGCAAGGCCCGGTTCGGCGCTGTCGAGTGGCGCGGCGCTGATTATCTATGATGGCGTCACAAGAAGTCCGATCTGCTGCCTCCAACGGTACGATAGACTTTTCGCAGTCTTCGCTTAGCTGCGAGTCCATCATCTATAGGTGAAATGGGACTGGCGGTTTCCCGTGACCCCAAACGCTCTCTATTGTGTGCGACAGCATAGGCAGGAGAATCCACATTATGAAACCCAACGCTACGAGCCAAGCCGAGGCTCCCGAATCGAAGTCAGGATTGAAACCCAAGGCCAAGGACGATTTGAAATCCCTGCCCCTGTCGGAAGTGGAGAAAAAACTGGGGTCGTCGTCGGACGGCCTCAGTCAAGCCGAGGCACAGAAACGGCTGACCCAATATGGGCCTAACGAGATTGAAGAAGAAAAGACGAATCCCTTTCTGAAATTTCTCACCTATTTCTGGGGCCCCATCCCGTGGATGATCGAAGCGGCCGTAATCCTTTCTGGGGTAGCCCGGCATTGGCCGGACTTTGCCATCATCCTCCTTCTGCTTGTCGCCAACGCCGTGGTCGGATTCTGGGAAGAACACCAGGCGGGCAACGCCATCGCCGCGCTGAAGGCCAAGCTGGCGATCAAGGCCCGGGTGAAAAGGGATGGCGCTTGGGTCAACCCGGCGGCGCGTGAGCTGGTGCCGGGTGATGTGGTCCGCCTGCGTCTGGGCGACATCGTGCCGGCGGATGCGCGTTTGCTCGCGGGCGACCAGGTCGAAGTGGATCAGTCCGCGCTGACGGGAGAGTCATTACCCGTCACCCATAAATCCGGAGAGGCCGTGTTTTCGGGCTCGATTATCCGCACAGGCGAAATCGACGCGCTTGTTTACGCCACGGGTCAGAACACCTACTTCGGCAAGACGGCGCAATTGGTGCAGGGAGCGCAGACAGTCAGCCATTTCCAACGCGCCGTGTTGAAGATCGGCAATTATCTGATTATCCTCGCGGTCACTCTGGTGGCGGTAATTATTATTGTTGCGCTGTTCCGCGGCGACCCGATCCTCGTCACCTTGCAGTTCGCCCTGGTGCTGACCGTGGCCGCGATTCCGGTGGCGATGCCCACGGTGCTGTCGGTGACCATGGCGGTGGGCGCGCATCTGCTGGCCAAAAAAGAGGCGATTGTCACCCGCCTGGCGGCCATCGAGGAATTGGCCGGGGTAGACGTGCTGTGCGCGGACAAGACCGGCACCCTGACCCAGAACAAGCTGACGCTGGGCGATCCGTTCTGCCTGAACGACATCCCCGCCGATCAGGTCATCATCAACGCCGCCCTGGCATCGCGTGCGGAAAACAAGGACACCATCGACCTGGCCGTGCTGGGCGGCCTGCAGAATGATCAGGCCCTGCATGACTATCAGGTTGACCATTTTCAGCCGTTCGACCCGGTGCATAAGCGCACTGAGGCTACCGTCAAGGGCCCGGACGGAAAGGTGTTCAAGGTGACCAAAGGTGCGCCGCAGGTAATCCTGGCGCTCTCGGCCAATGCCGCCGAGGTGAAGTCCGCCGTCGAAAAAGCGGTCAATGAATTTGCCGAACGCGGCTTTCGTTCGTTGGGTGTTGCACGGGCCGAGGGAGACGGTGGTGCGTGGCGGTTTCTTGGTGTGTTGCCCATGTCCGACCCGCCCCGGGAAGAAGCAAAGGCAACCATCGCGACCGCACGAGCCATGGGCGTGAAAGTCAAGATGGTGACCGGCGATCAAATGGCCATCGCCCGGGAAACCGCCAAAATATTAGGCATGGGCGCCAATATTCTTGATGCCGTTGGCTTCGGCGACACCAAGCATCATGAGACGGCGCAGTTGGCCGAGTCCATCGAACATGCCGACGGCTTTGCCCAGGTTTTCCCCGAACACAAATTCCACATTATTGATGTCCTGCAGCAACGGGGCCACATCGTCGGCATGACGGGCGATGGAGTGAACGACGCCCCAGCACTGAAGAAGGCCGACTGCGGCATCGCTGTTTCGGGCGCGACGGACGCGGCGTGCGCAGCGGCGTCCATTGTGCTGATGACCTCCGGCCTGTCGGTGATCATCGACGCCATCAAGGAAAGCCGGAAGATTTTCCAGCGGATGAACAGCTACGCGATCTACCGCATCACCGAGACGCTGCGTGTACTGCTGTTCATGACATTGTCGATTCTGGTATTCAACTTTTATCCGGTGACTGCAGTCATGATCGTCATGCTGGCCTTACTTAACGACGGCGCCATCCTCTCCATTGCCTATGACAACGTTCATTACAAAGATCAGCCCGAGGCCTGGAACATGCGTATGGTGTTGGGGATCTCCACGGTACTGGGGGTTATCGGGGTTGTCTCCGCTTTCGGATTGTTCTATCTCGGTGAGCAAATTTTTCATCTCGACCGCGCGCACATCCAGACGCTGATGTATTTGAAGCTTTCCGTGGCCGGACATCTGACGATCTTCCTCACCCGCACGCGTGGTCCATTCTGGTCGATTCGCCCGGCGAAAATTTTATGGATAGCCGTGCTCGGCACGCAAATAATGGCGACATTGATAGCGGTTTACGGGCTGTTTATGACCCCTCTGGGCTGGGGTTGGGCACTGTCCGTCTGGGGCTATGCCCTGGTTTGGTTCCTGGTGAACGATCGTCTGAAACTGCTGGCGTATCGGATATTCGATCCATCTGCTGATCCCCTGTTGGTCAAAAAGCATGTCAATGTGACACCGTAGATCGCCAATCTGGCCTTTGAACTCTACGAGCAGCGAGGCCGCCGCGATGGCCAGGCGGTTCAGGACTGGGTTCAGGCGGAGCAGGAGATCCGGAAAGATGCCCCCACAAATGTACCGACTTGAATGCTGCGCGGCGGGCATTGCTGAAAAATTGAAGATGAAAAACAATTCCACCAAGTTTCGATAGCAATCATTAAATTTTGGAGGCAAAAATGGCGGAGAAAACTCAAACAATGCTAAAACATTCGGACATGGGGGCCATACCTAATGCCACGAGTGTAACCTTTCGAGTATGGGCGCCCCATGCCGAAAAGGTTTACGTGACCGGTACCTTCAATGACTGGAGCAAAACCTCAACACCTCTGGCCAGTGAGAAGAACGGTTACTGGTCGGCTGACGTGCCGGAGGCAAAACCGGGAGATGAGTACAAATATGTGCTCCATGCTCCTGTCGATTGGAAGTTCCCTCCTTTCACTCGTATTGACCCGTATGCCAGAAAGGTGACCAACTCAGTTGGCAATGGGATTATCTACGACCCTAAAGCTTTTAATTGGGTTAGTGATAACTTTAAAATGGCCACATGGAATGAGCTTGTCATTTATGAGATGCATATCGGCACCTTTAACGTCAAAGAAGAGGGGCACCCTGGCACATTTGCCAGTGCCATGGAAAAACTTTCTTACCTTAAGGAACTGGGTATTAATGCCATCGAAGTGATGCCCATCATGGAGTTTCCAGGCGACTTTTCGTGGGGTTACAATCCGTGTCATCCCTTTGCTGTCAAGAGTATTTACGGTGGGCCGGATGCCTTTAAAGAATTTGTCAAAGCGGCCCATGAACATGGTATCGCTGTCATCGTAGACGCTGTTTACAACCATTTCGGTCCCTCCGATCTTGATTTGTGGCAGTTTGACGGTTGGAGTGAAAATGAGAAGGGGGGAATTTATTTTTACAATGATCACCGTGCGCAAACACCCTGGGGCGCGACCCGCCCCGATTATGGCCGCGGCGAAGTGCGTCAGTATCTGCGCGATAACGCTCTGATGTGGTTAGACGAATACCACGCCGACGGTCTGCGCTGGGACATGATAATCTATATCAAAAACATTGACGGCAATCCCGACAATCCGGCCAATGACATTCCCGAAGGCTGGAGCCTGATGCAGTGGATCAATGTGGAAATCCAACAGCGGTTTCCCGGCAAAATCAGCATCGGCGAAAGTATGAGGGATACCCCCTGGGTCGTTAAAGATGCGGGAGCGGGCGGTGCCGGGTTCAATGCGCAATGGGATGCCGAATTTGTTCACCACGTTCGCCAGGCCGTTATTACTCGTGATGATGCCTCCCGGGATCTGGCCGCGGTCAGCAAAGCTATTGAGTCTCGCTACGATTTAGATGCCTTTCAGCGGATCATTTTTACCGAGTCGCACGACGAGGTCGCTAATGGTCGAGCCCGCGTGCCGGAGGAGATTTGGCCGGGGAACGTGGACAGTTGGTTTTCCAAGAAGCGCTCCACCCTGGGGGCAGCCATTGTTCTTACTTCGCCCGGCATCCCAATGCTTTTTCAAGGGCAGGAGTTGCTGGAAGATCGGTGGTTCCAGGATAAAGATCCGATCGACTGGTCCCGAGTTGAAGACGAACACGGCATTCTCGGATTGTACCGGGATCTGATCGCCCTGCGGCGCAATCTGTCGGGTGCGACGCGTGGGTTGTGCGGTCAAGATATCCATATCTATCATTTTAACAATGAGGCCAAGCTCATCGCTTTCCATCGCTGGGACAAACAAGGTACAAAAGATAGCGTCATTGTGGTGGTGAATATGACGAATCAAAATCGCGATGGTTATGTCATCGGTTTTCCGCGGGCCGGATTGTGGAAAACTCGTTTTAACAGTGACTCCTACAACTACGGCCAAAAATTTTACAATCATCCTACACCTGATGTCGAAACCCGTGCGGAAGGAACCGATGGCCTGCCCTGCTCCGGCGAAATCAGTATCGGGCCATACACGGTGGTGATTTTTTCGCAGGATGAATAGGTGTTGAGGACAACTGGTGAATGCCCGGAGTCCTTCCGGACGATTTCTTTTATGAAAGTGGGGTGTTAAGAGTATGATGCGCAAACGGATTATCAAGCAAAGTTCAAAGGTGCCCTCAGCCACCGATCAGGACTGGCTCGACCTGGAACGTCTCGCGCAGGTCGAGATTACGTCCGAGGAAGCAGGTCATCCCGTCGAGTCGGCGCTGACAGCCGGCGCAGGGCCGGGCTGGCTGGCCGGCGAAACCGGGGAGCAGACTATCCGCCTGCTGTTTGACGAACCGCAGGCACTCAGGCAAATTCAACTCGTATTTGAGGAACAGAGCCGGGAGCGTACCCATGAGTTTGTGCTGCGATGGTCGGGTGACGGGGGGCGGTCTTACCGGGAGATTCTGCGCCAACAGTATACGTTCAGCCCGCCCGGCACGACCCGGGAGGTCGAAGACTACGTCCTCAACCTCCAGAGTGTGACGGTGTTGGAATTGCGGATCGTGCCCGACATAAGCAGGGGCGATGCCCGGGCGTCGTTGATCCTGCTGCGACTTGCATAACCTCGATCCTTATCTGCTAAATCCGGGTATCAATGCCGTGGAAGTGATGCCCATCATGGAGTCCCCGGATCCAAGCCTCCATATATTGAGTGCGCCACCATATATGGAGGCCAAACAGCTCCTGCCGGCCTTCTTTTTTTGTTCCTTCCTCTACGCTAATCAGCTGTTATTAAAGACTAATTTTATCTCTGCGCATATTATCGTCTGCAGGCGTGTTTCTTGCTATTACCCTTTGTTATGATCCTGGTCATTATGCAAATGAAGGTTCCTTCCGAGAAATGCAAGGAACTGTTTCAGGCGATTACCTCGCTGCTCAATCCCATCAGGACTGCAGAGGGATGCCTGCGGTGCGATTTTTTTCATAGCATGGAGGATGAACAGATCCTCTGTTTGATTGCAGAGTGGGATAGCCGAAAGAACCTTGAAAAAAATCGCAAATCCGAGTGGTTCATGGTGCTGCGTGGGGCTATGCATCTGCTTGAAGAGCCATGTGAAATAATTTCCTGCAGGCGTCTTCATCTGGGTGACTTACATAAGGTAAGTCACATAAGGTAAGTCAGCCTTCACCCCCAGGGATTTTAAGATAAACGTTTGGACAAACAACAACAAAATAAGAAAGGAGAAAGCACTAATGAAACCAATGTGTCGTGTAGCTTTGCTGGTAGTTGCCGTTGCTCTGCTGGTGGCCGTCGGCCCTGTACTCGCGTCCGCGACCGGGACGGATGAGCGTATCGAATCAGCGGCCGAGCAGTCATATGTTTTTAAGACATACCTCAAGGACGATGACGTTAAAATCGAATCCAAGGATGGTGTCGCCACCTTGACAGGGACAGTCGCCGAAGAGAGCCACAAATCTCTGGCCCAGGATACCGTGGCAAACCTGCCAGGGGTCAAAAGCGTGGAAAACAAGCTGGAAGTCAAGGGTGAACCCGTGGCCGAGAATTCGGATACGTGGGTCAGCATGAAGGTGAAGACCGCGCTGCTGTTCCATCGGCACGTGAGCGCCATGACTCAGGTTAGCACCAAAGCCGGCATCGTAACCCTGCAAGGCGAAGCAGATAGCCAGGCCCAGAAGGATCTGACGACTGAATACGTCAAGGATATCGAAGGGGTGAAAGGCGTGGAAAATGAGATGACCGTGCCAGCGACAGCAGGTAATCCGGACGAAAAAACCATGGGTCAAAAAATGGATGCCGTTGGCGAATCAATTGATGACGCATCCATCACGGCCCTGGTCAAGATGACGTTAATGTATCATCGCTCTACCAGCGCACTCGACACCAGGGTCGAGACGGAAAATGGCATGGTGACCTTGGAGGGCAAGGCAAAAAGCGCGGCTGAAAAGGATCTGGTCACCAAATACGTGCAGGATGTTAACGGCGTGAAAAATGTGACCAACAACATAACCATCGAGGGGGCCAAGGCGAAAAAAAAGATTGAGGGCTGTTAATCGCCTCTAAAGGAGGAACGTTATGATCTCAACAATTTTGCTTATCCTCTTGATACTGATGCTGCTTGGTGTTTTACCCACCTGGCCTCACAGCCGCGGGTGGGGTTACTACCCGAGTGGCGGGCTGGGCCTTATAGTGCTGATACTGATCATCCTGCTGCTATTGGGCCGGATATAAGCAAGGCAACGTACGCTCCCTGAAATTCACGGTAGGGGGTGGAAGATAAAAATCAAAAAAAGTGACAGACAAGGAGAATTATTATGAAACTATTCAATCGGTTCGCTAACTTTTTTCTCGTCATTCTGCTGGTTTCTCTGCTGGGCTGCGCATCGACAACAAAGCAGGAGGGAACCGGAGAGTATGTTGACGACTCGGTCATTACCACCAAAGTAAAGGCGGGAATTTTCCAGGACGATTCACTGAAGTCGAGCGAAATCAACGTCGAAACGTTCAAGGGCGTGGTCCAGTTGAGCGGCTTTGTCAATTCCCAGGCCGACATCAACAGAGCGGTCGAAGTTGCAGGCAGCGTCAAGGGCGTGACCTCGGTCAAGAATGACATGCGCGTTAAGTAAGAAAATGCGCTGGGTGTGCTCCTTGTCAAGTCACTATTGTTCTCCCCGGATATCTGATCCGGGGAGCAGCGGCAGTGGGAGGAACTCATGCCTGTTCAAAGATTCAAGACACCCTCAAGCCAGCGGGTTTGTTGGCAACTTTTTATGTGGAGATGATTATGCAGAAAATTACCATGCGGAAAAACAGCATTCTGGCTCTTGTCATCGCCGGGATACTGGCCACCACCAGCACTGCCACTGCTGAAAAACCATCATGGGCCGGCAACGGCAATAAAGGCAACAAACACGAACAGAGTGAAAAGAAAGACAGCCATGAGAATTACGATCGGCAGCATGACGACCGGCATTCCGATGACCGGCACCATGACGACAGGGACAGGGATGGGGATAGCGGGAGGAGGACCTATTTCGGTGACCAGCACCGAACCGTGATCAACAACTATTATGTTGAGCAGTACCGCTCCGGCCACTGCCCGCCGGGCCTGGTCAGGAGCAACAACGGCTGCGTACCCCGCGGTCATGCCAGAAGATGGCAGGTAGGTCAACAGCTGCCCCGGGACGTCATCTTCTATGATTTGCCGCCCCAGGTCATTGTAGAGCTTGGGCCGCCGCCGCCGCATCACCGTTTTGTACGCGTGGCAAGCGATATCCTGTTGATTGCGGTAGGGACCGGGATGGTAATGGATGCAGTTCAGGATTTGAACCAATATTAGCTGATTTCTTTTCAGCAAACAAAAGGAGGATCATATGTTGTGGACGATCGCTATGATACTGATCATACTGTGGGCGCTGGGACTCGTCAGCAGTTACACGATGGGAGGATTTATTCATATCCTGCTGGTAGTTGCCATTATTGTTGTGCTGCTTAACTTCATTGGGGGGCGGCGCATCTTGTAGCCTGCGGGAAATTGGGATTGAGTCTGGAGAGCTTATTTACGGACAGGCTCTTAAGCAAACAGGTTGCCAACAGATAAGGAACGAAATGAAAACATACACGGTGCTGGCCGTCATTCTCATCGCTATAGGGATCGTGGCTTTTGCCTATCAGGGCATCAGCTACACGACAAGAGAAAACGTCGTCGATCTCGGTCCCATCCAGATGACGGCCGAGAGGACACGAACACTTCCTTTGCCGCCGATCGTGGGTGGAATTTGCCTTGTGGGCGGCATTGCGCTGCTGGTCCTGGGAAGGAAAAATGGCTGATACAGAGTGGAACATTTCAATTACGAGGAAGTTGCCGGCGACGGGGCATGGGGTGATCTTAAACAGGTGAAGCGTGATTGGTTCTCAAGTTTTCCGTGACGCGGCAACAACATTAACACTTAGGGACTCGGCAATTCTAAATTAACACTTAGGGACTCGGCAATTCTAAATATACCGGTTGTCAAGTCTCAAAGCGCCGTCATTCCCGCCATGCTGTTGAGCGGGAATCCAGGATCTTTGCTGGATGCCTGCTAAAAGCACTTTAATGGTAGCAGGTCAGAATCCCTGGCGGTGGCTCAACTCATTGAAATTGCGTCACGGTGTCAGGAGCTCTGGACCTGTATCCATTATGCAATGCCCGTGGAAAAAGGCGCCTGCCGGTTTCCCTCAACCCCTGCCTCCAGATATTGAGGGATTCACCATATATGGAGGTCGAACAGCTTCCGCCAATCTCATCGTTTGTTCTTCGCCTCAGCTAACCAATTGTTATAAATATCTAAATAGCAATTATTGCATCATCTCATCTGTCGGCATGTGTTTTGCCATTAGGTCTTGCTATGATCCTGCTCATTATGCAAATGAAGGTGCCGGCTGAGAAAAGCATGGAGCTTTCTCAGACGATTACCGCGCTGCTCGGGCCCATCAGGACTGCAGAGGGATGCCTGCGGTGCGATTTTTTTCACAGCATGGAGGATGAACAGCTCCTCTGTCTGCTTGAAGAGTGGGATAGCCGAAAGAACCTTGAAAAACATATGAAATCGAAGTTTTTCCAGGTGCTGCGCGGAGCGATGCACCTTCTTGAAAAGCCGTGTGAAATAATTTCTTTCCGAAGTCTTCATCGGACGGGAATAGAGGAAATCTGCCATCCGGTTATGAATGAACTTAAATAACCCTATCATTACAAGGAGCGATGAAATGAAACCAGGTAATTTATTGATGTTTATGCCTTTGCTGTTGGCATTTGTTGCTTTTG
Organism: Pseudomonadota bacterium; assembly: GCA_018816555.1. Classification (GTDB taxonomy): domain Bacteria; phylum Desulfobacterota; class Desulfobulbia; order Desulfobulbales; family SURF-16; genus SURF-16. The sequence continues at coordinate 13,302 of JAHIVT010000015.1, forward strand.
TCTGGGGGGTTGAACAGAGCCACGCGCAAAATCTCTCGGCCCCGGGACAATTGAAAATTATAAAAACGATAAACCCGGCCGATAGGCATGCGGCAGCGAACCAGGCCCCGGCCACCCGTGCCGTAGCGCCATCGATCGGCGAGACGCCGCCAACTCCGTCAACAGGCTTCATCCTGCAGACGTCATCACGGGAACCAGTTGATCGGTCGGCTTTCGGTCAAGAATGATAAGCGGACTAAAGAGAGGTTGTATCCCTGTTCGCCGATATCCACGGCTCTGGGAACGTGGGCATCGGGGTATATGACGGTGCCTGATGGCAATGCGCCATGGCAGCGGGATTAAAGGAAAGGAGCAAACTATGCCGTTGATGCAATTGATAATTGTTCTGGTTGTGGTTGGGGTAATTCTGTGGCTGATCAACACCTACATACCGATGGAACAGACCATAAAGAAAATTTTGAATGCCGTGGTGATTATTGCCGTGATTCTCTGGCTGTTGAGCGCCTTTGGGATCATCAGTTCCATGCAGGGCATTCATATTGGCAGGTGAACCGTTTGAAAATACACGCAATAAACGGAAAAGGTGGATCATATGTTGTGGACGATTGCCGTAATACTGATATATCGCTTGATGATGAATGGGGGCGGAATGTTTCAACTATAAGGAGACTAGTGTGGAGGACAAACAAAAAACGTTCGCAGAAAAGTTTGATACTCAACTGCATGAGTGGAACGCGCAGATTGCTTTGCTCATAGCTGAAGCGGATAAAGCCAAGAAGGCCGAAGAGAAAGAGGAATACTACACAAAAATCAAATTATTACAGCACAAGCGACATAAGGCCGCGGCACAGTTGCTGGAGTTTCAGACTGCCGACTATGAGGCATGGGAAGATCTTAAAGAAGAGGCGGAAAAAGCCTGGTCGGAAGTCAGGAGGCCTTTCACGTGGCGGTCCTGAGCCGTTGAAAAAAAATAAAATGGCCATGTAATTTCGTAACGGCTCCTAAAATTTAAACGAGCCATGCCGCGCCGTTTGCGGAAGAACTTCACACCTAACTCCTGGAAGGGATCATGTTTGATGTGAAAGCTGCGGAGCTCCATTGCCTGAGGCAGGCCTGTGCATAATTACGGGAGTCAGCCTGACAGATTTTGAACAGAATGTAAATGATAAGTACCTCACCCTATTGACAGGAGAAAATTATGAAGAAAAATGTTTTCCTTCTTAGTCTGTTCCTGTTCATCTTTGCCTGGATGGACAGCAGCTTCGCCTTTGAAGACCTCAAGGTGGAAACACCCAAGTTGAAATCAAAATTGAACTTTCAGACCGTAAACGAGAACAAGGTGCTGGTCTCGGTGTTAAATGATGAAAACGAGGCCATCCTCGGTCTGCAGAAAGACGATTTCCAGATCACCAAGGGTCCCAAGACCGCCGAGATCATCTCCGTGGAAGAAGTCAGGGAACAGCGGGACACGGGCCTCAATATCGTCCTGGTGGTGGATAACTCCTATTCCATGAAGATGCGCAAGGCCATCAATCCGGTGCTTGGCGCCCTGGATGAATTTCTCTCCCTGGTCCGGCCCATTGACAATGTCAATGTCATCACCTTTGTCGATCCCCGCAGCGGTGAGCAGCCCAGGGTATCCACCCGGATTACCCAGTCAGCCGATCCGGCCCTGCTCAGCCTGGCCTTGAAGGAAAGCTATTCCGACCCCACCGACGGCACGTATCTGTATGACGCCATGCAGGAAGGCCTGAAAATCATTCGCAGCATGCCGGAAAAGAGCCAGAAGTTCATGGTGGTTTTTTCCGACGGCGAAGACATCAACAGTGTTGTCAAACCCGGGGATCTGCAGCTGACCGCCTCAGGGCCGCAGAATTTTACCACCTATGCCGTGGACTATATGGACAAGCCCGGTCTGGACCCGTTTCTGCAAGCCTTTGCCGAGGGCACGGGAGGCAAGATCCGCAAGGCCAGATCAGCCGACGATTTTCTTCCTATCTTCAAACAGTTTTCCACCACCATCTTTCACCGCTATGCGGTAACCTTCCGTTTTCTCAACCCGCCGACCGGCACGCTTACCAGTGAACCATCGGCAATCAACATCGAAGAGATCACCATAGTGGACAGCTCGCCGCTGTTGAACTACGTCTATTTCGACACCGGCAGAAGTGAAATATCCGACCGTTACGTCACCTTTGTCCGCCAGGACGAAACAGAGGTATTTGCCGAGGAAAAGCTCACGGACACCATGGAGAAATATCACCAGATCCTGAACGTTATCGGCAAACGTCTGGTGATGAACCCGGAGGCCCGAATCAGCATTGTGGGCTGTAATTCCAATATAGGCGAAGAAAAAGGCCAGATGGCCCTGTCCAGGAGCCGGGCCGATAAGGTATTTGCCTATTTCAGATATGTGTGGGGCATTGATCCCTCACGTATGGATGTCACGGCCCAGAATCTTCCCAACGTACCCAGCACCAGCCGGGTGCCGGAAGGGGTCATTGAAAATCAGCGGGTTGAGATCTATTCCGATCATCCCGTCATCCTTGACACCATCAAAAGCACCTATATGCAGGAGAACTGCGACACCAAGGAAATACGCATCGTACCGGCAATTGCAACCCAGACGGTTCTCGCCAAATGGCAGCTCAAACTGCTGGGCGGCGGTAAGGAACTCCTGACCCGGGAGGGCACGGGCAATCTCCCTCAGTCCTTTGTCTTTGACATGGAATCCCTCGGCGGCGTGCACAATGTTGCCCTGATGGATCAGATCACCGCCGAGATTTCAGGGCAGGACAATGAAGGCAATGTCTTCACCGTCTCGACTCCGGCATCGACCAAAATCAACTTCATCAGGCGCGAGGAGCGCATGGCCCAGAAAATTGCATCCAAGGTGATAGAAAAATACGGCCTGATCCTCTTTGAATTTGACCGGGAAGATCTTAAAGACCGCAATCAGATCATTGTCAACCGGGTCATCACCAGAATGGGTCTGCTGCCGTCGGCCGTGATGAATATTGCCGGTCATACCGACACCATCGGCAAGGAGGATTATAACCTCAAATTGTCCGAACGCCGGGCAAGCGCCGTATACGCTGCTATGATCGAAAGGGGCATCGCCGTTGTCTCCCAGATCACATATCAGGGCAACGGCCCCAATAACCCGCCCTATGACAACAACATTCCGGAGGGCCGGGCGCTGAACAGGACCGTCATCATCACCCTCATGTATACGGAGTAAACTGACTGTGCCGTGTGCCCACCTTGAACGGTAAAGGCGTGGGTACTTTGGGCGGCAAGGCAAGGAACATAGCCGGGAACTCCTGAGTAGGGGTTTGGGAAGATAAAAATCAAAAAAATTTCACACCCAAGGATAATCATTATGAAACCATTCAATCTGTTCGCTAACTTTTTTCTCGTCATTCTGCTGGTTTCTTTTCTGGGATGCGCATCAACGGCAAAACAGGAGGGAACCGGAGAGTATATTGACGACTCCGTCATTACCACCAAAGTAAAGGCGGAAATTCTCAAAGACGAAACGCTGAAGTCGAGCGAGATCAACGTCGAAACGTTCAAGGGCGTGGTCCAGTTGAGCGGCTTCGTCAATTCCCAGGCCGACATCAACAGAGCGGTCGAAGTTGCAAGCAGCGTCAAGGGCGTGACATCGGTCAAGAATGACATGCGCGTTAAGGGCAAGCGCTAAATCGGCTCGTCGGCAAATTACTCCCCGGACATCTGATTGCCGGCATAAGCCGTTGTAACAAAATAATGTCCTCATCTGGCTGGTTAAAACGGCATAAAGAGCCGTAACGAAATGGTTAAGAAAGAAAAGGTTATTTCGTAACGGCTGATGATGGATGGGGCAGAACGTTTCAACCATGAGGAGATTGCTGTGACGGATAAACGAAAAGCGTACGAAGAAAAGTGTGATGCGCAACTGCAGGAATGGAACGCGCAGATCGATCTGCTCAAGGCCAGGGCGGACAAAGCCAAGGCCGAAGCGAAGATTGAATACTACAAAACCATCGAAGCCATGCAGCGCAAGCGAGATACGGCCAAGGTGAAGCTGGAGGAGTTGAAAACCGCCGGCGATGGGGCGTGGGAAGACGTCAAAACAGGAGCGGAAAAGGCCTGGAATGAAGTCAAGACAGCCTTCCACGAAGCGGCCTCGAAGTTTAAATGAGCAAGGACGCCGGGACACATCGGTCTGACGTTTAACGCCCTTTATTTGTGTCAAAAAAACGAAGGATGAAGCGACCATGCTGATGCGTATCATATGTTTCCGTATTCCCGGTCGCCTGTGCGCCGCCTCTCTCTGCCTCATGCTCCTTTTCCCATCTTCCCCTGCGGAGGCTGCGAACAGGGGCGGCGATGAATTTCTGACCGGTTATGTTGCCTCCATCCTTGAGAGAGACCTGCACTGGGAGAGAGACAGCTATATTTTGAAGATTGTCAACGGGGTTGCCACGATTACCTTGTTTAAGGATGATCCGATGCGACAGGAAGCGGCCGACAAGCAATTGCGCGCTATCGACGGATTGCAGAGGATAGCGATTGTGGTGAAGCCCGCGGACGCTGCTAAGCCGGGGGCGGTAAGCCGGTTTATGGGAATAACCGGCGAAGGGGAAGCCTTTCCAACGGGCGACCTGTTCCGGCCACTCATCGCCGACCCGAAGCAGCCGCAGTTCTTTGTCAGCCTCAACGGCTTTAAATCATCGGAGGTGCGATACACCATGGCGTCAGTCGGCTTCGGAGAGACATTCGGCATGTACAGGTTCTTCGGGAGTCGTGAAGGGAACGGCCTGCAACTGAGCGTGGTAGGCGGACTGTTCGCCCAATTCAACCTGGACAGCTCTTCCTCCGACCTCATCAACGCGGATTACACCATCGGCATTCCCGTCACCTACCGGTATGGCGACAATTCGCTCCGCCTCCGCCTTTATCACCAGAGCTCGCATTTGGGGGATGAATTACTCCTGAGTGATAATCATCCGGAACGGGTTAACCTCAGCTACGAAGCCATTGAGCTCATCTATTCCCGTGAATGGCGGGGCTGGCGAGGGTACGGCGGCGGTGAGTACCTGATTCACAAGGAACCGGATGATCTCGAGCCGCTGAGCGCCCACTGGGGGATCGAGTATCGCGGCAGCAAGTCGCTTGTGTGGAACGGCAGGCCGGTTGGCGGGGTGGATATGAAGAGTCTGGAGGAGAATGACTGGGCCATCGATACCAGCGTCAAGGTTGGCCTTGAGTTCGGTCACCCCAACCCGGGGCAGCGTCGTCTGCGTCTCATGGCACAGTGGTATAAGGGTTTTGATCCGTACGGCCAGTTTTACAACAATGATATTGAATACTATGGCCTGGGGCTGTCTCTGGGATTCTGACGGGGTGTGTCGAGGAGAGTTCCATTTGCTGAAGGATGATATTGCCGGACCAGGGGTGCAGGATAACGGTCTTCTCTGCCCCTCAATATGTTGAGGGGCCCCCGCATGTTGAGGTCAGGCAGGTCCTGTCAGCCTCTCCTTCTGTATATTTTTCCTTGTCGGCATGTCTTCTGTCGATGATATTTGATAATAGATCAACAAAACAGGAGTATTATCATGAGCGAATATAAACGTATTCTTGTTGTGGTCAGAATGATCCAGTCATGCAGAAAAGCGATTCAATACGGGGTTTCACTTGCCCGGAAATATGGCTCGGAACTGTATGTCATTCATTCCGTATATAATCCCATCGGGCTTAAGGGCTGGGGCCTGGGAACCAGAGAGCTTGCCTTGGAATATGAAAGGAGTCTGAAGGATTCCAGACGGAAGTTGTTGACCCTTATCGAGGACGAGAAAACACAGGGCATGTTCATAAAGGAACTGATCCGGGAAGGTGCTCCCACCGAAGAGATCCTGAAAGCCATCGAGGAGGAAAAAATCGACCTGCTGGTCATGCTTGCCCATGAAGAGGGCCATATGGAACACCTGCTTTTCGGTCGCAGCAACGATGAGCTGGTCAGAAAGATGCCCTGTTCGATCATGCTGGTGAAAAAGGAACCAGAGGCGATTGTTGAAGGGAAAGAGGATGAGTAGCCGGGATTGTTAACAGTAATTTGAGAGGAAATGCCATGAATATCCTGCTTGTTTATCCCGAATATCCGGATACATTCTGGAGTTTTAAGCATTCCCTCAAGTTTATTGCCAAAAAAGCCGCTTTCCCGCCCCTTGGCCTGTTGACCGTGGCCGCCATGCTGCCTGATGTCTGGCAGAAAAAACTGGTGGACCTCAATGTCGAGCCGTTAACGGATGAGCAGCTGGCCTGGGCGGATCTGGTCTTTCTCAGCGCCATGATCGTCCAGAAAGAGAGCGCCCTGCAGATCATCGCGCGGTGCAAGGCCCAGGGAAAAAAGATTGTTGCCGGGGGGCCGGTGTTCACCACCCAGCATGAACAATTTGCGGATGTGGATCATTTTGTCTTAAACGAGGCGGAAATCACCCTGCCCCTGTTTCTCGATGATCTGGCCGCCGGTCATTTACAGCCGGTGTATTCATCCAAGGAGAGGCCTGATATCAGCCAAACCCCGGTTCCTCTCTGGTCGCTGATTGATTTCAGAAATTATGCAACCATGTCAATCCAGTATTCTCGGGGATGTCCGTTCAACTGCGAATTCTGCGATATCATCATCATGAATGGCAGGGTTCCCCGCATGAAATCGCCTGAACAGATGCAAAGGGAATTCCAGGCCCTCTTTGATGCCGGCTGGCGGAAATCAGTCTTCATCGTTGATGACAATTTTATCGGCAATACCCAAAAAGTGAAGCAACTGCTGCCTGTCCTGATCAAATGGCAGCAGGAGCATCAATTTCCCTTCACCCTGCTGACCGAAGTAAGTGTCAACCTGGCAGCAGATGAGGAACTGATGCAACTGATGAGCGCCGCCAATTTCTTCAAAGTCTTTGTCGGCCTTGAAACGCCGAACCAGGCCAGCCTGGTGGAATGCGGCAAAAAACAGAATACGGCAGGCAGCAGCCTGGCCGAGGTCGTGGAAACGATTCACCGGCATGGCATGCAGGTCATGGGCGGATTCATTGTTGGCTTTGACCAGGATCCTGAGAACATCTTTGACATGCAGGTGCGCTTTATCCAACAGATCGGCGTGGTCACGGCCATGGTGGGCATATTGACCGCCCTGCCGCAGACCCGTCTCTGGCAACGTCTGAAAGCCGAAGGCAGGCTGCTCACTGATGCCACCGGTGAAAATACCGATGGCCGCCTGAACTTCAAGCCGAAAATGGAAAAAAAGAAACTCATTGAAGGGTATCAAAAGCTCCTCACCACTCTGTATTCCCCAAAACAGTACTACCAGAGGATAAACACCTTTCTCAACAACTACACGCCCACCGCCAGAACCAGGATAAATAAGGAAGATCTGCTCGCCTTCATGCGGGCTGCCTGGAGACTCGGCATCCTATCGAAAGCCCGGTTTCGCTATTGGAAATTAATTGTGAAAACATTTTTCGTGAACCGCAGAGCCCTGCCCATTGCCGTGGAACTGGCCATCCATGGTTTTCATTATGAAAAGATCCTGAAACGGGTTTGTCGGCCGTAAAGCGTTGCACTATTTCGGACGACACGGCTTCCGGACTCGTCTGCCTTCTCGCCTGCACCGAGCAAATGAATGAAAAATCCGAAACGGAGTAATTGCCAATGAAAGGTAAGAATGTTGCAAAAGATTTTCCTGTTGTTTGCGTGGGCGGTTCGGCTGGTGGCCTTGACGCATATACCCGGTTACTACGGCATCTGCCGGCCGATATGGGTGTTGCCATCGTCATCGTTAATCACCTGAGAACCGTGGCCACCTCACTCCACGAGATTCTCCCTCGCTTCACCGAGATGCCGGTTGAACTGATCACGGAAAACTTACTGATCGAGCCCAACCATGTGTTCATCATTCCGTCACAGCGTGATCTCCACGTTCTTGATGGCGAGTTTCGTCTCAAGCCGATTTCAAAACCCCATGGATGGCCCGACGTGATTACGGTTTTTTTGCGTTCCCTGACGCGGAACTGGGATGGCAAACTTATCGCTGTCATTGTCTCCGGCTATGATGGAGATGGGGCAGCAGCGCTGTGCGGCATAAAAGAAGTGGGGGGCATTACCATCGCGCAGAAGCTCGACACGGCGGTGCAGCCTGATATGCCTGAGAGCGCAATAGCAAGCGGCTGTATAGATTTTGTTCTTTCACCGGAGGATATTGCTCAAGAAATTGTCCGAATTGCCCATGCGGTGCCAAGGGCTTAGTGAATGGACACCACCAAGCCGGTCTGGATGAGTACTTGATTCCAGATCGTCAGTTTAACCTGCCGGGCTTCCTCAGGGCTTGCCTCCATATATTGAGCGTCCCGCCATATATGGAGGCCAAGCAGATCCTGCCCGCCTTCATTTCTTGTTGTCTCAGCTTATTTAATTCTCTGTTATTACAGTCTAATTTTATCTCTGTGCGTATTGTCACCTGCAGGCATGTTTCTTGCCATTACCATTTGCTATAATCCTGGCCCTGAAGGAAAGCTACTTCGACCCCACCGATGGCACCTAGCTGTATGACACCATGATGGAAGGTCTGAAAATCATCCGCAGCATGCCGGAAAAGAGCCAGAAGTTCATGGTGGTCTTTCCGACAGGGGAAAAACATCAACTGAGGAGGCAATATGAAAAGAATATCAGTTTTAATGCTTGTCGCAGTGACATTGCTGACGTCCTGTGTAGTGATTCCGCCAGGACGCGACCACCGTTCCGAAGGAGTAATGATCGCGCCCATTCTTCCGTCGGTGGTGGTGCTGGAGTCGGAACCCTACTATTATTACAGCGACTATCACTATCATTACACAAATGACCGGTGGTACTACTCGCAGTCAAGGAAAGGGCCTTGGGCTGAATTGCCGAGAGACCGTTACCCCAAAGAGGTCAGATATAAGGGAAAAGGCGGGAAGCACGACAGGGGCCGGTATGATGATCAGCGGGATGGAGACCGGGACTACGATTACCGACGCTAGTGATATTGACCTAGCGGGCAGTGACTGACAACCACTGATGGATTCTCCCCAAAGACCATCAGTGGTGTGCCTGATTATTTCCTGTCAGCGGCAAAAATGGTTTCCTTAAAGTCAATGACCCTGGGTAAGGAAATGCGCAGATCGCTCTGCTCAAAGCGAAAGCGGCCACAGCCAAGGCATTAAGGCGCTTTCCGCCAAGCAATAAAGGATGTGAAAAGGAAATGGAACATGACGGGTAATAGTAATAAGGAACCACGGAAAAATATCATTGAGCAAATCCGCTCCTGGCTGGGTTTGGAGAATCCGCCGCAAAAGTATGGTGTGCCGCAAAAGTCCGGCTTCAATCTCTGGTATATACTGCTTTTCTTTCTCTTCGTTACTTTGATCCAGCAATTCTTTCTTCCGCCAAAAGTGGAAACGATTCCCTACAGCCAGTTCAAACAATACGTTGCCGAAGACAAAGTGGGCACACTGACCATTGAGCCGGAAAATATCCGCGGGACGCTGACCGGAAAAACGGGCCAGGAGTTCACCACTGTTCGGGTAGATGATCCCGGCCTGGTGAAGGATCTGAATGATCATAATGTCAGTTACTCCGGACGCTATGCCAATAAACTCCTGGGTTTTATTATGGCCTGGATCATCCCCATCGGGATTTTTTTTCTGATCTGGCGGTTCTCCATGAAAAAGATGGGCTCCGGCATGGGGGTCATGTCTATTGGTAAGAGCAAGGCCAAGATTTTTGCCGAAAGCGAAACAAAGGTTTCTTTCGAGGATGTCGCCGGAATCGATGAGGCTAAGGAAGAACTCCAGGAAATAGTGGAATTTTTGACAAATCCCGGCAAATTTCAAAAACTGGGGGGAAGAATTCCCAAGGGAGTCCTCCTGGTCGGCCCGCCTGGAACAGGCAAAACCCTTCTGGCCAAAGCCGTGGCCGGGGAGGCGAAGGTGCCGTTTTTCAGCATCAGCGGCTCCGAGTTTGTGGAGATGTTCGTAGGCGTAGGCGCCGCCCGGGTGCGCGATCTCTTCTCCCAGGCCGCCAAGCAGGCTCCCTGCATCATTTTTATCGATGAACTGGACGCGCTGGGGAAGGCGCGGGGGATGAATGTCATGGGCGGACATGACGAACGCGAGCAGACCCTTAACCAGCTTCTGGTCGAGATGGACGGATTTGATACCAATAAAGGGGTGATCATCATGTCCGCCACCAACCGGCCGGAGATCCTCGATCCCGCCCTGCTGCGACCGGGACGCTTTGACCGGCAGGTGCTGGTGGACCGCCCGGATATCAACGGACGGGAAGCCATTCTGAAGATTCATGCCAAAAATGTTCTCTTGGGGCCTGAGGTCGATCTGCGCAAAATAGCCGGCCGCACCCCGGGCTTTGTGGGGGCTGACCTGGCCAATCTCGTCAATGAGTCCGCCCTGCTGGCTGCCCGCAAAGATAAAGAAACGGTGGAGGCGACCGAATTCGATGAGGCCATCGACCGGGTGGTAGGGGGGTTGGAGAAAAAGAACCGGGTGATGAATGCCCGGGAGAAGGAAATCGTCACCTTTCATGAGTCCGGTCATGCCATTGTGGCCGAGTCGGTGGAGCATGCCGACCCGGTGCACAAAATTTCCATTATTCCCCGAGGGATTGCGGCGCTTGGCTATACCCAGCAGCAACCCACTGAAGACCGATACCTCATGACCCGCACGGAACTGCTGGACAGGTTGGCCGTTCTTTTGGGAGGCAGGGTGGCGGAGGAGCTGGTTTTCGATGAAATCTCCACCGGAGCCCAAAACGACCTGCAGCGGGCAACCGACATTGCCCGCTCCATGGTCACGGAATACGGCATGAGTGATCGTCTGGGACTGGTGACCTATGAGCGTGCGCGTCAGCCCATGTTCGCCCCGCAAGGTTTTGCTCCCAGTAAAACCTACAGCGAGGAAAAAGCAGCGCAAATCGATAAAGAGATAGCGCGGTTGGTTGATGAAGCCCATCAGCGGGTGCGGAAAATCCTCACGGAGCGGCGGGACGTCCTGGATAAACTGGCTCAGCTTCTTTCGGAAAAGGAAAGTGTGCAGGGTGAGGAATTGAGAGCGATGATGGCTGATTCCTGAACGGGGGATTTTTTGTTTTTAGGGACTCGTCAATTGTATATATAGCTGTTATCAAAGCACAAATTCCGTCATTCCCGCAATGTTGTTGAGCGGGAATCCAGAACCTTTGGTGGATGCCCGATAGAATCATTCGGGCATGACGATAAAAAAAATGGTAAAGTTGTAATTTCCATCCCCCTTATATGTGATACCATCAACCTCGTATGTTTTTTCAGCTCAGGCGCAAATTTTCCCAGCTATCCTGCGGCGAAAAATTTTCATAGGTCTGTTCCACCTGGAAAGGAGGTTTTTCGTTGCATTATTCCGGGTCAGGAGAATTCGAATTTTTTGAATACGCTGTAAAAATCCGCCCCAGATCTTCCACCGCAGAGATGGCTGAAAGTCGGTGCTAATCAGATTTCCATATAAGCATTATATGGAAATGATAGGTTTGCAAACGCCGAATGGCGCCATCGGGATGGGTATGAAGGCGGAGAAAGCTATAAAAAAAGAGTGCCTTATTTTTATATGATCGCAGAGCGGATTCGTCCAACCAGGAAAAATTTTATGAATGAAGGAGTCCTATAATGAATCCGGAACGATATCTTCCCCGATCTTTACCGGCTCGGTTAAAAGGCCTGACCGATCTGGCCCTTGACCTGCGCTGGAGCTGGAATCACAGTGCCGACAAACTCTGGCAGAAGGTCGATGCCGAACTCTGGGAACTATCCGCTGATCCCTGGTTGATTCTGGAAAGCATTTCACGAAAGCGGCTGGATGAACTGGCTGTTGATGCCGCCTTTGTTGAAGAATTGCAGCAACAGCTCCAACATCGAGAAAGCTATCTGGGTAAATCAACCTGGTTTACAGAGAAATATGGGCAAGGCAAGCTGGGGAATGTGGCCTATTTCAGCATGGAATTCGGCTTGACCGAGGCCCTGCCGATTTATTCGGGGGGCCTGGGGGTTCTCGCCGGCGATTTCCTGAAAACGGCCAGTGATCTGGGTCTGCCGGTGATCGGCATCGGCCTTATGTATCAACAGGGGTATTTCCACCAGGCGTTTGACACCAACGGTGATCAGCTGGCCTTTTTCCCTTACAACAATCCAACCATGCTGCCGGTGCTCCCTCTGCGTAACGCCGATGGCGAGTGGCTGCGGGTCAGCGTGGAATTGCCGGGCCGCACCCTGCAGCTGCGCGGCTGGCAGGCCCAGGTCGGACGTATTCCGCTGTATCTGCTGGACAGCAATGACCTGCTGAATTCTCCGGGCGATCGCGGTATTACCGGCGAACTTTATGGCGGCGGCATGGAGATGCGTCTGCAGCAGGAGATGGTGCTCGGCATCGGGGGTTGGCTCCTGCTGGAGGCATTACATATCGATTGCTGCGTCTGCCATTTAAACGAAGGACATGCCGCCTTTGCCGTGCTGGAACGGGCCCGCAGCTTTATGGAACAAAGCGGACAGCCCTTTGATATCGCCCTGCGAGGTACCCGTGCCGGTAATATTTTCACCACCCATACCCCGGTTGAGGCAGGATTTGATCGTTTCCCCAGGGAACTCATGGCGCAATATTTCTCTCTTTATGCCGGGCGCCTGGGTATTTCCCTGGCAGACCTGCTCGACCTCGGCCGCGCTGGGGTAGGCAATGGGTCTGAGCCCTTTAACATGGCCTATCTGGCCTTTAACGGCTGCGGCAGAGTGAACGGAGTCAGTCGTCTGCACGGCGAGGTGAGCAGGAGTATCTTTCGCCCCCTGTTCCCCCGCTGGCCGGAAAAGGAGATTCCCGTGGGCCATGTCACCAATGGGGTGCATGTGCCGTCGTGGGATTCGGCGGCGGCCGATGACCTGTGGACCAGATTATGCGGCAGAGAACGCTGGATGGGCATTCTGGAGGATGTTGAACACGCCTGTCAAAAAGTTTCCGACGAAAAATTATGGGAAATGCGCAGTCAGGCGCGGCTGATGCTCATTAAGGTAATTCGCCGCCGCCTGGCCCGCCAGCGAGCCACCTGCGGCAACCATGCCGGCGTTGAACAATGCGTTCAGCAGCTTGATCCCAACGCCCTGACCATCTGTTTTGCCCGGCGTTTTGCAAGCTACAAACGACCCGCCCTGTTGCTTGCCGATCCCAGACGGCTCATGCGTCTGCTGACCAATATCCATCGGCCGGTGCAGCTTATCATAGCCGGCAAGGCCCATCCTGAGGACAAAGAAGGCCGACGTCTCGTGCGCCAATGGAATGATTTTTTGCGCCGGCCGGAAGTGCAGGGGCATGTGGTTTTCATTCAGGATTACGATATGGCTGTGGCCGCCGAGCTGGTCCAGGGGGCGGACCTCTGGTTGAACACCCCGCGCCGGCCCTGGGAGGCCAGTGGTACCAGCGGCATGAAGGTTCTGGTCAACGGCGGTCTGAACCTGTCGGAACTGGACGGCTGGTGGCCTGAAGCCTACCGCCCTGAGCTGGGATGGGCGCTCGGGGACGGCAAAGAGCATGAAGATCATGCCGCCTGGGACAGCGCGGAGGCTGAGGTGTTGTATACCATGCTGGAACAGGACATCATCCCGGCTTTCTATAACCGTGATGGAAGCGGCATACCCACGTCCTGGGTGGCGCGGATGAGGGAAAGCATGGCGCAGCTGACGAACAGATTTTCCTGTAACCGCATGATGCGGGAGTATATTGATGATTACTATCTGCCGGCAGCCGAGGCATATGGGCGGCGGGTGGCAAACAATACCAGCCTGGCCGTTGAGCTGGAGAAATGGCACGACGCTCTGGCCATCCATTGGCCACATGTGCGTTTCGGCCAGATAATGGTCCACGAGTCGGCAGGGGATATTATTATTCGCGTCGAGGTCTACTTTACCGGACTTGCGCCGGAAACGGTGCATGTTGAGCTGTTTGCAGAGCCTGCTCAAGAGGGCAACGCTCCTGAACGTATCAGCATGGCCCGGGGTGACAAACTCGCAGGCTCGGAAGACGGCTACCTTTACTACGCTGTACTTCCAGCCGACGGCCGGCCCACCGGCGACTATACGCCGAGGCTGATTCCCAGCCACCCTGATGCCCTGGTCCCGTTGGAGGCCAACTTTATTCTCTGGTATTCCTGA
>JAHIVT010000151.1 GCA_018816555.1 Pseudomonadota bacterium
CGAGCCGTCGCCTGGCAGAATTTGCCGCAGGAACTTCCCTGGCTCGATGGTACAAATTTGACCTTGCGGTTCAGTTGACATGGCAATGGCAAACGTTAGTGGCTGTGTCGGTTATGACTCCCGCGAAAATCGGTGTTTAATGAAATACGAGAACAAAACCTTGTTCGGCGTCTCCAGTTGTATGTCGAAACATTTACCTCAAAGCCAGTCTCCTTCGGCGATGATGTTATAAAAGGCATCTCCGATTTACAGATGATCAGGAATTCACTCGCACATAGCAACGGTGATCTTCATTGTTTAAGTGCAGATAAGCGAAAGCGACTTGAGGTGTGTGTATCGAACCAAGCTGGTCTCGCTATCATAGAAAATGAATTGATTGTGTGCGAACAATATGCGAGAACCGCATTTAATATTGCAGAGAGTTTCATCAATACTATGATTGCACATGTTCATTCCACCTATCCCTTTCCGACTAGCCAAGCCTAACCTACGGCGGCCGGGTCGGACCATGTTAACTTATTGTAATGGTGTAAAAAAAGCTCCTCAAGATAGCCAAGATTGGGCTTAAAAGTAACTTTTTGAACCGCAAAAGCTTATTTTAAGAACAAAATATATGGAATAACCCCCTATGGACTTTACATGGCATTTTGACCAGACAAATATAAATTGGCACGAGTTATCTGAGCTCTACAAAATTGCTCCCCTTGGCATCAAATTGCCGGATGATCTTGAAGTCGTCTTCACCAATAGCAAGTTCAAATGCTTTGTCTTTCATGATAATTCGCTTATTGGTGTTGGAAGAGCGTTGGCCGATGGCAAGGATTGTTCCTACATCTGTGATATTGCAATCCATCCAGAGTATCAAGGTCTGGGTTTGGGTAAGGAAATTGTCCAAAATCTTGTCCGACTTTCCCAGGGGCATAAAAAAATCATTCTCTATGCTAATCCCGGGAAAGAAGGCTTTTACGCTAAGCTTGGTTTCAAAAAGATGAATACCGCCATGGCCATATTCAAAAACGAAGCTGACATGATGGCAAACGGTACTCTTTCCGAACCATAGACTTTCTTGCACTGGACGCCAAACTGCCGTCGCCTGTGAAAATGGCGTAGCTGACAACCAAGAAGGAGTGTCCGTGAAGGGGGCTGAGACTGTGATTCCCGTTCCTGCCGCTGTGCTGTGTATCGTTTTTGTTGCCCTGGCAATGAAGTGCCCCGGGCTGGCGTATGGGCTCTAGCTGTCGTCATGGCAGCCCGGGCGGTTGGTGATTTTAATTACATCGGCGTCTTCAAGAAAGTGCGCGGCACGGTATTCTCCCGCATGGACACGCTGTTTTATTCGCCGCTTTGTGCGGCTGTTTCGGCCCTGGCCGTTTGGCTCGCTGTCGGGTTTTGAATTTTGGCATTGCTGCAGTCTGACAAGAGCGAGCGCCTGGTCCCGCCCCTGAGTTCCCCACTCTCTCCGCCTTATCTCACCCCCAACCGCACATAATCATCTGTCAAGCAAGATTACCCCCTCTTTTTTCAAGGAACTGTCTTTTTTGCGGATATGTCTGTGAAATTTGTGTTATGGATAGGACAAAATGGGCTAACCAATGAGGATTGATACGTTATTTTGGTCTTTTTTAATCCTTGTCGGCTTCAAAAAAGTCCTGACGCTGAATTTTCGTGACGATAAATTAGCAGATTACCGTGCGCTGTGAGGCTGTCTATGGGATGTTTGGGGCCTGGCGCCGGTGAGTCTGGAGATGGAGCGGGTGCGGGACTTTGCAACAACAGTTGATATCAAGAAAGAAAGATGGCTGATTTTCCAATTCGTGCTGTGCTCCGCGCCTTTGCCCTGGAAGTGCATAGAGAAGCGATTACAAAACATCGGGACGTCATTTTCGACACTTTGGGTTTGATGGAAATTCTCGCCGCCACCGGAAACGAGCCAGACAGTTTTCTCGCCGTACTTCATGAGCTTGAGAATAAAGGATTCATTGTTGTAACTGCCCGTGCCGGAGAAGATTCGGGCTTCACCCAATTTTTACTTACTGCTAAAGGATATTCCGCCGGGCTGCCCGAATCACAGAAAGGAGGGTTGCGCCGATCGGTAATTCTCTCATTTCGTAGTGGGATCTCACTGGTCCTCGGCGTCATTGCCATAGCAGCCTGCCCTGTGGCAATCATAAATTTTCTGGCTCCTGTACTGGGCCTGGATCGCAATCTGGCTTACTGGGTTTTGAGTTTATGGAGGGATCACATCTCCGGCCCGGTTGCCACGGTCCTCAACGCCCTTATTTACAGAACCGGAATCATTGCTGCACCGGTATGGCCGGAAAGCATATTCACTTCCTATGTGACACTGGGGCTATTGCTGGCGCTGGTGAGTTACAGCTCCCACTCCATGGGCGAGACATTTTCAGCAGTGGCCCAGCGGCCAGGCAAGATCACAATTCGTTCAATTTTGCTCATGCTCGTAAGCTCCCTCTCTTTTGTTGTTCTCTGGCCACTTGCCTATACCTTTGATCTCATTCAGGCTCTTCTTTCCCTCTACACCTACCACTTTAATTCGAATAAATTAGCTGCTTCAATTAAGATAGGGATTGCATATGAATCCGTACTCGCCCGATCAATCCTTATAACCCTACCGGCGCTCATTTTTATAGGTTTTTTCCTGATCTCATTAAGGTAAATTCTGTTGTTTTTACGATGAAAAAAAATAACCTTTTAACAAACGGTTTGGATCGTTATCTCAAATCCCTTATTGCCTTACTTGATGGCCATGACATTGAGCTGTTGGCACTGGCTCGTTTTATGAGCTTTTGGCACTCAAGAAATCAGTACTGTGGAAAATGCGGCAAGAAAACGAAAATCTCTGAAGCCGGTCATGTTCGCATCTGCCAGCATGAAAGATGCAAGGAGCATTATTTCCCCAGTATGGATCCAGCCGTTATTGTTCATGTTTCATCAAAAGAGCGCTGTTTGCTTGGACGTAAAAAAATATGGCCTGAGGGTATGTATTCGACAATCGCCGGGTTTGTCGAACCGGGTGAAACGGTTGAGGATGCAGTGGTTCGCGAAGTTCGAGAAGAGGCCGGTATACATATTGATAAAGTCGCCTATCAGCATTCCCAAGCCTGGCTTTTCCCAGGCTCTTTGATGCTGGGGTTTACTGCCATAGCAAAAGATGAAAAAATCACTGTCGATAAGAATGAACTTGAAGATGCCCTCTGGTTTACCAGAAATGAAATTAAATCTGATCCGCGCATTCTGCCATACAAGGTCTCAATCGCTTATAAACTTATAATGGAATGGCTGAGTAAAGGCGATTAAAAGGACAAAGATGTACCGGATTGATGGGGCCGTCTTGAAATGGTTTTTTTATTAACCATGGAAATAAAGGAGAATCACATCATGAAAGTCATGGCATTTAACGGCAGCCCCAGGAAAAAGTGGAATACGGCCACGTTGCTGGAAAAGGCGCTGGAGGGCGCCGCCGCGCAGGGTGCGGAAACCCGTCTGGTTCATCTGTATGATCTTGATTATAAAGGCTGCATCAGCTGCTTTGCCTGCAAAACAAGGGGCGGAAAAAGCTACGGCACCTGCGCGGTGCAGGACGACCTGACTTCCCTTTTTGCTGAAATCAAAGAAGCCGACGCCATCATCCTGGGTTCCCCCATCTATTTCGGCGATGTCTCCGGCGAAATGCGCTCTTTCCTGGAGCGCCTGCTCTTCCCTCACCTGGTCTATTCCTCCCCTCCCCGCTCCCTTTTCCCGAGAAAGATCCGGACTGCCTGGATTTACACCATGAATGTTCTCGAGGAAATGGCCAAACAATTGGGTTATGACCGATTCTTCAACAGTAACGCCCAGTTCATGGAAAGGATTTTCGGCCACTGCCAGTCGCTAATGTGCTATGATACCTGTCAATTCAAGGACTATGCAAAGGTGGTTGCCGACCGCTTTGACCCGGACAAGAAACAGCAACGCCGACGGGAGGTCTTTCCGCTGGACTGCCGGAAGGCTTTTGCTCTGGGCGCGGCCCTGGTCGAAAAAAACGGCATAGGCCTTGGGTCCGGTACGAGAAATAGGGATATGAACTTGCCATGGGAGTAACAGATAGTGCACGCTGAAACGATTCTGATCCTGCTTTTTTCGGTGGCGGCGGCGGTGGCCATTGCCGTGCGCCAGCTGCAGGTGCCGTACACGGTGGCCCTGGTGCTGACCGGCCTGGGGCTCGGCATGCTGAACCTGTTCACCCCACCCCATCTGACCAAGGAACTGCTCTTTTCCGTTTTCCTGCCGGGCCTGCTGTTTGAGGCCGCCTTTCACATCGAGTTCCGGGAATTCTGGCGCAACCGCCTGGCCATTGCCTCGCTGGCCGTGCCTGGCGTGGCCGCGGCGGTGGCCTTGACCACCGTGATCCTGACTGATAGGCCTGGAGGTGAATCTCGATGCCTTATTTCTTTCCTGGAAGGTGATTCTGGTCGCCTATCTGGTTTCCACGGCGGGCCGGGGCCTGGTGATTTTCCTGGTGTCCGGTCTGTTGCGCAGGACCCGGGAGAAGATTCCGTGGCAGTGGAGCGTGGTGCTGACCTGGGGCGGCTTGCGGGGCGGTTTGCCCATGGTGCTGGTGCTCAGTCTGGCCAAGGATTTTCCCCATCGTGACCTGCTGGTGACCATGACCTTTGGCGTGGTGATGATTTCGATCCTGGTGCACGGCATGACCGTCTCACCTCTGCTGCGCTGGTTGGGTATCGTCAAGGGCCGTGAGCACCGGGAGGCGTACGAGTTCGCCCGGGGCAAACTGCAGGCAGCCAACGCAGCCCTTGAAGAGTTGAAGCACATGTCCCACGTGCATTTTTCCAGCGAAGACGTCCGCGCCCATCTCAAGGATGAATACCAGCAGAGGATTGAGGAGGAGCAGGGCCGGATCGGCGATTTGGAACTCGACCGGGCGGAGATTGCGGCCCAGGAAGCACAGTGGGCGCGCCGCCATCTCCTGCTGACCGAGAAAAACCACGTGATCGATTCTTTCCAGCAGGGTATTCTCGACCAGGAGGTTTATGATAAATTGCTGGCCGACATCGACACGCGCCTGTTGCTGCTGGAGTCGGGCGAAAAGGAAAGGACCACCAAAGAGCAGGACTCCGCCGGGGAAAGAGGATGAAACCCCGTGAACCGTACAACTACCGGCGGATCATGCAAACTACCTGAACCAACAATATAAAAATATATAGTGTTGGTGTCTGACCGGGATTCGGTGTTAAGATTCATCAATCCTTTATAGGGACGGTATTCCCCGTTCCTCTCCGTCAGGCAACCTTAACTTGAGGGACAACGTCATGGAATACACGGTTAACTTCATAGAAAGCGTGAAACGCACGCCTTCCGCCATCAGTTTTCGTTTCAGCCGCCCTGCGGGATTCACCTTCACCGCCGGGCAGTATATGATCGTCACCCTTGGCGATGATCTTGTCCATCCGCTGTCCCTGAGCGAAAGTCCTGGGGAGACCGGCTTTCTTGAATTCACCAAAAGGATGACCGGTAGTTCGTTCTGCCGTAAACTGCAAGAGTTGACCCCCGAAGACACCATCACCTTGAAAGGGGCCATGGGCAGGTTTACTCTGGACGGTGCCGAGCAAACTCTGGTTTTCCTGGCCGGCGGGATCGGCATCACCCCGATCAGGAGTATTCTGAAAACCCTTGCCAATCGGCAGGATTATCCAGGTAAAGCCATTTTGATCTACGGCAACGTGAATGAGGCGGACATCTCCTTTCGGGAAGAGCTTGAAGGGCTTGCCCTCCCCGGCTACCGGGTTGTTCATGTACTGGCCGACACCAAGGGGGTTCCCGGTGCCCACCAAGGTTACATCTCCGCTGAAATCATCAGCAAGGAGGTGCCGGATCTGAAAAATACGATCTTCATGGTTTCAGGACCTCCGGTAATGGTTGACGCCATGCAGAAGAATCTTGTCGGTCTGGGCGCAACCGAAGAACAGATTCGTTCAGATGTTTTCCTCGGCTATGAGACATGATTTGGTGAAGTTATTTAATCTTTGCGTCCCTTTTCCCATAACCAAGGACTCTCCGCGACCCATGAGTGAACAACAAGCCAATAACTCACTGCACGGCATTACCCTGGAGCAGATCGTCAACACTCTGTTTGAACATTATGGCTGGGACGGGTTGGGCAAACGCATCGATATCCGGTGTTTCACCAGCAATCCCTCGGTGAAGTCCAGCCTCAAGTTTCTGCGAAAAACGCCCTGGGCCAGGAAGAAAGTCGAAAATTTATTCCTGGCCACACAAAAGCGTGAGCAAAAAAAAAGCCGCAGGGAGCAATCTTGAAAATTCCGAGACTAACGGTGGTAACCCTTGGCGTTGCTGATTTAAGCAGAGCGACGAAGTTTTATGAAGACGTACTCGGCACGCCTCCCAACACCTCCTATGATGGCGTCACCTTCATTGAACTGCCGGGAACCTGGATTTCTCTTTATCCGCTTGAGAGCCTGGCAAAAGACATATCTCCCGAGGTGCCGATCATCAGAAGTGGATTCAGCGGATTCACCCTTGCCCACAATGTCCGCAGCAAAGACGACGTCATTGCCATATTCGAACGCGCCAGGGCAGCGGGAGCCCGGTCCATGAAAGAACCGCAGGATACATTCTGGGGCGGTTTCAGCGGCTACTTCGCCGATCCTGACGGCTATTTCTGGGAAGTGGTTTGGGGGCCGATGTTTACCTCTACGGAAAGTGGTGAATTGAGATTTAAGGCCAACGCTTAACCCCGCAGTTCGACAGTAGCATTCCTGCGGGTAAGACAATGTGGGGGAATTTATTTTAATACAATGCTGATTTCTGTTGAAATTTGTAATTTTTTTTAGCATTGTTGTCAAAATTAATAATTCCTCCTATCTTTATTTCAAAATGGACGTCACCTGGCCTGACATAGTATTTCAGGTGATGTCTTAAAGAACTGTGATCATGAGCACGTCGTTTATATCTTTTCATTTTTCATCCATCGTCACGTCCAGCAACGTATGGTTGTGACGTTTTCTTATGTTATCACCCTATTTCCCAATAATTTTTACAGGGGCTGACAATGTCTTAGCGGATAAATCTATCGTCTGGGTTCGTCATTAAACATGTTGATTTAAAAAAGTAAGTGTTAATTTTTTTTAAGAAATTGTGATAAAAAACAGGGATGCAAAGAATGATTTGTTGTGAACTGGTTGATAATGCTTCAGATATAATACAGAGTATCGCTCCTGATGGTTCTTTCCTTTACGTCAACAATACCTGGTTGTCCACCCTTGGCTATGTCCGTCATGAGGTGCATAGCCTCAAGTTTTTTGATGTTATCCACCCTGATGACAGGGACCATTGTTCCGAGGTATTTCAGAACTTGATGCAGGGAGAAAAAATAGAGCCCACCGAGGTGAAATTTCTGGCAAAAGACGGCAGGACAATTTTGCTTGAAGGAAATGTCACCTGCCATATCCAAGAGAGTCAGCCGATTTCCACTTTCGGTGTTTTCCGGGATATTTCCGACAGGAAAGAGCAGGAAACCAGACTGAAAAAGGATGCGGAAAAAATCAAACATTTCGCCTATGCAGTGGCACATGATCTTAAAAATCCGGCAATCGCGCTGCATGGTATTACCCGGTTGCTGCATAACAGATACGGAACAATGTTTGATGACAAAGGCAAAAAATATTGTTCCCAGGTGCTGCAATCCTCCCAGCTTCTGTCGGAGCTCGTTGAAAAGCTGAATGTTTTTATCGAAACAAAAGAATTTACCATTGATAAGGAGCCGGTTCATCTCAACAATATTTTCCGGATTCTTCATGAAGAGTTCCATGAAAAATTAACGGAACGCCATATTACTCTGCAGATCCCTGACCGTTTCCCGATAATCACCGGGGATTGTCTCTCGCTGCTGCGGATTTTCAGAAATCTCATCGACAATTCATTAAAATACGGCGGACCGACCATGGACAGGATTGAAATTTCCTTCGGTGATTCGGAAACACATCATATCCTGCTATGCAGAGATAACGGCTGCGGCATCCGGACTGATAACCACCAGAAACTCTTCGAATATTTTGAAAGAAATACGACCAACAAGAGTATTTCCGGGGCTGGTCTGGGGCTTGCCATCGTTAAAGAGCTGGTCGAGCAGCATGGAGGCAAGGTCCTGCTTGAATCCGTTCCCGGCAAGGGAACAACATTCACCATCACCATCGCCAAACAACTCTGATTTGCCTGGGAAAAAGCCAAGAGCGGTGCAAGATTCCGTAAAGATCATTGAGGAATCAATTTCGATGCCCATCAGAATCGGAGTGCAGGGCGGCGCCGGAAGTTTCAATGACGAGGCGGTCAAATTTTACGCCGAAACCCGTCAAGTCAACTCCTGCGAGGTTGTTTATCTCCATACCAGCGCTGCAGTCCTTGCGGCATTGGCTGCAAAGCAAATCAATTACGGACAGTTCGCCCTCTATAACAGCCGCGGGGGTGTGGTCGAGGAAACCATGGAGGCTATCGGGCCAAATCGGTTTCTGGTTGTGGACTGGTACGCCATCCCGGTGGCCCACCACCTTATCTGCCGGCAGGAGGCTGATATCAATGACATCGAAACCATCATGACCCATCCGCAGGTGCTCAGCCAGTGCCGGGAAACTTTGCGAAAACGATACCCGCATCTTCATTCCATTCAGGGAGAGGGAGACATGATCGATCCCGCCCGGGTCGCCGCTGCCCTGCAAAATGGTGATATCCCTTTATCTGTCGCCACACTGGGCTGCAGATCCATGGCCCCTGCCCATGGCTTGAAAATCATTGATAGCGACCTGCAGGATGACCCGAGCAACGAGACCACTTTTTTGCTTGTATCCGGTTTGTAGCTTACGGTATATAAAGCTGATCACACTCATTTTTAACGAATTAGGTAGTACACCTCTGCCATGAAATAAAGCACAAAGTCAACTGTTTACGGTTTACAGTTAAAGAAAAATATCTTGCCTGATTTTGCTGTTCATAGACCGTAAACCCTCAAGGTTTCCCCTCAAGAAACAGAGAGAAAATCATGCAAGTCACCAAACACCTCCATGCCGGCAGAATTCCCTTCCAAATACCCCTCTCGCCGGAGAAATCACTTGATCGGTTCGTCTATGCCTTTATCTGCATGGCAGAAACCATCACCTTTGATCTGCAGAAGGCCATCAAAGAGATCAAGACCTTGAAGGGTTTGTTGCCCCTCTGTTCTTTCTGTAAAAAAATCCGCGATGACAGCGGCACCTGGCAGGAGGTTGAGGTTTACATTGACAATCATTCCGAGGCAGGGATTACCCACAGCATCTGTCCGGACTGCCTGCGCAAGCATTATCCCGAGGCATTCGATACCTGAGGCAAAATATGATCTGATCACTGAGGGTATATCCCCAGTCAAGTAACATCATGCTGCAGGCTCTCCCCGGCAGCTAACCCCAAAAGAAATCCTTTCCATCCCCCCCTGCAACAATTCGTTTGCTTTAATGCTCCTCTCCGTCAGCAGAAGATGAGCCTCTGCATTGGGCAATATGGTGGTCATATTGCCGCAGTATAATAAATGTGATGACAATAAGTTGCCGCTATTGATATGTTGCAGCGACAAGGCAGCGGGCTCTGTTGCTAAAATATACAGGGCGAAACTTCCATCAAGTAAGGAATGAGAGGCGCATGGACAATCACCATCATTTTCTCAAACGTTACGGGACGATGATTGTTTTTTGTATCATTACCGTGATGATACCCCAGGCAAGCCCGGCCGATATGGCTGACGGCAAATTGATGAGTCTGGACGAGATCGTGAAATCCGGCCAGAGCTGTGAAGAGTGTCATGAAAAGACGACCCCCCGCATCTTCAGGGAGCACATGGAGGGTGAGCACGGCAAAATCGGCGTCAGTTGCGCCGACTGCCACGGCAATGATCACCGTGCCATGCCGAAGGCCACGGCACGGGCTGCCTGTGAGCAATGCCATCCGGATGAGACCGCAGAGTTTATGGCCAGCGGCCACAGCCGAACCTGGGAGAACATGGCGGACAGAATTCTTTACAGCAGTCAGCCGGAGGTTATCAGACGAAACAGCTGTGAGGCATGTCATCGCATCGGCTATGGGGATGATGACGGTCGCTGTGATTTCTGCCACAGCAAACACAGCTTCTCAAAGAAAGAGGCCGCTGACCCGCAAACATGCTCTGTCTGCCATATGGGACCTGATCATCCGCAGATGGTGTCTTATCAACATTCAGCGAAACACTTCACTCCTGCCACCTGTGCCGGTTGCCATATGCCGGCCGGCAGCCATAATTCCGGTAAAAATCTCGAACAGTTGACCACAGACTTTATCGAGCCCGAATGCACAAAATGCCATGATGCGCCCTTCATCAGCCAGTGGCTGCAGGCATCTTCCATTGTCGAGGAGCAGGGCCGCCAGTATCTGGACACCGGACGGCAGATCATCAGCATGCTGCGCGACAGAGGCCGTCTTTATCCCGATCCCCGTTCCAGTATGCCGACTGCCGAGACAGACCAGGAAACGGAACCTGGAGCGCATCCGTTTTACGGGGACACCTCCCGGGCGGAAAAGCTCTTCTTTGGCATGCAGAGGTATCTGCAGGAACATGATATCCCGGGCTCCTTTCACCAGGATTTCCAGGTGCCTGCCTATGACGTTTTGATCACTGTGCAGCAGCAACTGGCAGGGCTACAGTCTGAAGCCCTGCTGCTGCAGGAGCTAGCCGAGGAAAAGGTGCAGCTCACGCCGGTTAAGAGTCCTGTTCCGGCACCGGATGCCGGCGATATCTTTCGGCTCACCTATGAATCATCCTTTCACGGCGCACTGGCCAATGACCGGCAAAAACCGTCCTGTGAAACATGTCACGGTGCCGGCGAATATCGCAAGCCCCAGGCAAAGGCATGGGCGCCGGTCTGTAACCCCTGCCATCTGCCCGGCCTGGTTGAGCAATTTGTCGGAGACCTTGCAGCGATAAAGGACCATGCCGAGGGATTGCGGCATACGGCAGATGAGACAGTGGCAAAACTGATCAGTAAAAAGGTCATTGCCAGAGGCAACTCCGGCAATCTTACGTTGCTGGATGACTATAAACAGAACCATGAGGTGGCGGAGGTTCTGCTGGCAAGACTGGTTTATTATCTGGATAATCTTGACCGCAGCCTGAAAACAATG
Source organism: Pseudomonadota bacterium (assembly GCA_018816555.1). Taxonomy (GTDB): domain Bacteria; phylum Desulfobacterota; class Desulfobulbia; order Desulfobulbales; family SURF-16; genus SURF-16. Next base: position 11,215 of record JAHIVT010000151.1, read on the forward strand.
ACAGTCGGGGTTGCCCATGGAAATCCGGATTATACCCTCTGGTTTGCCAACGGCCCGGCCAGGGGCGATCTCATCGAAATCAGGGACGCAGCCGCAAAACTGATGAGAATGAAGAAGGTCTTTGTGGATGTCTCCGGGGTGCCCTTCGGCCCGTTGCCCCAGGGAAATTGATGACTTCGTCAAAACAGAAAATTCACCACGGAGATCAAAGCCCACAGCGCTAATTGACTGTAGAGCCTCTTGCAATTTACAAGAGGCTCTGTAATAAAAAATATTTCTCTGTGATCTCTGTGTGCTCTGTGGTGAAAAAAGACTTTGGGTTTCACCCTAAACCCGGGGCGGAAACAGCAGGATCTTGTCCTTGTTCAATCTGTTTACCTGCAGGCCCAGAAGCTGCTTGCGGAATTTCTGCAGGCAGGTCGGACAGAGAACAAAAGATATCTCCTCATAGACCTGGGCCGACAACTCCTCGGGTGAACGGCCGGTCATGTTGGCACATGCCTCCTTGATGAGTTCATCGCCTTCTTCCTCTTCATCCGGGATATAATTATCAAAACCGGAGATGATCTCCGTGCGGCAGTTGTAAAACAGAGCTCCGGGCTGGATACTGCAGCCGCAGTTGTTACAGATATGCTTCTTCATTTTTTCTCCGTCGGAAAATGGGGCAATGTCACCAAATAGTTGACATTTAGCTCCAGCTGCAATATGATTGTTATGGTTGAATTAATTTTTGCGCCGGAGGCAATCAATGAGCGAGCTTGAGCAATTTTTCTGTCCCAACGAACAATGCAAGGATTACGGCC
>JAHIVT010000152.1 GCA_018816555.1 Pseudomonadota bacterium
AATTTTTTTCAGCAGGCGGCACAATCCTTTGTGCCGCCTTTTATTTTGTAGATGGCATGGTTCAAGGCGGGCAGCACAACTGCAAGATTCTCCCTGGCCCCCTTTTCACTGCCAGGGAGATTGATGATCAGGCTTTCCTTTCTGATGCCGGCGATGCCGCGCGACAAAATGGCATTGGGCGTTTTGGCCAGGCTGGCCATGCGCATGGCCTCGCCGATGCCTGGAATTTCCAGATCAAGCAGGTCCCTTGTTGCCTCGGGAGTCCGGTCGGTGGGGCTCACGCCCGTGCCGCCGCTGGTGATGATCAGATCGATCCCGTCCTCATCCACCCATTTGATAATGGTTTCCCTGATCAACCGGGGCTGATCAGGGACAATGGTATAGTCAATCGCCTGGAAACCGGCAGCAGCCAGTTGACGCTGCAGTTGTGGGCCACTGGTGTCGACCCTCTCCCCCCTGGAGCCCTTGTCGCTGATCGTTAGCACCGCACAGGTGAATCCGGATTTTTCCATAGCGTCGAGACCGCCCTTACTCCTGCTTGTTGGCCGCGGCGATAATTTTCTCGGCAATCTGGGCAGGGACCTCTTCATAATGGGAAAATTCAGTCGTGTAGGTTCCCCGTCCACCGGTAATGGAGGTCAGGGTCGGTGAATATTCCAGCATCTCGGCCATGGGAACCTGGGCAGTGACCACTTCCAGGTTATCCTGGGAATCCATTCCCATTACCCTGCCCCTTCTGCCGTTGAGATCGCCGATGACATCACCGACACAATCACCTGGTATGTAAATTGCCATGTTCATGATCGGTTCAAGCAGTATCGGGTTTGATTCCTGGGCAGCTTTCTTAAAGGCCAGCGAACCGGAGATCTTGAAGGCCATTTCCGATGAGTCAACCGCATGGAATGAACCGTCCACCAGGGCGACCTTGACATCCACCATGGGATAGCCGGCAATCGCTCCCTTTTCCATGGCCTCGATGATGCCTTTTTCCACGGCGGGAATATACTGACGGGGGATAACTCCGCCGACGATCTTGTCCTCGAACTGGAAGCCACCGCCTCTCTGCAGGGGCTCCATTTCAATCCATGAGTCCGCAAACTGGCCGCGCCCTCCTGACTGTTTCTTGTGTTTGCCCTGGACCCGGGCCTTGCCCTTGATCGTTTCCTTGTAAGGCACTTTGGGGGCGTGCAGTTGCATTTCAACGCCGAATTTCCGTTTGATCTTGTCGCCAAGCACCTGCAGATGAATCTGGCCCACGCCGGAAAGAAGGATTTCTCGGGTCTGCTGGTCGCGGGTCAGCAGCAGGGTCGGATCTTCTTCAAGCATCTTGGAAATGGAGGAGAACAGCTTGTCTTCATCATCCTTTTTGCTCGGAGAAACGGCAAAGGTCATAACCGGTTTAATGGGATCAAGCCCCTCATAAAGAACCGGCTTTTCTTTCGTGCACAAGGTGTCGCCTGTGCCGGTTTCCTTCAACTTGGCCAAGGCAACGATCATGCCCGGCACTGCTTCATTAATGGGGCGTACTTCTTTGCCTTCCATGAGAAAAAGCTGGTTGAAACGTTCGGTGGTGTCTTTCTTGGCATTATAGAAGTTATCCCCGGACAGGGTGCCGGAAAAGACTCTGAAGATGGTGAGCTGGCCGGCATAGGGGTCTGCCGTGGTCTTGAACACCAGACCGGAAAATGGCGCATCAGTCAGTGGCGCCAATTCCACCAGGTCCTTTGTCTGCGGATGGATACCCACCTGGGCGGGCCTCTCGGCAGGTGATGGGAAGTATTCGATGATGGCGTTCAAAAGCAGTTCTGTGCCGAAGTTCATTGTGGCGGCACCAGGGATAACCGGAGCTAATTTGCCGGTACGCACGGCTTTTTTAAGGCCGTTGATCAGATCTTTCTTGTCGATGGTTCCCTCTTCAAGAAACTGTTCAACCAGTTCGTCGTCAGTTTCCGCCACCTGTTCCATCAACTGCTCAAGGGCAAACTCAGCATCATCCTGCATATCCTCCGGGATCGGTCCTTCCTTTACTTTGCCGTCGCCGGAGAAGAAATAAGCGGTGCCTTTGATGATATCAATTGCCCCTTTAAAATCCGCCTCAGCGCCGATGGGCAGATAGATAACCGCTGGTTCCTGGGGAAGTTTGTACTTGATTTCATCGACGACTTTCTCGAAATTGGCCCGTTCCCGGTCCATCTTATTGAGAAAAATGATGGTAGGCAGTTCAGCGTCCTGGATATAGGCGGCGATTTTTTCCGTCTGAAATTTAACTCCTAAGACCGCGCCGATGGTAAAGATGGCGTTGTCAACCACCCGGGCCGCGAACTTGGTTTCGTTGATGAAGTTGTCATCGCCGGGGGTATCCGTCAGATACGTTGTGTGTTTTTTCCAGGTATAGTTGTTGAAGGAGGAACAGATAGTGAGCTTGCGCTGAATTTCTTCCGGATCATAGGACATAACGGATGAACCGTCATCGACCTTGCCGAGGCGATTTGTTTTCCCGGCGGTAAAGAGCAAAGCTTCCGCAAGTGAAGTTTTGCCGCTTTTCCCATGACCAAACAGTGCAACATTTCGAATCATCTTAATATCCTGCATGAATTCCTCCGTTGTCAAGAAGAGACGGTTGCCGGCAGTAAAAGACGACAAGCGTCAGATTTCACCAACCGGCAAGGTTCTCAGGTTTTTGGGTATATGCAATATTGACTGTCTCGTAAAAAAAATCTCGACAGCCGTACAGTGCATGATAAATTCCTGATTTATCGTCACAGAAATTCGGCGCCGGGACTTTTTACGAAGCTATAAATTTTGATGAACCGCAAAAAAGTCCCGTACGGGTAAGAGGCATGATCAAGCGGAGACCTGTCATGCCGGACGCCGGACGGGTGAGTTATGCGAGACCTTCAAATGCTCAAATACATGAAGCAGTCAGCTCAGTTATACAGCTCCTTTGCAGGTATTTCAGCCGGCGTTCTAATGATAACGGATTTTTTCATTCTATCTTTCCGTTTACTTACATAATTAATGAGTGGGCTTTCATTGCATCATAATCATAGAAATGCCATATAGTATTCTGATATTAATAAGAAAGACAAGATTCTGCACTGAAAATGGTAGAAAGTTTGTGATTTTTCTTTGAGCCGGGCGGCTAATCCATTAAAATCAAAATAAGAACGGATGGATAGAATGGATGTTGCTCCACGGGGCTTTTTTATCATGCTCCAATGCCGGTGTCGTTAACGGTTAAAAAATGAATATATTCTCAGAGGAGTGTGCATGAAGCTTGCTTTGGCTGAACAGATGCGGCAGATTGACCGAACAGCCATTGACGATATCGGCATTCCAGGTTCCGTGCTGATGGAAAACGCCGGACTACAGACCGTATACAGTCTTTGCCGCTACTTTGGCGCGGTGAAGGGGAAAAAAATTGCGGTGTTTGCCGGACCAGGCAATAACGGTGGAGATGGTTTTGTCGTGGCCCGCCATCTCCAGCAGCTTGGCGCCCAGGTAAGGGTGTTTCTGCTTGTCGCCGCCGACCGGATCAAGGGTGATGCTGCAATAAATTTTCGTATCATCAGTAATCTGCACATTCCTGTAAATTATCTCCTTGGCCCGGATGATCTGCAGGGGCTTGCGCCGGATTCCTTTGATCTGATCATCGATGCCCTTTTCGGCACAGGTCTGCAACGGCAGATCGAGGGACATTACGCCCGGGTCATCGACATGATGAACAGCGCCTCCTGCCCGGTGGTGGCTGTTGACATGCCCAGCGGACTTGACAGTGACACGGGTGTGGTCTGCGGAGTTGCGGTGAAGGCGGACCTTACCGTCACCTTCGGCCTGGCCAAACCCGGTCATTTTGTTTTTCCCGGCCGGGAGATGGTAGGGGAGCTTGAGGTGGTTGATATCGGCATACCCTCTCAGGTAGTCGCGGAGGCGGGACTCACCTGCGTAGCGCTGGACCGGGAAAGTGTCGGGCAGTTTGTTGCCCAACGTTCCGCCAACAGCCACAAAGGGACCTACGGTCATATGCTTGTACTGGCCGGCTCCATGGGCAAGACGGGGGCCGCCATTCTCTGCTGCCAGGGAGCTCTCAGGGCGGGAGCGGGGTTGGTGTCCCTCTGTGCCGCCCGTGCTCTCAATGTCATTTTTGAATCAGCCCTGTACGAGGCCATGACTATTCCGGTGACCGGCGGAGATGATGGTGCTTTGTCAATCAGGGACGTGGATCTGATTCTCGCTGCCATGGAGGGCAAACAGGCCGTGGTGGTGGGACCCGGGCTCGGCACGGCGGATGAAACTGCAGAGCTGGTAAAACGGCTCTATCAGCAGGCCGATATTTCCTTGCTGGTTGATGCCGATGCCGTCAATATCCTGGCGTCTGATAAGAGTGCGCTGAGCAGATCCATGGAAGCTGCGCGTATCTTAACCCCCCACCCGGGGGAAATGGCCAGATTAACCGGCAAAAGCAGCCTTTTTATCCAGCAGAACAGGTTGGAGACGGCAAGGAAATTTGCCGTGCAACACAATGTTTATCTGGTACTGAAGGGGGCAGGGACCATCATTGCCGCTCCTGACGGTACCCTTGCGGTGAATGCAAGCGGTAATCCCGGCATGGCCGCAGGCGGCATGGGGGATGTTTTGTCCGGCATCATCGGCGGATTCCTCGCCCAGGGACTGAAGCCCTGGGCTGCGTGTTGTCTTGGGGTTTATGTGCACGGTCTGGCGGCGGACCGGTTGGCTGAAAAGGCGCCTTGCGGCTATCTGGCAGGGGAAGTGGCGGAGAGAGTGCCGTCCGTTATTAACGAACTGTTAAATGAGGAGAATTATGCTCTGTGCAAAAGATATCATGACAAAGAATGTGATTACCGTCACCCCTGATCTTGGTGTTGAAAAACTTGCCTCCCTGTTCTGGAAAAACAATATAAGCGGTGCGCCGGTTGTCGATGCGGAAGGCCATGTGGTGGCGGTGGTGACCGAGAGCGATCTGATTGATCAGGCAAAAAAAATTCACATTCCCACCATGATTTCCTTCCTTGATTCGGTCATCATGTTCGGCAGTGCGGATAAGGTGGAAAAGGAAATCGGCAAGATCACCGGCACGACTGTAAGTGATATCTGCACCAAAGAGGTGATCTCGCTCAATGAGGAGACGCCCCTTGACGAAATCGCCACCATCATGGCGGAAAAGGGCGTCCATACCCTGCCGGTTCTTGCCGGGAAAGTGCTTGTCGGCATAATCGGTAAAAATGATATTATCAAAACCTTGGCCAGGCAGGAGGAAGTTTAACCGGGATCAAGGTTGTGCTGATGCACCGCTGATTTTTCTCAGTCGGGGGTTCTACGGAGACCTGAATCATGCCGCGCACCGAGTTGGCAATATAAACTGCATCAGCATCCGCCAGATCTGCGGGGAAAAGAATTTTTTCGATAACCGGCTTGGGTGAAACAGCCATGAAATGCGATCTGAAAACGCCGGGCAGGAGACCGCATTGCAGGGGAGGGGTATACAATACCTCACCTTTTTTGATAAAAACCGTTGAAATGGCGCCCTCGGTGACCTCTCCTCTTTCATTGACAAACAGTACCTCATAATAACCATCGTCTACCCCTTTTTCCCGCTCTTGATTATAAAGATTGCGGCGGGTGGTCTTGTGATAGAGAAAGGTATCCTGAGAATCTGTTCCTGCGGCGGCAAAGCGGACCTGGGGCAGTTTTCCTGAGTTGTCTGCGGACAATTTTTGCGATTTCTCGCAGGCCGTGGCGCTCAATGTCACTGTGCCATTTTTGGCCAGCAGCAGTCGCACCCGCTGGTGTATGTTGCCCGCGGCCAAGGTCTGCGCCAGTTGGTCCAATGTTGCCGTGATTTTCTCCAGGTCACAGGCAAACTGAAAGTAATCGGAGGAATCTTTCAGCCGCGCCAGATGTTCGTCCAGCAGCCAATAGCCATTTTCCGGCTGCCAGAGGATGGTCTCGATCAGCTGAAAATCCTCATGGGGTTTGGTGAGGAAATCTGCCTTCAGTCGGCATTCCTGCCACTCGTTTTCTCCTTCGGAATCATAAACGATGCCCGAGCCGATGCCCATTTCTCCTCTGTCCTGCTCAAGGACAATGGTGCGGATGGGAACATTGAAAACCGCATCGCCGCAAGGGTCGAGATAGCCGATGGCTCCGGTGTATACCCCCCGGGCGCCTTGCTCCAGTTCTCTGATGATTTCCATGGTGCGTATCTTTGGGGCGCCGGTGACGGAGCCGCAGGGGAAAAGGGCACTGAACAGATCACGGAGTTGCACATCGTCAGGCAACTCACAGCTGATGGTGGAGGTCATCTGATGCAGCGTTTCATAGGTTTCCACATCAAAAAGTGAGGAAACCTGAACGGTTGCAGGTCGAGCCAGTCTGCCCAGATCATTACGGAGCAGATCGACGATCATGACGTTTTCGCTCAGATTTTTGCTGTCGGTTTGCAGAAAATGTCGATTATGCTGATCTTCCGACGTGGTCCGTCCCCGTCGCATGGTCCCCTTCATGGGGCGCACGGTGCAGATGTTTGCGCTCTTGCGAAAGAATAGTTCCGGGGATAAAGACAGGATCCGGCGTTGGCCGTTCTGGATATACGCCCCATAGGCAACGCTCTGATTTTTGCGTAAAGCGCGGTAGAGCGCCGCCGGATTGCCATTGAAATCAAAAAGAAGTTTTAAGGTGTAGTTGACCTGATAGGTGTCGCCTGAGGCAATGTAAGATTTGATGGCGGCAATTGCCGCAAGGTAGTCATCTTTGTCGAGGTTGAAGCGCAGATTACGGATGGCGCATTCCTTATCTTCGGGCAATGGCGAATGGGCTGCCGGCAGTGACAGCCCTGCTGCCTGCTTTTCCGGCGTATCAAAATGGTCAACAATGACAGGGGCGGTAAATACCCCGAGATCAGCCACGGTTTGATTCTTGTCAAGGCACAATTTTTCTGCCAGGACCGGTTCAAGCAGATAGCCGAATTCATAGCCCAGCCAGCCGGCGAGAAAATAGCCACGATCGAGCCAGCCCTTGGCCTCACGGAGAAAATGATCGGCCTTGCCATGTCCTGTTAAGGTGATACGGTTGACAGGATTGCTGAACAGCAGAGAATGGTGGTCATCCCGGGTGATACGCGTGGTTTCCAGCAGGACAAAATCCTGGTTGCCAAGACTTGCCAGCAGGCGGGAAAGGGTCTGATCTGAAAGAGATGAATGGATTGTCATGTGAGTGCGGTGTCATGCTTGATAAATTTTCTCGAAGCTGCTTCTATACCTGCGGGATCGAAAAAAATCAAACGGGTTGTTAAAAAAAAGTTCCGGCAAGAAAATGCTTTTTCAAAAGCACTATTTTCCCGAAAGCCTTGCTATATCAATGGGAATATTTTATAAATACCAGTTTGTAACCTGAAACTTATTTCTTTTCTTGTGCAGCAGGGGAAATGTAACCTGTGCCATACTGTTTTAGCCAGCAATATCAGATTTGATTAGAGAGAGATCAAGGAGGAAATTAAATATGCTGATTCGTGATTGGATGGCGAAAGATGTTCTGACCGTAGATGAAAATACGTCACTCATGCGGGCCACCCGTATTATGAAAGAGAATTCAATTCGCCGCCTGCCTGTTGTTTCCCATGGCAAACTTATTGGGATTATCACTGATCGTGACGTTAAAGATGCTTCACCATCAAAAACCACCTCACTTGATGTCCATGAGCTTTATTACCTGCTGTCGGAAATGAAGGTGAAAGACGTGATGACACCGAATCCCATTGTCATCCATGGCAATGAATCCCTGGAAAAGGCGGCAGTCATCATGCTCGATTGCAAGATATCCGGTGTGCCGGTAGCGGATTCCTCCGGCTACCTGATCGGAGTGCTCAGTGAAACAGATGTGCTGCGCGGCTTTATTCACAGCACCGGCATCAAGGACGGCGCCATGCAGTACGTTTTTGACTTGGTGGATGAACCCGGCTCCGTAACAAAGGTTGTGAAGTTGCTGCGTGAATATAATGCCAGGGTTATCAGTGTGTTGACATCCTTTGAAGACGCTCCTGAGGGCATGAAGCGGGTTGCAATTCGGGTCATGGTCAAGGATGATGGAGCACTGGAGACGCTTTCGCAGGTATTGCAGGAAAACTTTACGGTGATTTTCCAGGGCAAGGATGAGTTGAAAGACCTGCCGCAACGGCGGCAGCAGTCGTGATTGTCTTCACCTGCCTCACTGTTTTTCAAGCCGGGTTCTGATCACCCGGCTTTTTCTTCTTATTCATTTTGACCTGAAGGGTTCTGCTGCTCTCTATGAGACGGCTGCCCCAACCATGGCATTCTGTCCTTGCCGAAGGCCATCCAGGTGGATTTGTCACTGTTTGATGGATTGAATTTCCCAGTTTCCTGGTCAACTGGAAGAAAAACGATACCCTTGGGAATGGGAAACTGTTCCACTTTCATCGGGACCTTCTGCATGAAATCGAGCCAGATAGGCGCGCAGGCCAGCCCTCCCGTCTCATTATTGCCAAGGGAAAGCTTTTTGTCAAAACCCATCCACACTCCGCAAACCATCTCAGGGGTATAACCGATGAACCAGGCATCGCGGTATGTATCTGTGGTGCCTGTTTTCCCTGCGGCCTCCTGAGTCAGCCCCCTGGCACTCTTTCCTGTCCCTTCTCCTATAACTCCTTGCATGATGCGGGTTATCAGGTAGGCGGTCTCTTCATCCAGAACCTGCCTCTTTTTTCTTTTAAATGATTCCAGTGTGTTTCCGTTGCGATCAGTAATTTTTGCAATAAACACCGGCCTTGATGCCTGGCCAAGATTGGCAAAGGTGGTGTATGCTCCGGTCAACTCAAGCAGGGTCACCTCGGAGGAACCCAGGGCCAGGGAAAGATTTTTGTTGAGCTGTGAGGAAACGCCCATATCCCGGGCCAGTTCACGTACGGGTTCTATCCCTATTTTCTGGAGCAATTTAACCGTGACAATGTTTCTGGAGTGGATGAGAGCGGATTCCAAAGTGGTCGGGCCGGTAAATCTGCCGTCGAAATTCTGCGGTTGCCAGGTTGATCCTTGGGCGGACCCCGGCAGGACAAGCGGCTCGTCCATGATGATTGATGCCGGGGTGAATGACTCTTTCAAGGCGGCGGCATAGACAATGGGCTTAAAGGCGGACCCCGGTTGTCTTCTTGCCTGGGTGGCCCTGTCAAACTGGCTTTTGTTGTAGTCCGTGCCGCCAACCAGAGCCCGGACTTCGCCGGTGGAGGCATCCATGGCAACAAGTGCGGCCTGGGGCAGTCCGGTACTCTTTTTGTGACGCCTCACCACCCATTTGGCCACACCTCTGTTGACCGCAGCGGTGGCTGATTTCTGCAGGTTGGGATCAAGGGTGGTCTCAATGGTGAGCCCGCCTTCCACCAAAGCCTGCCAGCCATATTTTGCCTGAATATATTTTTTAACATGCTGGACAAAATATCTGGAGTCATCGTCCGTTTCAACCGGCGCCCCCCACAGGAGCGGGCGGGCAAAGGCCTTTCTGGCCATGGTGGCGGTAATGTAGCCTTCTTCGGCCATCCTGTTTAACACATAAGCCTGTCTTTTTTTGGTCAGATCAAAGTGCTTGAAAGGGGAATACCGGCTTGGCGCCTGGGGTAGCCCGGCAAGAATGGCAATCTCGGCCAGATTAAGGTCAACGGCTTTTTTGCCGAAGTAAACCCTGGCAGCGGCATCCACTCCATAAGCTCCTTCTCCGAAATAGATCTGGTTCAAATAGATGTGGAGGATCTCTTTTTTGCTGAGAACCTTATCGATGCGATAGGCGAGAATGGCTTCCTTGATCTTCCTGGTATATGTTTTCTCGGGGGAGAGAAGGAGCGCCCGGGCCACCTGTTGGGTGATCGTGCTGCCTCCCTGGCCCTTTGCGCCCTTGCGAAGATTGTGCAGAAGAGCGCGGAGGGTGGACCAGGCGTCAACCCCGGCATGCTGAAAAAAACGGGCATCTTCAGCGGCCACAAAGGCAAGAGGCAGGTTCTTGGGCATGCTGTCAATGGGGACAACAAAGCGGTTCTGGGTAAAGATCGCGTCAAGCTGTCTGCCGTTTTTGTCAAGAATAACGGTGGTAGCCGGCGGGGTGTAGCTTGCCAGTGAGCTGATATCCGGAATATTAAGGGTCAGAAACAGGAAAAGAAGAATGCCGAGGAACAGGGTCAGCAGGGCGGCAATGGCAAGGAGATAGAGGGAGACGTGGACATGGGTCCATGTCCATATTCGCTTTTTGTTGTTGGTCTTTTTGCCTGCCGCCATGATTTCCGCTTAAGTGATAAAAGATCGTGCAATGATTATAATAAAAAAAAGGCCGCTCTTTCGAGCAGCCTTTTTTTACCATCAGATGGGCTTAGGTAAAAGAATTATTCTTTGTCAGAGCTTCCCTTATGGCAGTCAGGACATTTTGTCGGACCTTTTTTCTTGTCTTTATGGCAGCCTTTGCAGTTGGTATGGGCAGCATCCTTGAATGTGGCAATTTCTTTCTTGAGACCGGCAGCTTTGTTGTGGCAGGTTTCGCATTTTTCGATCTTCATGCCGTCGGTGTAAGCAACCTGTTTGCCGTCAGCGTCTTTGGTGTGATGGCAGTCACCGCAGGTCATTTTCATTTCTGCGTTATCTTGATGCTTTTTATGCGGGAAAGTGGCTGGTTTGGCTTTTTTGGCAGCGTCAACTGTGGCCTGGAGTACCATCTCCGCAGGTCCTTTGTCGGTCTCAGCCATAGCAGAATTAATGCCGGCGAATCCGGCAAGGAATGCAAAAGCTGTTAAAGATACAATGGTTTTTTTGAACATGTTTCATTCTCCCCTTGATTGAATTTGTTACTTAACCTAACACACACAAAAACTAGATAATCGGTTTCTTTTTACGTTGTCGCTCTTAATTTGTCAAGATAGAAGAGGGAAAAAGATGAAGCATAGGTCATTTTTAGAAGCCGTTACGAAACACCCCTTCATTCTTGAATATTTCGTTACGGCTCCTTATGCCGTTGCTGATAACCAAACGGTGATATTATTTATTACAAGTGTTTAGCTGCTGCCGTAGCTGTGCAGTCCTGACAGGAGAAAGTTGACGCCGAAATAGGTGAAGATCACCGATAGAAAGCCGATGATGGCCAGCCAGGCGATGCGTTTGCCCTGCCAGCCGCGGGTGAAACGGGCGTGCAGAGTGGCTGCGTAGATGAACCAGGTGATCAGCGACCAGGTTTCCTTGGGGTCCCAGCTCCAATAGGTGCCCCAGGCGGAATTTGCCCAGATTGCGCCGGTAATGATTCCTGCGCTCAGCCAGAGAAAGCCGAAAATGATGGTTTTATGAATGATGTCATCAATGACCTTGAGACCTGGCAGGGTGCCGATCAAGCCTGCGTCCGGTTTGTCCTCGGCGGAGCTTTTTACCAGATACATGCAGCCAAGGCCACAGGCAACGGCAAAGGCGGCATAGCCGATGAAGCAGGTAACAACGTGGGCAATGAGCCAGTTGCTCTGCAGGGCGGGAATAAGAGGGGAGATCTCCTGGGTGATGCCCTTGCCGAACGAGGCGTAGGCCATGCTGATAAAGGCAAAGGGAATGGCAAAGGCGCCGATGAGCCGGTTATTGAATTTCACTTCAAGCAGCAGGTAGAAAATAACGATGGCCCAGGAAAAGAAAACCAGCGATTCATACATATTGGACAAGGGGGCATGACCAAAACCCATATGATATGATTCATACCATCTGAGACCGATACCCGTTGTCTGGAGCAGAAAGGTAATGAGTGTGACAGCGGATGCCGCAATGCCGCTTTTTTTGGTTTTGAAAATAAGGGTGGCGATGTAAAGAGCCGAGGCCACCAAGTAGCCGAGGGTGCTGATTCCTAACAGTTGAGAACTTGTCATTGTCTATCCTCTTGGATGCATACAGTAGTAAAAAAATGTCTTTCCGGCAGTTTGTCTGATAATGCTGTTTCAGGAGCGGCTTTTTATCTTTTCCTCAAGACTCCGGTTCACTGCGTCAAAGTTCTTTTCAAAAGTCGGTCTGTTTTTATTGGTGTTGCCGCTTATCAGGACGCTGGTCTCGTCGTCTTCTTGTTTGATGTAAACCCAGATGCGGCGGTGGGAAAGAAAAAAAGCAACCATCAGGCCGAGCAGCATGAGGGTGCAGCCGAAATACACATACCAGACACCGGGGTCTTTTGTGACCTGCAGACCGGTTGCAAAAAATTCTTTCAGAGCAAAGGTGTAGTCTTTGCCGTTACGTTTGACGGTGGTTGTGTCCCCGTCCGTTATCCAGAATGGCTCCGCGACACCGGTGCTGTCTTTGAACCATACCTTATATTTGTATAGGAACGGGGTTTCGGTCATCTCCCGGTTGATGATGCCGAAGGTGATATCCTCCACAGGCCATTTGATTTCTTTGCCCGGTTCGATGAGAAAGGTTTCTGCCTGTTTCGTCTGGTTATCGGTAAGGGAAACAAGGAACTTTTTATATGACTGATAGCTGGACTGGTAGAAGGTGTGTCCTTTGTAGGAAAGAGGATCGTTGACCACAATGGATTTTGTCAGCACCTCCTTGCCATTTTCCAGGATGGCCAGATCGGAGCGGAATTCCTTGGGGGCGCCGTTGGCGTAGTGGGTCAGGGTGAAGCGCTTGCACAGCACCTCAAAGCCCAGCTTGATCGGTTCTTCGTTGCTAAAGGAGTACATGATGTCGGAGGAGCGTGTCTCCGGGATCATGATGCTGCCCTTGTAACCGAAATGGGAGCCGATCATTGCCCCGGCAAATATGACGAGAATGCTTGTGTGGACCGCATAGACGCCAAAGCGGGTCCATGGCCCTTTCTGGGCGAAAAGCAGAATGCCTGCGTCGCGCGGGGCCTCTTTTGCTTGCCAGCCGTTTTCCGCCAGACTTGCCCGAGCCCTGTTTGCGGCTTCATCAGGGGAAAGAGAGGTAAGAATCTCTTTGCTCGGCCGCATTTTGGCAAGCCGGTCAATATCAGTTTGCAGATTGTCCTGCACGACAAGATGCCAGACATTGGGCAGTCTTTCTATGGTGCAGATGGTGAGATTGAGAGCCAGCATGATAAGCAGACTGATGAACCACCAGGAGTTATACATGTCCGGAATGTCAAGAATTTGAAAAAACTTGGCCATGTTTGCCCCGAATTCATTTATGTAAGCATCGGGGGGGGCGTTCTGGGGTATGACGGTGCCGATAACGGAGGCTATGGCAAGAAAGAAAAGAACAAAGAGGGCGAGTTTAACCGATGCGAAAAAACTCCATATACTGTTTTTCTTGATACTCATGCTATCCTTGGTGGTGTTAGGGTTAGTGGAATTTGGTTTACTATGCGGATAAAAAAATATGAAAGTTAGCCTGATACCATGAAGTGTTACAAAGTGTCAATATAATAGCCTGCCAAGAAGATGTTATCAATTATTATTGACTTAGGACAAGGTGCTTTGCGAGAAAGTTCAAAAATAATGCTTAATATACACTTTTTCACGACTTCTGTTGATTTATAAAAAAAAACTTGCCATGCCGTGGAGGACAAGGTATAAATCATGGTTCTTATAAAAAATATGCTCGTTTTGAGCCTTACCTCGAAGCCCGCCGCGTCGGACTTTCGATTTTAAAGGAGTATGATTATGTCTAAATTATGTGAAATCTGTGGCAAAAAGCCAGTTACCGGAAACAATGTCAGTCACGCCCACAACAAGACAAGACGGCGTTGGTTACCCAATCTGCAGAAGGTTCGGGTTGCAACCGTTGGCGGCAGTTCCAAGCAAATTCGTGTATGCACCCGCTGCATCCGTTCCGGTGCGGTAGTGAAGCCTGTTGTGCAGCCTGTCGTGCAGAAGGCATAATCACCCATCGGCAATACTCCGCAGTACCTCTCTTTTTCTATCCACCTGAAGATGTAACATCGAGCATGTTGCCTTTTCAGGTGGATTTTTTTTATCTTCTTCTCGCCTCAATCACCTGATCAAGCTGTCGCAGATGCTGCAGCAGTGTACTCAGGTGTTCCATGTTGTTTACTTCAAGAACAATATTGAGTCTGGCCAGGTTGTCTTTGGTGGCATGGGCGTCCACATTGAGAATGTTGGCATCATCATTGGTGATGGCATTGCAGATCGTCACCAGCAGACCTTTCTTGTCCTGGGCGATGATCTGGATATGGGCGCGATGCTTGGTCTTGGCCGAATTTGACCATTGCACCTCGATGCGTCTCATGGGGTCCGTTGCCAGCAGATTGGGACAGCTGGCCTTATGGACCGAAATACCCCGGCCGGTGGTAATAAAGCCCATGATGTCATCCCCCGGCATGGGCAGACAGCAGTGGCTGATTTTAATCAGCAGATTGTCAATGCCGTCTATTTCTATCGCGTCGTCGGAACGTGTTTTGGCAGGCCGTGAAGGTGCCACCGTTTCCGTCGTTATCTCATGAAGTGCCGCAGCTGCTTCCTCCTTGTTTTTCTTGACTTCAGGAGGCAGCATCAGATCGACAATCTGATCAGTGCGGATTTTGCCGGAGCCGACCTTACGCAGCAGATCCTCCAGGGCATTGGAATTGGCCCTCTTGAGAATCTCCTTCAAGTGTCCTGTTTTAATCAGTTTCTTTAAACTGAGGTTATGCTTGCGTAATTCCCGTTCGCAGATCTCCTGGCCCAGTTTAAGACTTTTTTCCATCTCTTCCTGGCGGAGGAACTGCCGGATACGGCTTTTTGCCCTGCTGGTTTTGACCAGGGACAACCAGCCTCTGCTGGGCTGCTGGTGAGGAGAGGTGAGAATCTCAACTTCGTCACCATTCTTCAGGTTGGTCTTAAGCGGTACCAGGCGGCCGTTAATCTTGGCACCCGTGCAGCGGTTGCCGACCTGGGTGTGGATGGCATAGGCAAAATCGAGGGGAGTACTGCCTTCGGGCAGCTCCTTTACCTCTCCGTTGGGAGTTAGTACATAAATTTCCGCCTGATGGAGTTCATCCTTGAAGGCATCAAGAAACTCCCGCGGGTCCTTGAGGTCCTGCAGCCACTGGATGAGCTGTTTCAACCACTGAAACATCTTGGCATCCTTCTGGGAGACAGCGGTTCCTTCTTTATAGGCCCAGTGGGCGGCAATACCCTCTTTGGCAATTTTATCCATTTCCTCGGTGCGGATCTGGATTTCCATGAAATTGCCGCGGGGGCCGATTACCGAGGTATGTAGTGATTGGTACATATTGGATTTCGGGCTGCTGATGAAATCCTTGAATCTGCCGGCAATGGGCGCCCAGAGGGAATGGACCAGACCAAGCACTTCATAGCATTCCCGCACGTTTTGCAGAATGATGCGGAAGGCCACCCGGTCATAAACCTTTTCCAGGGGAATGTTCTGGGCAATGAGCTTTCTGTAGATGGAGTAAAGATGCTTCGGGCGGCCAAGTATCTTGAAATCGGTAAACCCCTGTTCGCGCAGCTTGTTTGACAGAAGCTCTTTGATTTCCTCCACATAGCGGACCCTGTCCATGGTGGAGGAATCCACTTTGGCGGCAAGATCCTGATACTCCTTGGGGTGCAGGCAGGCAAAGGCGAGATCCTCCAACTCCCGTTTCATCCAGTCCACTCCGAGCCGGCTGGCCAGAGGGGCATAGAGGTCCATGGTCTCCAGGGCAAAGGAGTTTTTTTCCTCTGCCGGCATATCCATCAGCTGCATGAGATGGAGACGATCCGCCAGTTTTACCAGCAGGACCCGGATGTCGGAAGACATGGCCAGGAGCATCTTGCGGATGTTTTCGGCCTGATAGTCAAAATTGGCATTGAATTCTACCTTGTTGATCTTGGTAACGCCGGAAACGATGGCCTCCACCACCGGACCGAATGCCGCACTCACCTCTTTAGTGGTAATCGGACTATCGGGATCCTTAAAGATTCCATGCAACAGGGCGGCCTGCAAGGTTTCCACATCCAGCTGCATGTGAGCCAGCGTGTGGGCAACGGTCAACGGGTGATTGATGTAAGGTGTGCCGTTTGGTCTTTTTCGGTCGCCATGCACCTTGAGGGCAAAGTCATAGGCCTTGCGCAGGTCGTCCGTATCCTTCTCCGGCAGGTATTCCCGAGCCGTTTTGATCAGATCATCAAGGGTGATTTGATCATTAGTTGCGTGAACAAGATGTCGTGCCATAAAAACACCTTCAGAGTTGGCAGTTTTTCATGGCGGACTCTATCATCTGTTTGAGCCTCGTTGTCGCTTCTTCAAAGGAGACGGCGGTTGTCAGGCCGTTGGCGCGTTCCCTGATTTCAATTTTTCCTTCTTTGGTCAGACTGTTGCCGACCATGACCCGGTAGGGGATGCCGATGAGATCGGCATCCTTGAATTTGATGCCCGGCCTTTCGTCCCGGTCATCGAAAAGCACCTCGATGCCATTGGCCGTGAAATCAGCATAAAGGCTTTCCGCAGCCTTGCTGATTGCCTCATCATTGGTGGAAAGATTAAGCAGCATGACCTGGAAGGGGGCAATGGGAAGAGGGAAGATGATGCCGTCTTTGTCATGGTTCTGTTCAATGGAAGCGGCGACAGCCCGGCTGACGCCGATGCCGTAACATCCCATGACAAAGGGTATTTCTTTGCCCTGATCATCGAGAAAAGTGGCCTTGAGCGCCTCACTGTAAGTGGTGCCCAGTTTGAAGATGTGGCCTACCTCGATGCCTCGGGTGAGTTCCAGCTGCCCGCCGCAGAGCGGGCAGCGGTCAGCTTTGGTCACCATACGCAGATCAGCGGTTTTGGCCGGATTGAAGTCTCGGCCGATGTTGACGTTCTGCAGGTGAAAGTTCTTCTCGTTGGCGCCCACGGTGAAATTGGCCATTTTTGTAACTTCCAGGTCAGCGACAAGGGGCAGGGACAATCCCACCGGTCCCAGGTAGCCGCTGGGGGTACCGGTGCTGTCAAAGGTTTCCTTGTCGTCAGCTAGTCGTACCTCGGTTGCCCCCAGGAGGTTCTGCAGCTTGACCTCCTGCACCTCGTGGTCGCCGCGCAGCAGCACGGCAACCGGCTTGCCGTCGGCCATATAGATGAGGGTTTTCACCAGATTCGCAGGCGAGATATCGAGAAATTCGCATACCGCCTGTACCTTGCGTTTGCCCGGTGTTTCCACCTTTGTCAGAGGAAGCTCTTCCACTGCCTGCGGGGCCGTAGTTTCCATGGCCCGGGCCTTCTCCATATTGGCAGCGTACGAACACGCTTTGCAGATAACGATGGTGTCTTCACCGGTATCGGCCAGCACCATGAATTCGTGGGAAAAGCTGCCGCCGATGGTGCCTGAATCCGCTTCCACGGCCCGGAAGCTGAGTCCGCACCTGGTGAAGATCCGGTGATAGGCATACTTCATTTTCTCGTAGGTTTCTTCAGCCCCTTTTTCCGTGGCGTCAAAGCTGTAGCCATCCTTCATGATGAACTCACGGCCCCTCATGAGCCCGAAACGTGGCCGTATCTCATCGCGGAATTTGGTCTGGATCTGGTAGAGATTGAGAGGCAGACTGCGGTAGGAATGGATGTTTTTTCTGACCAGGTCGGTGATGACCTCTTCGTGGGTGGGGCCGAGGCAGCTTTCCCGCTGATGGCGGTCGGTAAAGCGCAGCAGTTCGGCGCCGTATTTGTGCCAGCGGCCTGATTCCTGCCAGAGGTCGGCGGGTTGGACCATGGGCAGCAGCAGTTCCTGGGCTCCGGCGTTGTTCATTTCCTCTCTGACGATCTGTTCCACCTTGCGGATGGATTTCAGGCCAAGGGGCAGATAGCAGTAGATACCGGAGGCCAGTTTGCGAATAAAGCCGGCCCGCAGCATCAGTTTATGGCTGACCACCTCAGCCTCTGCAGGTGTTTCTTTTAATGTTGGTAAGAGGAGTTGAGAAAAACGCATGGTGAATCCTTTTGACAGATTATATAAAGTATAAAGTAAAAATTATTTTTTGTTGCGCGCCATGGCATCCAGTTCATCAATAAACACTTCAAGCAGCTGGTCTTCCGGCACTTTTTTGTACAGCTGCCCCTTTTTAAAGATAATGCCCACCCCGTTGCCGCCGGCAAGGCCGATATCAGCTTCTTTTGCCTCTCCCGGGCCATTGACCACGCAGCCCATTACGGCAACTTTGAGGTGCGTTTCCATGTGCTGGATATGTTCCTCCACCTTCTCGGCCAAGTTGAAGAGATTGATCTGACAGCGGCCGCAGGTGGGGCATGATATCAGTTCCGGCCCTCTTTCGCGGATGCGCAGGCAGCGGAGCAGCTCAAAGGCGACCCGGATTTCCTCAACCGGATCACGGGTGAGCGAGATGCGGAAGGTGTCGCCGATTCCCTCATACAGGAGCATGCCCAGGGCAACGCTTGATTTTACCGTGCCGGCAATAAGCCCGCCCGCCTCGGTTACCCCCAGGTGCAGGGGATAATCACACTGGGCGGAGAGCAGCCGGTAGGCGTCGATGGTGGTCAGAGTGTCGGAGGATTTAATGGAGATTTTCTGCTCGAAAAAGTGGAGATTTTCCAGCAGCCGGATATTTCTGATGGCGCTTTCCACCAGGGCCGCGGGAGTCGGATGTCCGTGGCGGGCCAGGATATCTTTTTCAACCGAGCCGGAATTGACCCCGACCCGGATCGGTACCTGATGGGTTTTGGCGGCATCAACCACCTTACCGAGTTTTTCCGCCCCGCCGATGTTGCCGGGATTGATTCTGATGCCCTGAGCGCCGTTTTCCATGCTGGCCACTGCCAGACGATAGTCAAAATGGATATCGGCAATCAGCGGGATGGTGATCCCGTCGCGTATAGAGCGAATGGCCCGGGCTGCCTCCAGGTCCGGCACGGCAACGCGGATAATCTCGCAGCCCGCAGCTTCCAGTCGGTGAATCTGAGCAACCGTTGCCGCAACATCCCGGGTGTCGGTATTGGTCATCGACTGCACGGCGATGGGGGCCTCGTTGCCAATGGGCACATTGCCCACCTTTATCTGTTTTGTCGGTTTTCTCATAATCATAACCCTGTGACTATAATCTTTTTTACGAAAATTTTTAAGTGCTAAGTTGGGAATATTTGAAGCAATGGAAAAAAAGTACCAGTACTTCGGGTGAAAAAGCAGTATTTGTTTTTTGAGAGTATAAATGGTTGATTTGCTGCAACGTTTTTCTTATTTGACTGAAGTGGGGACGTAATCGGGATATTTCATGCACCAGTTGGCAAACTGTTGAATTCCTGTCCTGCTCCTGCTAGTATGGCGGCCATGAAATATTTACTTTCTTTAATAGGTGTGGTTCTGATCCTGGAATCCCTGCCGTATGTGGCCTGTCCTGAGGCCATGCAGAAATGGTTGAGGCAACTCTCCGAGGTGAATCCCACGGTTTTACGCGTTCTCGGACTGCTGGCAATGGGCGCGGGTCTTCTGCTCTGCTATCTTACCCAACAGACAAACCTGATATAGATTTTTCCTGCGCAGGCAGCAAATAAAAATTACAGTTCAGATCATGGCAGAGAAAATTTCCCTGATGTATAATATTGAGTCCTATCACTACGATCTTCCGCCGGACAGGATTGCCCAGCAGCCCGCAGCAAGGCGCGAGCTTTCCCGCCTGCTGGCCCTTGACTCTGTCACCGGCGCCATCCGCGATCTTTGTTTTACCGATATCGTGGATTTTTTTTCTCCCGGCGATTTGCTGGTGGTAAACAATACCAGGGTTTTTCCGGCCAGGCTCCTGGGGCGTAAAGAAACCGGCGGCCGGGTTGAACTGCTTATACTGCATTATCCCCAGGAGATTTTTCCGGCAGCCGGGAGCCGCAAGCAGGTCGAGGTGACAGGTCTGTTGAAAAGTTCCAAGGGATTCCGGTCCGGGCAGAGAATCATTTTTGCCGAAGATCTTACAGCCGAGGTGATTGAGGTTTTTGCGGCAGGAAAAGCCAGGCTGAATCTGTATTTCCAAGGTGAACTGGCGCAGCTCTTGGATAAATACGGCCAACTGCCCCTTCCTCCATATATCAAAAGGGAGCAGGGAGAAGAGCCCGGAGACAGGGAAAGATATCAGACTGTTTTTGCAGCTGAGACCGGGGCCATTGCCGCCCCCACGGCGGGGCTGCATTTTACCGATGAGCTGCTTGCCGCCATTGATAAAAAAGGAGTGGAGCGGGAGAGCGTTACCCTGCATGTGGGCTACGGAACCTTTGCCCCGGTACGGGTGCAGGACATCAGGCAGCATCAGATTCACTCCGAGTTTCTGACGGTGTCGGCCAGGACAGCCGGCAAAATCAACGAAGTCCGCAACAGAGGCGGGCGGATCTGGGCAGTGGGCACCACCACGGTCCGAGCCCTGGAATTTGCGGCAGATGCGACAGGCGCGGTGCAGGCAAAAGAGGGCTGGTGTGATTTGTATATGTTTCCGGGCTATCGTTTCAAGGTGGTGAACAATCTGATAACCAACTTTCACCTGCCGGGATCTTCACTGCTCTTTATGGTAAGCGCTCTGGTTGGGCGGGAGAGGATTTTAACCGCATATGTCCATGCGGTGGACAATGGTTACCGTTTTTTCAGTTATGGGGATGCGATGATCATTTCCGGTGCATGAGGAGACAAGGCGGCAGGAAGGATGAAGTGCACTCATCCTTCCTGTTAATAAGGCAGGGGAAATCAGGACGTGGCGCAGGGGCAGGTGGCGGTTGCCTTGCCGCAGTCGCCGGAAGCTGATGAGCTCGATTCGCATTTGCCCTGCTTGGTGCTGCTGTAACCGTCCGCATACCAGCCGCCTCCCTTTAACTGGAAGGAGCTGGAGGAAATCAGTTTCTTGAGGCTGCCGTGACAGTCCGGGCAACTGGTCAGAGGTTCATCGGATACATTTTGCCAGGCTTCGGTCACCTTCTTGCATTTTTGGCATTCGTATTCATAAATAGGCATTTGAGTTCTCCCTGAAAAAGGTATAATCTTACTATATCTATTAAGTATAAATTTAATTTGAGGTCGGAAACGGATTCGCGTTCTTCGCGGGAACAGATGGCGCAAATGTTTTTCTGGCCTTTTGATGGTCAATCCAACTTTCTGAAGTGTAATGTTGCTTGGCCCGTCTGTCAACTGTTTGGGCATTTTTTTGCTGCAGGCAACGTCTTGCATGGGAGGAAATTGTGCAGCAGATATTAAGTATGCAGGCTGCTGAAGGTATGGTGCTGGGTATGGATGTGTTGACCTCCGATGGGCGGATCCTCTGCGGTAAAGGGACGAGCTTAACCGCTACCATTATTGAAAGAATCAGGAAAATGGATATCAGTTACATCACGGTTGAAGGGCACCCCGTGCAGGTCGAGGGGGAAAAAAGTCTGGAGCAGGAACTGCGTGATATTGAAAAAAGATTTTCCCGGGTAAAGCATGTCCCTCCCCTCATGTATATTAAAAAAAAGATTAAGCAGCGTAAGGTTGCAGGCAGAAAGACCTCCTGATGGAAGACACTCGACAATCCCAGTTTCGTAAGGCCCTGCGGGAGGTGAAAAGTCTTCCCACTCTTCCCGGCATTATTGTCAAGCTGACCAGGATGGCGGAGGATCCCGATACGACCACCGAGCAGATGGGCAAGGTGATCAGCAAGGATCATATTCTGGCGGCGAAGCTGCTTAAGCTGGTCAATTCCGCCTTTTACGGCTTTCCGCAGAAAATCAGCTCGCTCAACAGCGCCATTATTCTGCTCGGATTTAATGTTATCAAGAGCCTCATTATCAGCTCTTCCATCTTCGAGCTGATGGAATCCCAGGATGTGGAACTGTGGGAGCACTCTCTGGGCTGTGCCGTGGTCTGCAGCGTGCTGGCCAAACGTCTGGGTGTCAGTGATCCCGAGGAGGTCAGCACCGCCGGTCTGATTCATGATATCGGCAAGGTGGCCATCAAGATGGAATTGAAGCAGGAATTTGAAACGTTAAAGCAAATGGTTCATGACCGGCAGATTTCCATGATTGAGGCAGAAAAAGAGCTGCTGGGTATTGATCATGCCGAGGTGGGAGGCTGGCTGGCCAAGAGCTGGAATCTCCCTGCCAAGCTTGTAGAACCCATTGCCTGTCACCACAATCCACTGGAGGCCAAGGATGAGAAGCTGTGCGCCTCGATTATTCATTTCAGTGATATTCTGATCCGGGGGCTGGGCTACGGACATGGAGATGACGTCTGGGTTCCACCGCTCAGCAAGACGGCCTGGCAGCTCCTGAACCTGACCCAGCATGATCTCGATGAAATAATGGATGCGGTGGAAGAGAAGCTGTGGGATGTCAAGGGGTTCAGCCTGGAGATTCAGTCGGAACTGGAAAACAGCATGACATCGTAATCTGCCTGCGCGGCAAAGAATATTTTTATATCTGCAGCTAAAAACAAATCCTTACCGGAGTCCCGCGCTTAAAAGCCATGAAACGAATTCTTGTTGCAGGTGAAAAGATTATCAGCACTCCTGAACACAGGATCGTCCTTGAAGCCAAGGGCTATCAGCTCCTGTTGATGCAGGAGCTGCATTCCGCCATTTCGCTTATTCTTGAAGACCCGCCGGATATGCTGATCATGGAAAAGTCCTTTGGGGAAGAGAAGGCCCCTTTTGCCCTGTTGAACGCGGTAAAGGGCTGTCTGCAGAAAACCAATATTCCCGTCATTCTCATTGTCGATGACAAGCAGGTCTTAGCGGGGCTGGACTGGCAGCAGTATGCGGTGGATGATTTTCTCGTCCGTCCCTTTGCCCCCGAACTCCTGCGGGCACGAATCCGCCTTGCCGAAGCAAGGATGATCAGGGTTTTTGACAATAACCCGCTCAGCAGACTGCCGGGCAACACCTCCATTCTGCGGGCTATCCAGAAAGCCATTGACTCGGATGAAAGTTATGGCGTCTGCTATATTGATATTGATAATTTTAAGCCATATAACGATCGCTATGGCTTTTCCCAGGGTGATGACGTTATCCTCATGGTGGCCCGTATTGCCGTAAATGTGATTGATGAACTGGCCAGGGAGGGGAGTTTTGTCGGCCATGTGGGCGGCGATGATTTCGTTTTTATTGTTAAAGAGGACAAGGTGAAACCTGTTTGCGAGCGTATCCTGGCAAATTTTGAGGTTGTGCGGAATATGTTTATCCCGGACGAGGATCTCAAGGTCGGCTGTTATGTGGAAAAGGACCGGCAGGGCCGGGAGACCGTTTTCGGTCTGCTCAGTCTCTCCATTGCCGTGGTCATCACCGGCGCCCATCAATTCATTCATTACGGGGAAATCTCCACCACTGCTTCGGAGATTAAGCATTTCGTCAAGAAAAAAGAGGGCAGTAACTATATGATTGATCGCAGGTCACTGGTGTAGAGTGCCATTTTACTCCGGCACGATATTTCCTTTACTGAAAATTTTTTTGATGAATTGAATAAATTTCATAGCCGACCTCATTGGTGTTTTTCCTGTTCGTTTTAATCCGTCAACGGCGCAAAATCCTTGTTAGCAATAAAATCTACTGATCCGGGCAATAATCTCTTGTCGCGGATGCCGATGATAATAAGTTGACCTGATGAACGCTGCAGTTATGCGTCTGTCTTGTTTTTTGGCTAATCCATCAAATTGCAACCAGCTGCTCCCGGACGATCAAAGCTGACCGTCAAGAAGTGAGTTTTTATGCCGGCTGAGGAGTTCAGATTGGAAAAATCGGCTCACAAGCCGGCAATTTGCCTTAAAAAAGATAACCATTGGCCAAATAGTCTGTTTTA
>JAHIVT010000016.1 GCA_018816555.1 Pseudomonadota bacterium
AAAGCTAACAATACAGGAAGAACTTTATGGTCGCCTTGCAATATATTCCATGTAAATTCAATGTGTTACATTGTAAGATAACCAGACTCACCACCTGGTTGTCTTAATCTGTAAAAGCGTTCGCGAAAATCGGTGTTAAAATTATTTCAAAGTATCTATGGGCGCCAAGAGCGGCCTGCTTTCTTGACCATCGGTTTAAAAACATGGACAAAAAGTATTTATGAAAGACAGATATCGGAAACTCTTTGAGCGAAGTGCGGACGCCATTCTGATTATAGTCGGCGGCAAGTTTGTTGACTGTAACGAGGCAACCGTGAAGATGTTGCGGTACAGCAACAAACAGGATCTGCTCGATACCCACCCAGCGCAACTATCCCCTGAACGGCAGCCGGACGGGCGGTTGTCCTTTGAAAAGGCAAACGAAATGATCGCCGCTGCCTTTGAAAAAGGATCGATGCGTTTTGAGTGGGACCATGTCCGGGCCGACGGCGAGGTCTTTCCGGTTGAGGTCTTGCTGACCGCGGTAACGGAGGATGACCATCCGGCCCTTCATGTTGTCTGGCGGGAGATCTCTGACAGGAAAAAGGCGGAGGAGGCCCTGCAGAAGGCCCATGATGAACTGGAGCAACGGGTAAATGAACGCACCGCAGAACTCATATCGATCAATAAGCAGCTGATCCTGGAGAAACAGAAGGCGCAGCAGTATCTCGAAGTGGCCAATGTCATGATTGTTGCCTTGAACACCTGCGGGGAAATCATCCTGCTCAATCCCAAGGGGTGCGAGATATTGGGGGTGGATGTAAAGCATGCCCTTGGTAAAAATTGGTTTGAGCATTTCCTGCCCGATGGGATCCGGGATGACATAAAAGAGGTTTTCAACAGGATGATGGACGGCGGTGAAGTGAGTTTTTATGAAAATGCCATAAAAACGTCGTCCGGTTCTGAACGCATTCTGGCTTTTCATAACTCTCTCCTGCATGACCATGACGGCATCATCTGCGGCGTCCTCTTTTCCGGCGCCGATGTAACGGAGCAGAAACTGGCAGAGGATGAGAAAAAAAACATGCAGGCCCATCTCCATCAACAGGAAAAGATGGCTTCCGTGGGACAATTGGCCGCCGGAGTTGCCCATGAGATCAACAATCCCATGGGATTTATTACGAGCAACCTCGTCACCCTGGGTAAATACGTGGAAAGATTGCTTGAATATATCAATGCCCAGTCAAAGGTCATCAATTCCCTGCAGGCCGAAGATGCGGAACTGGATGCATTGCACAAAAAATTGAAAATCGATCACATCCGTGAAGATATCCCGGAGCTTATGCATGAGTCGTTGGACGGTACGAATCGGGTCAAGGCAATTGTTCAGAACCTCAAGAGCTTTGCAAGCCTGGATGAGGAGAAAGTCAAGCCATCGGATATCAATGCCTGCCTGGAAAGCACCATCCAAATTGTCTGGAGCGAGCTGAAAGACAAGGCAACCCTGCACAGAGACTATGGCAATCTACCATTGGTCCTGTGTAACGCTCAGCAGTTAAACCAGGTATTCATGAACCTCATGGTCAACGCGGCACACTCCATTGCAGGACGGGGCGAAATCGGGGTAAGAACATGGCATGATCGGGAGTGGGTCAATATTGCCATTAGCGACACCGGCTGCGGCATGAGCAAAGAACAGATCAGCAGAATATTCGAACCGTTCTATACCACCAGGGATGTCGGCCACGGCACCGGGCTCGGGCTCAGTATCTCCTATGACATCGTCAAGGGACACAACGGTGCAATCAAGGTGGTCAGCCAGAAAGGAAGAGGAACGACTTTTACGGTAACCATCCCGGTTAAAGGGAGTGCGGGGAACAGCACGTCCTGATTTCCCTAGCTATCAATGGATCTGCTGGAATATAACTGGGTGGGTATTCGCTGGGTAGCCATATCCTTGTCCTGACAATGTTGTTCAATTATTGTTCATCCCTGGCAATCAAAATGCCTGCTTGACTTTTTATCTTACCTCAATTGATATTATCAAGTGGTTGGGAATGATCGAACCACCTCACCTTGCCACGCACCTGCAAAACTAAGCGCAGATAAGCCATAAAATTTAGTAAATCAGGATCAAGGGGAAAATCCCCTTCATTGCAATCCGTTTTTCAGAATTTAATAAAAAAATATATTTCCCCCCCATGGTGTGATACAAACTAACATATCCGTATTAACTCCATACAGGTGATGGCATGAGGTACGACAAGAACGGAATTTTTCTGCATTCCTCCTGCTCAGCATTGTTGAAAACACTGTTTTTCCTCGCACTTATGCTGGTGGGGACAATTTCTTGTCGGTGGCTGCCGGGAGGCGAAAAAAAACAGCCTGTCCGCATCGGCGCGATTCTGTCTCTTTCCGGGACGGGCAGCCATCTGGTCGATGTGCGTGATGCCATGGTAATGGCTGCTGAAGAGGTGAATGCTCAAGGCGGCATTGATAACCGGAAAATAGAGCTGATTGTTGAAGACAGCAAGTCGAGCCCTGTTGAGGCGGAAAAGATTTTCCTCCGCCTTGAGGAGCAGGAGAAGCCGCCACTGCTTTACGTCTCCACTCTCAGCTCCGTGGGTATGGCTCTGGCGCCCCTTGCCGCCCGGCATCAGGTGGTGCTGATGGGGCTGGTGACCTCGGCCCCGCAATTCGCTGAACAGGGCAAGTGGGTGTTCCGCGACTATACAAACTCCCAGGAAGAAACCCGTGTGGCACAGCGGATTCTGGATACCCTCAAGGTTCGGCAACTGGGGATCGTCCATCTCGATGACCCTTACGGTAATTCCGTGGCCAAACTGCTCGGTCAGAGTTTTGCCGCCACAGGGGGGAGCGTCACAGCGGTCGCCTTTGCCTATGATGTTACGGACCTGACCCCCCAGATAGAGACGGTGCGCACCATGCAGGCTGTCTACGTGGTGGGCCTGGTCGGGCATATCCGCCTGGCCATCAGGCAATTGCGGCAGGCCGGCTATACCGGCCATCTCATAGCAGCCTCTGGAGCCGCCAATCCCCAAATCACGGAAATGGCCGAGGCGGAGGGTGTCTTTGTCGGCATTCCCCTTGTATACAATGAAGATTTTCTCTTTGCCAGACAATTCAAGAATAACTATCAGGCACGGTTCGGCAAACCATTCAGCCACCAGGCGGCCAATGGCTATGATTGCGTCAGGATGATCGCCGGGCTCCTGGAGGGAAATGAGGTCTCCCGGCAGAATCTCCAGTTTCTTCTTTCCCATGGTTTCCTCTATTCCGGCGTGCAGGGAGATTATGAACTCAAAGCCGGCAGTCAGGAGATCATGATGCCGCTCTATCCTGCCAGGATCGACCATGGCCGGCTGAGGTTAAGCCAGTGATGAGGACCAGCCGGAAGATCATGGCGGGTTTCCTGGTCACCCTGACGTTGACCGCGGCCCTGGCTTTTTATGCGGACTTTGCCAGCCGCCGGTCGCTGGAGGAGGCGATCGGCCAAGAATCGCTTATTCTGGCCCAGGAAACCATGAAACGCATCGATCTGGCCATACATGACAAGATCATGTATGTGTGGAACTATGCTGAACAGGCCTGGATTCTTACCTTCATCGCCAAGTCCAACCAATCCTTCGCCGCACTGGACTCAGCGGAGGATTTCATGAACCGCATGGAGCGGGAATGGATCGCTGCCCCGCCGGATACTCCATCCCCTTTAATGGGGGAATTACAGGATAACGAGTTGAGCCGGAGGCTGCGGCAGCACCTCATTAATTTTTTTGTGGCGAACTATGGCTATTCTTCCTTTCCCAATCTTTTTGTTACCAACCGTTATGGTGCTGTTATTGCCGCCACAGGGCGGACAAGTCACTACCGGCAGGACAAAGAGTCCTGGTGGCAAACTGCGCGGCAGCAGGGCATTTCATTAGAAGATATCGCCTATCATGCCCCATCGGATTCCTACGGAATCGCGGTTGCCCTGCGGCTCGATGATAGCGATGGCAATTTTCTCGGGGTGGTCAGGGCAATTGTCAATGTCGGACCGATTGTCAAGACGGCGGAGATTGCAACCGGTAGATATCAATCGGCCCGGATCAGGCTGCTGACGCGGGACGGAAAAATTATTTACCGAACCAGACCCTACCGGTTTCTGCAGGATTTTTCATACACAGATCTATTAAGCCGGCTTCAGGGAGAGAAAGGTTTTTTTATTGGCAATGAACAAAATGTGCAACGGTTTTATTCCTATGCCCGCTCCACGGGAAAAGATCATTACCCGGGGTTTGGCTGGATCCTGCTGGTGAGCACCGATGCAGATGAGGTGCTGGCTTCGGCAGAGGTCCTGCGCACTCGCATCACCGTCGTCTCCATTCTTTTGATTATGGCGGGCATGGTATTTGCGTTGGTGCTGTCGCGCACCATCAACCGCTCGCTGGCAGCGCTCACCGCCGGCGCGGCGCGGATCGGCAAAGGGGAATTTGATTTTCGCATGGAGCTGGCAGGCAACGATGAGTTCGGGCAGTTGGCCGGCACTTTCAACAGCATGGTCAGTAATCTGCAAGAGGTCACGGCCTCGCGCGATGATTTAAACGCTGAAATAGCCGAACGCAATAAGGCGGAAAAGGCCCTGCGGGAAAGCGAAAACCGTTTCCGGGCAACCTTTGAACAGGCCGCCGTTGGTATTGCCCTGGTGTCGCCCCGGGGAGACTGGCTGCGCGTCAACCGGAAATTATGCGATATTGTCGGTTACCCGGAGGACAAACTGCTGCAGCTTACCTTTCAGGACATCACCCATGCCGATGACCTTGATACTGATCTGGAGTTTCACAGGCAGATGCTGGCCGGAGAAATTTCAACCTACTCCCTGGAAAAGCGTTACATTCGTCTTGACGGTGCCCCGGTATGGGCCAATCTGACCGTTTCCCTGGTCAGGGATGAGGATGGTGCCCCGGCCTATTTTGTCACGGTAATAGAGGATATCGAAGAACGGAAAAACACCGAGCAGGAACGCGACCGGCTGTCCATGGAACTTGCCCGGAAAAATCATGAACTGGAGCAGATAATCTACGTCACCTCCCACGATCTGCGTTCCCCCTTGGTCAATGTTCAGGGGTTCAGCAAGGAGTTGTCCACGGATGTCAAGAGGTTGTTATCCCTTTGGCAAAACAGGAATATTCCGGAAGAGATCCGGCAGCAGGCCGAACCTTTGCTGAATGAGGACATCCCCGAATCCCTGCAGTTCATCGAGAAGGGCGTCGCCAAGATGGATTCTCTGCTCAGCGGACTGTTGCGCCTGTCCCGGCTTGGCCGTGCCAGTCCCACCCTGGAGGAGTGCGATATGAACCTGTTGCTGGACGATATCGTCGCCACCATGGATTTTCAGCTCAAGCAGGCCGGGACGGAGATAAGAGTGGACGCTCTGCCAACCTGTCTGGGAGACCGAGACCAGCTCAATCAGCTGTTTTCCAATCTGCTCGATAATGCCATGAAGTACCTTGATCCAGGCAGACCCGGCCGCATCAGGATCAGCGGAGTGCAGGATAATGACCGGTCCGTATACTGTGTTGCCGATAACGGTGTCGGCATTGCCAGGGAACATCAGGATAAAATTTTTGAGATCTTTCATCGCCTCAATCCCACGGGAAGCGAAGGTGAAGGCTTGGGCCTCGCCATTGTCAACCGCATTCTTGACCACCTGGACGGCAAGATCTGGGTTGAATCCGAAGAGGGCAAGGGCAGCAAATTTTATGTATCCCTGCCAGGCGGGACAGGAGGAAATAGAGCGTGAATCCTAGCGACCCCTTCATCAAATGGAGAAAAAAATGAGAAAAGAAATACATATCATCATTGCCGAAGACGATGAAGGCCATGCCGCCTTGATTAAAAAAAACCTGCGACGGGCCGGAATAGAAAATAAGATTATCCGCTTTGCCGACGGGCAGCAGGTGCTTGATTTTTTGTTCTTGAAAGGGGACGGGCCGCACCGCCAGTCCGGGGATTCCTTTCTGCTGCTGCTGGACATCCGCATGCCCAAGGTCGATGGTGTGGAAGTCCTACGGCAGCTCAAAGCGGATCAGGAACTGCGCAAGATCCCGGTGATTATGCTCACCACCACGGATGATCCCCGGGAGGTTGACCATTGCCACCAACTGGGATGCAGCAATTATATCACCAAACCGGTGGATTATGACAAATTCGTCACCGCTGTCAGGCAGCTGGGCCTTTTTCTCATGATTGTGCAGGTGCCGGCAATAGACGGAATCAATTAGTAAAGGCAAGAAAATGAGACGAAGTATTCTTGACAACAACCAGCCCGGCCCCGATATTCTCAGCTTGCCGCTGCTGGTCATTGAAGATGACGAGGGCCTGAACCGCCTTATCCGCAAAAACCTTGGCCGGGAAGGCCTTCAGGTGGAGGGGGTCGGCACGGGCAGGGAGGCCTTGGCTGCACTCAAGGATACCCCTGATATTCTTCTGCTGCTTGACCTGGTCCTGCCGGACATGACCGGCAGGGAAATCCTGACGGAACTCGCCGCAAGAGAGATTGACGTCCCCTTTATCATCATGACCGGCCACGGCGACGAGAGAGTGGCCGTTGAGATGATGAAGCTCGGGGCCAGGGATTACATCATCAAGGGAACTCAGTTTATCGAGATGCTGCCCAATATCATCAGACGGGTCTTTTGCGAAATAGGCAAGGAAAGAAAGCTGGTCGCCATGGACGCAGCCCTGGCTCAGGCCGTAGAGAACTGGCGGGCCACCTTCAATGCCATCCCTGATTTTGTTTCGGTCCATGATCTGGAAAGAAGGCTTGTCCGGGTAAACAAGGCCCTGGCCGACCATCTGGGAGTGAGGCCGGAAGAATTGATCGGCAAAAAGTGCCATGATGTGCTGCATAACCTTGCCCTCCCCTGGCCTACATGCCCGCTTGACAGCGCGCTGCAGACCAGGCAACCGGCAACTCGGGAAGTGAATGATCCGCATATCGGTATTCCCCTGCAGGTGACCTGTTCACCCATGTTCGACATACAGGGCGAGCTTGTCGGCGTGGTTCATGTCGCCCGGGACATCTCCGAGCAGAAGAGAGCGGCAGAGGTGATCATTCAGAGCCGGGAGCAATACCGGGAGCTTTATGATAATGCCCCT
>JAHIVT010000153.1 GCA_018816555.1 Pseudomonadota bacterium
AATCTCTTTTCTCGCCGAACCGCCCTTTCGGGTACCTCAACATCAAAAAGCTATTTCCTATATATATATGACCGGGCTTGTCCAACAAACGGTTCAGATTGTGGCTCGCTCCGCTCTCACAATCTAACCTTATTCGTTATGCAACCATCAATCAGTTTAATTATTAAATCATTATTTTTTTTAATATTTCATTTGTGATGGGATTAATTTTCCGGATGCTCGTTAGTCCAAATGTTGTAGACAATTTTTCGTATCGCAACAATTTCCTGGCGTATATCCCACAAAATTATTGGGATACAAATAAAGACACCAAACAGGACAAAGTCCTTTATGATTTCTTTCATATGCCTATCTCCAAAATATTGATTTTAATAAGCCTAACGGCGGGCAAACTGAGAGAAATTTGCTAAACAAAATAAAACGAAAAAGCCGTTCATCCATGGCAACTTGGCTTCTGACTTATTCTTTTCTTCTAGCAGACAGATCCCGAGAGCCATCTCCGGCAACGAATTTAGCAAACGAATCAATCCCTCTGCTTCCTATCTACTCAAAGGATAAGGGAAGGTCAAGATCATAGACTTCCCCCTTCTAATTCCATTAACACATTCTTGCTGTTTCTCAGTAATTCACGTATCTGTTTTTTGAATGCTTTTGCCTCTGCTGTGTGCTCCCCCGTCTTCAGGGCGTTTCGGTTTCCCGCCGGGGCTCCGGTTGATTTTCCGCCATGCAGCCGGCAGCGACCATTCACCATGGCAGGGCATTGACAAGGGGTTCCTCTGCGCGTCTTGGCTTCGCATCTTGAGGCTTTCGTAAAGTCGCCCGGCTGATTTCCATTTTTGAGCCAACCACGCCGTTTCTCTTGGGGTTGATTTTCACTTTTCATTTTTTACCCCTCCCCCCTCTTGGTTCACATTGCCCACTATTGCTTGTCCTCCTTGGTGCACGTGGACATGTTCAACGGTCATTTTTTGCTGGCCCTTTCCTCGATACCGGGTAAGAGCTTCCATTTGAGCTACAAAGGTTCGGGCCAGTTTATTGAAGGCACGTTCCGCACTGTCTTGTTGAGGGATATTTTCAACATGTGCAAGCCTGCGAGCGAAAGTCATTGTTGCCATTTGAACAGCGGCCATCTGAGAGGCTAACATTGCCTCAACCTGGTCTTTAGGATTAATGCCTTTAACCACTGACAGCATGAATTCTACTCCTTTACCATCAAAGCTTCGGCCTCGTGTCCCAGCATTAACGATTTGCTCCAAAAGCCCGTATAAAAAATTCTCATCTTTTGATCCAAGTGCCTTCATGAGCTGTTCATCGTTTACTGCAACCTGTAATACATCTTTTCCCGTTTGTTTTATCTCTTGAATGGGTGAAGATTGCTTTTCTGTTATTTCATTTTTCTTTTTTGGGGTTAGATTGTTTTTGTTCATAGTCATTATTTCTCTTCCTCCACCTATCCCCTTTTCTGCTAGGGAGGAATGGTACTACATTAGGTACATGCGTGGCTGCATGAGAAAAAATTTTTCTGAGCTTTAGTGCCGTTTTCTGCCACCAAAGCTTACACGACAAAGGTTAAGGTAAAATCTTTTCTCATGCGCTGCTGCAAAGCTAGGACAGTCTTTCTCATGCCTGGCTACATGGCTAAAGCGGCTCTTTCTCATGCGGCATTGCCCCCCTTTATTGTTTTGGTATTACAAACTGACCGGTAAAATTTTCCACTTCCAGGAACACAAAAACCCTTAACACGGCTCAAACCTGCCTTTGAAAAACATGGAGGGTCACCCTTCTTCCAGATTCGCCAGTTATTCTCCAGGCGGTATTTGCTCATATCACCTTTGCCGCTGCCACCAACATGAACACACGAGAGAAAGCCAACTTGCATGAGTTTATTCATTGCCCGTGTAATCGTGGATGAGTTGGGGGCAGTTCTCCTCATGTCCTTCCTATTAAAAAAATCAGCCACCGCCACCATGGGGATCGTTATTTCATGGCCATTCAACGGGTTCCAATAGTCCCGAGACAGACCTTTACCTTTCTTCAATTTTTTATTTGAAGGATATTCCCTCAGAGTCATTACAAAAAGAAGCAAGTCACTTTCAAATTTTGACAACTCACGGTAGGCATCTGAATTAATCAGCTCAGGAACAAGCCAGAACACCTTAGGCTTAGGCTGCCACCCTAGGTTTATGTGTGTCCGCTTTGTTACACGTTGAGTTTGCTGCGCCATCATTGCGCGACTTTTGGCAGGTTTCGTTGTGGGCCGTATGGTAACAAGAATTGGAGGAGTCACCCCCGCCCACTGAAACTGGCCAAGGAAATGTCGCACCTTGCCGCTATTCATACTTCCGACTTCAACCTTCCCA
Source organism: Pseudomonadota bacterium (assembly GCA_018816555.1). Lineage (GTDB taxonomy): Bacteria > Desulfobacterota > Desulfobulbia > Desulfobulbales > SURF-16 > SURF-16. Next base: position 2,361 of record JAHIVT010000153.1, read on the forward strand.
GACAACCAGTTAGAAACGGTGGGCTGGCTAACACCAATCTTTACCGCTGCCTCTTGGCCGGTCATTCCTATCCGACCAAGACAATCGGCCAGGGCTTTACCAAGGGGAATGCCAGCTTGTGCATGATCTTCGATATTCATGCGCATTTTTCAGCCACATTGTGAATTACTGCGATATTCTTTGCCATGTCATCTTCACCCTCCAGCAACAGGCCGCTCGTTAATCCACTTTTGAATATCGTCACTTCTCCAGGCGACCGACCGGCTACCCAACTTAACTGGCCGGGGGAAAATTCCCTCATCCATTTTCTGGTAAATTGCAGATCGTTTCAGGCCGGTAATTTCTGTTACTACTGGCAGTCTTAATAATTTGGTCATTTGCTACCTCCATAAAATTAGATGGTTCTTTGTGGTATTTAATGGAAGGTATACAAGCGAAAAGAGGTGTTTGTCCAAGATAGAACTGGCCACTTTTATCCGGGATAATTGAGGGGGAATGCTGGACTGTAAAGCGGTGGGATAGTGACTATTTTTGTGAGGAGAGGAAGCTTTAGTCTTGTTCTTCTAGGTGGCCGAATGCCCGCTCCCAAGCTCTTTTATCTTCTCGGTATAGTTTCTCTAATTTTGAACTACCCAAATAGCCTCGTTGGCCGGGTTTTAAACCTTTCTGATCAATTTCTTCTTCTGTGTCAAAGGCCGCTTCTTCTATCGTTTGACCAGCGGCAATTTTCTCATCCATGAGATGGAGTGCGGCAAAAGTTCCATCGTTATCATTTTCATGGAGTTGGCTAAGCCGGTCAAAGCCAAGGCAGGCCACCACGCCGTTATCTCCTTTTGCTTTGCGGTCACATTTGTTCACCAGATTGTCAGCAGTTGCTGCGAGATACTCTCTTATCCATTGAGGATATTCTTTTATCTTATCCTCCTCACAGAGAAGAATAGCTTTCCATGCATGGCGTGGGTTGTGGTCTCTTTTGAAAAACGTTTCTAGCCACCAGATTTCTCTGCTGTTAGGCGTAGTTTTGTAATGAGAAAGAGATTCATAGTCAAGGCCTTTAAGGCCTTTAAGTTCCATTGTCATGTCTTCCTTGTTACAACCCGGCTGCTTTCATATGCAAAGGAATTATCTCCGCTCCCTGCTTCAAACCGTCCAGATAATCCGCCCAAGCCTGCATCATCTTTTTGCGCTCCGGCAAATGTGCCGTGCGGTTGTATGCCCGTCCCAACGGATCGCGCACCGCATGGGCCAACTGGTGTTCAATGAAATCGGGCCTGAAGCCCAGCACTTCATCCAGGATAGTTCGTGCCACAGCCCTAAAACCATGTCCGGTTATTTCCGTTTTGGTATCTATTCCCATGCGCCGCATTGCCGCATTCATGGCCATATCAGACATAGGCCTTGTATTGGTTCTTGCCGAAGGAAACACGTAGGTGTCATTGCCGGAGAGAGGGTGAATCTCCCGGAGAATTGCCACCGCCTGTTTTGCCAAGGGAACAATGTGCGGGGTCTTGGTCTTGTTCACCATGTAGGACCACTCACCCTTTTCCAGATCCACATCCGCCCATAACATGGTCCGCAGTTCTCCTGGCCGGACAAACAACAGGGGAAGCAGCCGCAAGGCGCATCGGACCACGAGAGTGCCCTGGTAGCCGTCAAGCATACGCAGGAGGGGGGCAACCTCTTTAGGGTCGGTGGTGGCTGCCCGGTGGGTTGTCTTAATCGGAGTGAGAGCGCCTTTCAGGTCGGCGGTCGGGTCACGCTCACACCTGCCCGTCGCCACACCATAGCGGAAAATCTGACTGCAAAGACCGCGCACCCTATGGGCCGTATAATTCGCACCTCTTGCCTCTATGCGGCGCAACATGTTCAGCAGCAGAGGAGCATTGATGGAGGCAATAGGTTGATTGCCAATCTCCCCAAAAACATCTAAGGACAGCATGTCAAGGATTGCCTCCGCTGTTCGTGGTGCCCATTGGGGGAGAAACTGGTTGTGCCACTCACGGGCCACGACTTCAAAGGTTTCCTGCTCCCGGAGGATGGCCGCCTCCTGCTCCTTCCTGGCCGCGCCGGGATCAATTCCCTTGGCGATAAGCGTTCGTGCCTCTTCTCGCCTTTGCCTTGCAAGGGAAAGGGAGATTTGGGGGTATGCACCAAGTGACAAGAGTTTTTCCCTACCCCCAAAACGATACTTGAAACGCCACAACTTGCCGCCGGTGGGCTTAACCAACAAAAACAAACCTCCGCCATCAAAGAGCTTGATATCCTTGGAATCAGGCTTCATTGAACGAATCTGCGTGTCAGTCAAAGGGGTTGTCCGCTTGGGCATTGGCTTACCTCCAGAATAGGCATCCTTGGGGGTACACAAGTTTTCTTTATTGGGGTACACCCCCAAAGATACCCCCAAAACTCATGGATTTCAGCATATCACAACAGATATTATCGGACAACAGAAAAAGAAAAAGCCCTTATTTCTAAGGGCTTCCTGGATGGTTCCGGATGTTCTCGGATTATAATTTGGTGCCGGAGGTCGGGCTCGAACCGACATGACCTTGCGGTCGCGGGATTTTGAGTCCCGTGCGTCTACCAGTTTCACCACTCCGGCTTTTTTTATTTATGTGGGCGCTGCAGTCTGAAACTGCAACTCGTATTGAAGAGCAGAATGCGGCTCAGCAATGTCCTTAGATATACTACTTCCTGTTAATTTTCAAGTGTTTTTGCCGAGGGGGCAACGGAGAAAAAACGTGTACGGAAAATCCCTCACTCCCCGCAAGATGAGGTGGATTATTGAAGTAATACATGGCAGGCAGCAAATTTCCGCCGGGCAGCCGGCTATTTCATCTTTCGCAGATACCCCGGAAAACCTGGCGCAGCACCGGATCACTCAATTTGGCGGACAGCTGCTCCTCATACTCGTCAACCATCTCCTCGACCAGGGTATCAGCCAAGCAGTCGGACGGGGTTTCCCCGTTTTCCGCCACAAAGATGAAACTATCGGGCTCCACCTGCAGCTTAATGCCCCGCTTCTTGTTGAGCCAGCGGTCGCACTCGTCATGGGTGCCCACATAGAGCAGAAACAGCTCACTGTCCCTTTTTAGGCTGATCAGCCGGTAGCCGCTGCCCAGGTCGTATTTCAGACATTTTCTGACCCGCAACTCCCCGCGTTTGGTGCGTTTGTTCATCATGGCCACACACTGCCAGCCATCCACGGCCAGCTGCCTGATGATCTCTGCGGCACGTTCAGCCGCCTGGGCTCCCTTCTTATCAGCCTTGTCCAAGGCCTTCAGCTGTTTCTCGAAAAGAGGTGTTCGGTAAAGAGATAATTCCATGGCTTCCCTCTTTCAGTAGATATCACATGCCGCAGGATGGTCCGCAACCCGGCGGCATGTGCTGTTTGCAAAAAAAATTATAAATTATTTGTAACCACCAAGATCAAGGATTTTAATCGCGGGCATGGCCCGTTCCTACACGGTGCCCCTTGTGTTCCGCGAGTGCGGGACATGAAACCCACCCTTACAGCGCCACCATTATTTTACGCTTTCCACCGGGTAACCGGCTCCTTTCCAGGCAAAAATTCCGCCTGGCTGGCGCAGCACGTTCTTGTAGCCGAGCTTTTTGGCCCACTCGGCCCCGTTGTGGCTGCGGGTACACTTGACAAAGCCGCAGTAGACCACGATGGTTTTGTCCTTATCCGGGCCGAGCAGGGCGGCGTAATCTTCCATGGTCTTGCCGTCTGTCTCCTTGGTGTCCCACTGAGCCATATCCGGGATGGGAAAGAGAAACTGCTTGGCGCCGGGGATGTGTTCCTTTTTATAGCTGGAGTCATAGGGCATGGTATCAACAATGAGCATGTCCTTGCCGGAATCAATCATTTTCTTGAGTTCTTCCGTGGAGATGACATCATAACCGCCCCGCTGCACCTCCCGCACCAGCTTGATCGCCGCAGTTTCAGTCTCCACTTCCTGCTCGAATTTATTCTTGCCAAAGGCAAAAGCCTGTGTTGAAAAAGCCATCAGCATGACCACCAGCGAAAGCACAATCAAAGTTTTACTCTTGCTCATTTCGTTCTCCTCATTTATTCATTTATTTCTGATAAACAGGCCCTGCCGGGCCTGTTTCGTTAACTGCGTTTGACGCCACCAATAGAGATAGACAGCGCCCATCATCATGGCCATATCCCGCGCCAGCGAGCTGTGCAGACTGTTATAGACCCTGGCCTCAGGAGCTTCCGGGCCGAAACAGCCGCAATCAATATCCAGCCCGAGCCGGATACCGTAGGAGAGCACAGCGATAAACAGCAGCAGCATAATAACCACCGCTGAAAGCGCCCCCCGCATGTCAATCAGCAACCCCAGAGCGGCAAGCAGTTCCACGGCAGGCAGCATGACGGCAACCGGCCAGACCAGGCTTTCCGGCAGCAGGCCGAAATCGTCAATCACCGCGCCGAAGCCCTGCAGATTGCCCAGCTTCATAACGCCGGCATAGAGGAAAAGCACGCCAAGCAGACTGCGGACCAACAGATATGCCCGGGATGAAATAAATATCCTCGGCAGGGCCGTCATGCCAGACCCGCCTGGATGGCCGCCCCCAGCGCGCCGACGATATCCGGCAGCTCCGGAGACAACACGCTGACCCCTTCCAGCCGCGCCTGCAGCAGTTTCACGATGCAGGGATTACGGGCCACGCCCCCGGAAAAGACCAGGCAGTCGCCGTAACCCACCCTGTTCAGCATGCCGATCAGCCTGCTGACCACGGAGAGATGCACCCCCATGGCAATATCCCTGGCCGGCACCCCGCGGTTCTTCATGGAGATCACCTCGGACTCGGCAAACACCGTGCACATGGAGTTGATGGCCACGTCCTGCTCGGACTCCAGGGCGGCCGGGCCGAACTCGTCCAGGCTGTAGCCCAGGGTGGCGGCCATGATCTCCAGAAAGCGGCCGGTTCCTGCGGCACACTTGTCATTCATCTGAAAGTTGCTTACCCGGCCCTGCTCATCGAGAGCGATCACCTTGGAATCCTGGCCGCCGATATCGACAATGGTGCGGCAATCCGGAAAATAATATCTGGCCCCCAGGGCATGGGCCTTGATCTCGGTGATCACCTCGTGGGCAAAATGCTTCTGGGCCAAGTGGCGACCGTAACCGGTGGCCACCACCCTGACCGGATCAAAGCCTTCCATCATCTCCAGCGACTGCCGGTGCGGGTCAAAACCGCTCTCCCGGATCTGATGCCCGATAAGCCGGCCATCCTGGAGTGCGGCAATTTTGACGGTGCGGGAGCCGAGATCTACGCCGACAAACATCATCAGCCCCTGATCTGCTCCAGAAATGCCTCGATTCTGGTCTGCAGTTGCCCCACATCCTCGGGAGAATAATCGGACTCAATGGAGAGATAGGGGATGCCTTCCTTCTGGCAGGCCTCCTTGATCCTGATCTCCTCAATATTGTAGGTATGGCAGAACTGCAGGGAATAATGGAGAATTCCCTGGGCCGTGCTTTCCCGGTACTCCTTGATCACCTGGTCGATGCGTTCATCGTTGGGGGTAAAGCAGGAGCAGTCGATCTTCATGTAGCGGTCGGTCAGCACATCGAGCTGGCCGTCGATATCTTTGATATTTTCGTCAATCAGATCCTTGAAATAGCGGGTGCCGATACAGCTCTCCTCACCCACGATGACCGCGCCGGCGGTCTCCACCAGGTTGTGCACCTTCCAGTTGGGCAGGGCCATGGGCACGCCGGCCACCATCACCCGGGGCGCATCCGCCGTCATGACCCCTTCACCTTTTTTGACCCTCTCCTCCAGCTCGTCGCACAGGGCATTTACTTTCTCGGCAAAACGCACCGGCTCATCATAAAAGGCGATCTGCTCAATGAGCAGGGCATCCTTGCCGCTGATGGGCGCGGGATTGTTGGCCCGCAGCCGGGTCAGCCGCTGCAGGGCCCGACGTTTGTTATTGATGACCTTGATGGCGGCAGCCAGGTCATCGGCGGATATCTTTTTGCCGGAGACCACCTCAACCTTGTGCTTGAACTCCTGCACTTCACCCAGCCACAGGTCCTTGTCCCGCTTATTTTTCATCTGCGGAATCTCCATGACATAGGTGGGAACGAGCCGGTCAAGAATCTCCCAGGTCTTTTTCTTGGCATCACAGGTGGTTTCGCCGTAGACAAAATCAACGACCTGGAAATAGGGGCAGATTTTACCGGCCTTGAAGCCATAGGCTGACTTGACCATCGGGCAGATATTGCGGGGCAGAATCTTTTCCGCGTCCGGGATGGATCCCTGGGAGCCGCCGCACAATCCCACGCAGATGCCGCCGGCAGCCACCACCACCTCCTCCGGGATATAGACACAGAAGGTGCCCACCACCGGCCGCCCCTCTTTTTTAGCGGCCACCAGCTCCTGCACCCGGCCGCCATGGATCTCCGCAACCATGTTGTCAAAATAATCCATGCGGGTTGGCCGGTTCTGCTGGGAAAGATAGATGGAGGCATAGGCGCTACCCAGCATCTGCCGCGCCTTGTCAAACCTTGCCACATCAACCCCCAGCTCCTGCCACATCTCCGGGTATGCCTTCACTTCAAAATCCGCCATATTCCTTTTCCCTCCAAGCCATTCGGCTTCCTGTTGATCTTACACCTTACCATTATATGTATCCGACTTTTCAATAATAAATATCGCTATCAAGCAAACTACAAAATATAGAAATTTATCTATAAGTCAAATTGGAAATCTTGATTTAAAAATGTCGGGATATAGGGAAAGCGAATGACGGACGGGTTGGGGCCAGGAGATGAGGGTTGTAGGGGTACCCCTTGTGGGTACCCTTGCGACAGCGGACGGCTCAGGGGTTGAGATATACCTTCTGAAAGCGGTAGAAGTAGTCGATGCCGGACCAGATGGTCAGAAAGAGGGCAATGTAGAGGATCACCAGACCGATCTGGTACAGGTAGGGAATGGGCAGGACTCCCTCGGGAAACATCAGGGTGCCCAGGGCGATGAGTTGGACCACGCTTTTCCATTTGCCCAGCCAACTGGCGGATATCACCAGGCCGGAGGAGGCGGCGACGCCGCGCAGGCCGGTCACCACCAGCTCGCGGGAAAGGATAATAAAGGCCACCCAGGCGGGCATCCGGCCCAGCGGGATCAGCATGACCAGGACCGAGGCCACCAGTACCTTGTCGGCCAGCGGGTCCATCAGCTTGCCCAGCACCGATTCCACCTTGTACTTTCTGGCAATATAGCCGTCAGCCAGATCGGTGAGGGCGGCGGACAGATAGAGGCCAAACCCCAACAGGCTGACCCAGGTCTCGGCTCCGGGGTAAAGACAGAAGAGCAGAAGCGGGGCGGCAACAAACCGGTAGCCTGTCAGAATATTAGGGACATGGGTATACTGACTCAAATTATCAACACCTTAGGCGTGGCCTCATCCTCCCGTTTCAGAGGAAGAAGCCACCTGGTAGCGCCGGTAATGGCGCAGAACTCTTTCGACATATTCAATGGTCTCCGGGATATCCGGAATGCGACCGATGCTTTTTACCGTTTCAGGGCCGGCATTATACGCTGCCAGAGCAAGATGCAGATCATCATCAAAGATATTCAGCATTTTTCGCAGATAGCGGGTGCCGCCGTTGATATTCTCCCGGGGGTCAAAGGGGTCTGATACCCGCATATCCCTTGCCGTGCCGGGCATGAGCTGCATCAGCCCCTGTGCCCCCTTGCAGGAGAGGGCCAGAGCGTCAAAATTCGACTCGGCCTTGATCACCGCCCGGATGAGCAGCGGATCAATCTGGTAGCGGCTGCCCACCGATTGGATATAATGCTCATATTCTCGAGGGTTGATATACCTTGGCGTAGGAGCCCGGAGCTGGCTGCGCGACAGGGTATCCACCTTGACGTAGCGGCGGTCATTGGGCACATTGGAAAAGTGTATCACCCCGTTTTCATCCACAAAAGTATACATGGTCGCAAATGAAACCGAAGGCAGCAACGCCCACAGCACCGCAATAATAATCCATGACCTCAACAAAGTAGACATGGATTTATTATAGTTCTAAAAAAATCTCCCGTCAGCTTACTTTTTTCTTTTTTCCCAATCTGCCAGAAATTTTTCCATGCCGAGATCCGTCAGGGGGTGTTTGGCCAGCTGGGCAATAATATTATAGGGGATGGTGGCGATATCCGCGCCGATGAGCGCGGCGTCAAGCACATGCACCGGGTTGCGGATGCTGGCCACGATCACCTCGGTCTGGTAGCCGTAGTTGTCATAAATGGTCATAATGTCACTGACCACATCCATGCCGGTCAAGGAGATATCATCAAGCCTGCCGACAAAGGGACTGACATAGCTTGCCCCGGCTTTGGCGGCCAGCAGGGCCTGGGTGGCGGAAAAAACCAGGGTAACGTTGGTCTTGATCCCTTCTGCGGCAAACTGTTTGACCGCCTTGAGACCTTCCGTGATCATCGGCACCTTGATGACAATGTTCTTGTGCAGGGAGGCAAGCTGCCGCCCCTCAACCAGCATGCCTTCCGCATCGAGACTGACCACCTCGGCGCTGATGGGGCCATCCACTGTGGCGCAGATTTCTTTCAAAATCTTTTCAAAAGGTTTCTTTTCCCTGGCAATGAGGGAAGGATTGGTGGTTACGCCATCAACCATGCCCATTTCCACGCCTTTTTTGATCTCTTCGATATTGGCTGTATCAATAAAAAACTTCATTATTTTTCTCCTTTACCCGCTAAAAAAGTTTGGCAGCACTTTTCACTGCAGAAATAGTAAATTTTGCCGTCTTTTGCAGCCCGAATCGCCTGCTTCTGCGGCACATAGGTATGGCAGACCGGATCTTCCACCAGTACGTCCTGGACAGCGGTGGAACTGGAGGAGACAGGCCGTGGTGGCGGCTTCTCCTTTTTCTTGCCGGCAAAAAGCAGCCGGTAGAGGATATAGCACAGTGCTGCCAGAACAATGATACGCAACGGACTCATGTTTTCTCCCAGGTAATCTGCTGCACCCCGGTTTGCCGGGCAAGCCGCTGCAACATCTCAAGCGATGTCAGGCGCAGGACGGGATGGATGTGCAACGGCGCCACAGCAGCAAGAGGGGCAAGCACAAAACGCCGGTTGGCGATTTCAGGATGGGGCAGGATGAGCGAGGCTGTGTTAATCACCAGATCGTCATAATAAAGCAGATCAAGATCAACCGTGCGGTCCTTTCCCTTTTGCCGGTCTCGTCCCAGCTCTGCTTCGACCCCCATCATCTTATCCAGAAGATCCTGCGGCGTCAGCCTGGTTTCCAGCAGCCCCACGGCGTTGGTGAACAGCTGATCGCTCTCCATGCCCACCGGTTCAGTCAGAAAGGGAGGCGAAAGGGCCACAGCCCGTCCCGCCTCTTCCTGCAGCCTGTGCCAGGCGGCAAGCAGATTGTTTTGCCCGTCGCCCAGGTTGGAACCGAGCCCGATAAAGGCCTGTGCCACTAGAATACCGTCCTGCCGGCCGCTGTCATGACCGCACCGGATTGGTCAAGGTGCCGATGGGTCCGATCACCGCGCTGGGGGGTTTGTGAAAAATCATCAGTTCCGCGGGAATCTGCAAATCAAGCTCTTCATAGGGAGTACCCCGCAGCAACCGGATATTGTCATCTTCCTGCACCATGTAGCGGGCGCCGGCAGATGTCTGGCAACGAACCATCTTCATCGGTGTAGAATGGCGCCGCTGTTAGAGATCGCCAAGCCCCAGCACATCAAACATGCTGTACATGCCGTTCGCCTTGCCGGCGATCCAGGCCGCAGCCACGGCAGCGCCACGGGCAAAATTGTCGCGACTGTGGGCCCGGTGGGTAAGCTCTATCCGCTCCCCCGGTCCGGCAAAATAGACGGTGTGCTCGCCGACGATATCCCCGCCGCGGATGGTCTGGATGCCTATTTCCTCCTTGGTCCGCTCGCCGATGATGCCGTTGCGCTCAAAAACTCCCACCTTCTGCAGATCGCGTCCCACTCCGAGGGCGGCCATCTCGCCAAGCTTTAAGGCCGTGCCGCTGGGGGCGTCCTTTTTCATTCGGTGGTGGGCCTCGACAATCTCAATGTCATAATCATTGCCCAGGATTGCAGCCACCTTCTGGGTGATTTTAAACAGCACATTAACTCCCACCGCCATATTGGGCGCCTGAACAATGGGAATGTCTTTGGCCAGATCTTTCAGTTCAGCCAGATTCTCCTGGCTCAGCCCAGTGGTGCCGATGACCATGGCCTTTTTGTGCTGGGCGGCGATCCTGGCAAAGCCCATGGTGGCTGCATGAAAGGTGAAGTCAATGATCACGTCACACTGATCAATCACTGACGACAAATCAGGCGCGATGAGGGCACCCACCGGGCCATATCCGCCCACCTCTCCGATATCCTTCCCCACTGCGGGATTGCCGGCCTGCTCAAAACCGCCGACAAGCTGCAGTGCGGGATTCTGGGTCACCATGTAACCAACCCGCTTTCCCATCCGACCGGAAGCTCCGGCAACAATGACTTTTGTCATATCTTTTTCTCCATTTGGCAAAAAACAATTATGATGAACTCGCCAAAAGTCTTTTTTAACCACAGAGCGCACAGAGATCACAGAAAAATATTTTTAATTACAGTCAGTCAGCTCTGTGGGCTCTGTGGGCTCTGTGCTCTCTGTGGTAAATTTTCAGTTTTTACGAATCCATCAATCATATCATATTCTGATCTTTCAGAACGGCCTTCATGCGGTTCATGGGCTCTTCACCCATGTGCCACAACGGCTGGCGCGGAGCACCGGATTTAATTTTGCCCATCAGCTCCAGCGCCTTCTTGGCGGGCACCGGATTGGTATCATAAAACATGGCGCCCATGAGCGGAAAGAGCCGGTACTGAATCTCCCGGGCCTTGGCCACGTCCCCTGCCAGGCCAGCGTTCATCAGGTCGGACATGCCCTTGGGATGCACATTGGAGGTGACGGAAATCACGCCGGTTCCGCCGAGCAGCACCAGGGAGAGGGAGGTGAAATCATCGCCGGACAGGACGGCGAAATCCTTGGGGCAGCGCCGGATGACATCACAGGCCCGGTTCATATCTCCGGTGGCCTCTTTGATGCCGACAATGTTGTCCACCTCGGCGCAACGGGCCACGGTTGTGGCGGCCATGTCAATGGCGGTGCGGGAGGGAACGTTATAGAGAATCAGGGGAAGATCCACCGCCTCGGCCACGGTCTTGAAATGCTGGTACAGACCTTCCTGGGACGGTTTGTTGTAATAGGGCGTAATGACCAGAGCACCCGCTGCCCCGGCCTCTTTGGCATGCCTGGTCAGCTCGATGGTTTCCGAGGTGGAGTTGGAACCGGTCCCGGCCAGGACCGGAACCCGGCCGTTGACTGTCTTGATGGTCAACTCCACCACCCGACGATGCTCGTCATGGCTCAATGTAGCTGACTCCCCGGTGGTTCCGCACGGTACGATGCCGTGGGTCCCGTTACTGATCTGAAACTCAATGAGATCCTTCAAGCCCTGCTCATCAAGCTGCCCATCAATAAACGGTGTCACTATGGCCACAAAGGCTCCTCGAAACGGCGTCATATTTTCCTCCTCTGATTGTTGACAATCATCTTATAATTTCCCGATCACCCTGCAATTCCAGTCTATGACATTGCGCAAGCCCATGACAGGCTGACTCCAGGAGCTCAAAGTCGGACAGATCCAACATCTGTCGCGGGCTCTGAACGATTCAATCCCCCAGCCTAATGCAAGTCGTTATACTCGCACCGGCTTTCCGCGTCACAATGGACCGAAATGACATGGCAATCCAATATACATTCTCTCTTCGCTTACAGCATGGCCTCGGCGTTCAACTGCCCTTCATAGATAAAATGCGCCGGGCCCTCAAGAAAAACTTTCGATATTTTCCCTTCATCCTCCAGGGTAAAATGAATGGAAAGCACCTCGCCCCCGGAGGTGGTCACCTGTACCGGAGCGCTGACCAGCCCGAGTACCCCGCCGATCACCGCCGAGGCCACCGCCCCCGTGCCGCAGGCCATGGTCTCATCCTCAACGCCTCTTTCATAGGTGCGGACATGGAGGGTATCCGGCCCCAGAACCTCAACGAAATTGGCATTAGCCCCGGCAGGCTGAAAAAGCTCGTGAAAACGGACGGAGGCTCCCCAGGCCTTGACCGGCGTACCATGGTTGCCTTCCACAAAACAGACCGCATGGGGTACCCCGGTATTGAGAAAATGCACCTTACGGGCAACCCCATCCAGCACCACCTCATGGTTAAGGGCCAGCCCCTCCGGCGGCGTCATGGCAAGCTTGACCCCTATGCCCTTGATCTCAGCGTGGATAATACCGGCAGCAGTCAAAAAACTCATTTTGGCTGGGGCAATGCCCTTGCTGTGGGCAAAACGGGCCGCGCAACGGGCTCCGTTACCGCACATCTCGGCCTCGCTGCCGTCTGCATTGTAAAAATGCCAGCAGAAATCCGCCCTGTCGGAATTTTCAATGAGAATCAGACCATCGGCACCCACTGAAAACTTGCGCCGGCAGACTGCTTTGGCAAAGGCGCTCATTTCCTCTTTGGCCAGAAATGGTTTTCGATGGTCAATGATGATGAAATCATTGCCCGTGCCGCTCATCTTGGTAAATGCAACGAGAAAATTCATAATCTTTTCTTAAAGTTCTGACTTTGTTCACCACTGCGGAAGCCTGCAGCGAGTATGCAGAAAGCAGAATAACTGATTTTTTTTCTTTACACCATCTTTCTGACCGGTAAATGCCGTCTTCTCCGGAAAAACAGACTTACCCTAAGCAAACATTTTTTTATTTCAATCGGTTATATTAAGTCAGAATGCCGTGTTTTTTTTAAGGGTGCCTTAAGGGATCATCTCCCCGGCAATCAGAGAATCATAGGTCTCCCGTTGACGGATCACATGAAAGGACTCGCCATCCACCAGCACCTCAGGCACCCGGGGCCGGGAGTTATAATTGGATGACATGCTGAAGCCATAGGCCCCGGCACTCATGACGGCCAGCAGATCGCCCTGGCCGCACACCGGCACCTTCTTGCCCCTGGAGAGGAAATCACCGCTCTCGCAGATGGGGCCGACCACGTCTGCCAGTTCCTCATCATCGTTTCTGCGGACAACGGGCTTGACGGCATGATGGGCGTCATAGAGGCTGGGCCGGGCCAGATCATTCATGCCGGCGTCGACGATCACGAATTTCTTGCCGCCCTGTTTGGTATACAGCACCCTGGTCACCAGAATCCCGGCATTGCCCACGATAACCCGACCCGGCTCAAGGATCAATTTACAGTCAAGGCCATTCATCTCCCGCTCAAGGGCCGCGGCATAGGCAGCCGGCAGAGGCGGTTCCTCATCGCTGTAACGGATGCCGACGCCACCTCCCAGATCAACACAGGAAACAGGGATGCCGGCCTGCCTGAGACGCTCGACAAAAAGCTTTACCTTCTGCAGGGATTCGACAAAAGGTGATACATCGGTGAGTTGTGACCCGATATGACAGCTGACGCCGACAATCTCAATATTTTTCATCTTGCGTGCGGCCAGATAGGAATCCAGCGCATCCTGGATGGGGATGCCGAACTTGTTTTTGGCCAGCCCGGTGGAGATATAGGCATGGGTTTTCGGATCCACATCCGGGTTGACCCGGAAGGAAACCGGCGCCGTCACGCCGAGGGCGGCGGCAACCTGCTGCAATGTCTCCAACTCCTGGTGTGATTCCACGTTGAGCATCAAAATTTTCGAATCCAGGGCAAAACGCATTTCGTCTACAGTTTTGCCCACCCCGGAGTAGACAATTTTCTGCGGGTCAATACCAGCTTTCAAGGCACGGAACAGCTCCCCGCCGGAAACGATATCAGCCCCGCCTCCCAGCTTGCCGAAGAGATTGAGCAAGGCGATGTTTGAACAGGCCTTGGTGGCAAAACAGGTGATATGCGGCAGGGTGAAAGCGCCGTCAAAGGCCTGGAAATGCCGGGTCAGCGTGGCGGTGCTGTAGAGGTAAAACGGAGTGCCCACCCCAGCGGCAATATCGGCAACCGGGACTTCCTCACAGAAAAGGACATCATTCTTGTAGTGAAAATGATTCATTGCTTCACAAAAAAATTAAAATTTTGATCAGTTGGCAGAGCTGCCGAAAAAAATTATCGCGCAAATTCCACTTCCCGTGAAAAAGCACTCTCATTGGGCGGCACCGCGTCATCAATGGCAGTCACGGCATAGTACAGGGTCGCCTTGCCCGGCGGCAGATTGCGGTCGGTGTAGGAGAAGGAGGACCTGTCCGCCTCGCCCACCATCACCATTTCCTTGTCACCGCCCTCTCGCCGGTAGATGCGGAAACCGGCCACTCCCTGCTGGGCGATGTTTTCCCACAGAATCTTCACTCCGTCACCGGTTGCCACGATGGTGAATTTCTCCGGCGGCACAGGGGCAATCACATCAAGCGCCATGCCCGCGATCACCTCGCTTGGCGCACCGGGCAACTCCGTGTCATCCAACGTGCGGAGCGCCCTCACCCGATAAAAATACTTCCTGCCGTTTGTCAGCTCCTGGTCAATATAGGAATGTCCGTCAACCGGCTGGCCGATTTCGGCAAATTCCCGTCCTTTATTGCTGCGATAGACCTGATAGCGCACCGGTTCGCTGATCGGGCTGCCGTCATACAGAGCCATCACCGGCTGCCAGCTCAGAATCAGCCTGCGGTCGGCAACCTGCAGAGTCAAACCGATTGGGGGCGGCAGCGGGGTTTCCCACCGGAAGGACACCTTGTTTGAATCGTCGCTTGCAATATTCCAACCCGACCCGGACACCACCTTATATGTATAGTGGTAATCTTTTTTCAAGGCGGTGTCCCTGTAGGTCAGCTTTGCGCCGGGCTGAACCCCTTCCGCGCTCAAGGTGATCACCAGGTCATACTCCACAGGGCAGTCCGGGCAGAAATCTTCGGCGGCCGCCTCGCTTTTATACAGCGTAAATGTCCTGATATTATCAATTTTCTCACCTGATTCGGCAAAAGAAGGATAGGTCCAGTTCAGGATGACGCCCTGATCATCCAGGGTGCGGCTCAGATCGGTGATCGGCACAGGGATGACAGCCTGGGGAGGAATGGGCAGGGTTTTTCTCCCGCAGCCGGCCAAAACCAGCAGAAGACAACAAAGCGCTATGGCATACCCGAATCGGTTCATCGCTTACATCCCCAAGTCCCTTTCCGCCTTCTCCAAAGCCTCCTTCACCCTGAAGATGGAGGTGCCGCCGAAGGAGCGTCGGCTGTCAACCGAGCCTTTTACGGTCAGCACGGCAAAAACATCCTCATCAATCGCCTTGGAAAATTGACGCAGTTCATCCAAAGTAAGCTCGATAAGTTCCTTTTTCTTTTTCACGCAGTAGGCCACGGTCTGGCCGACAATGGCATGAGCCTCACGGAACGGCACGTTTTTCAGCACCAGATAATCAGCCAGATCCGTTGCCGTCATATAGCCCGTCTGGGTGGCGTCCTCCAGGCGGGCCGTATTGAACTTCATATTGCCCAGCAGTTCGGCGGTGATCGCCAGCCCCCTGGAAACCGTATCTAGGGTATCAAAGACCGGCTCCTTATCCTCCTGCAGATCACGGTTATAGGTGAGGGGCAGACCTTTCAGCATGGTGATCAAGGCCATCAGGTTGCCCACCACGCGCCCGCTTTTGCCACGGATCAGCTCCGGGATGTCAGGATTTTTCTTCTGCGGCATGATACTGCTGCCGGTGCAGAAACTGTCGGCCAGCTCGACAAAGCCGAATTCGCTGCTGGACCAGAGCACCAACTCCTCGGACAGACGGCTCAGATGCAGCTGGATCAGGGTGCAGGCACTGACAAACTCCACAACGAAATCGCGGTCGCCCACCGTGTCCATGCTGTTAGCGCTGACCTGGGGAAAACCAAGCTCTGAGGCGACAAACTCCCGGTCAATGGGCAGACCCGTCCCGGCCAGAGCCGCCGCACCCAGGGGCAGCACGTTGATTCTTTTGGCACAATCGCGCAAGCGCTCCTGATCGCGGCCGAACATCTCAAAATAGGCCAGCATATGATGGGAAATCAGCACCGGCTGGGCCCGCTGCATATGGGTATAGCCGGGCATCACCGCGCCGAGGTATCTCCTGGCAAGCCGGACAAAGGAGAGCCTCACCCCGGCCAGCAGTTCCACCAACCGATCGGTCTCCTCCCGCAGATAGAGGCGCAGGTCAAGATTAATCTGATCGTTTCTGCTGCGGGCCGTGTGCAGTCTGGCACCGGCCGGGCCGATCCTGTCCACCAGGGCCTTTTCGATATTCATATGAATATCTTCCAGTTCCGGCCTGAAGACAAAAACACCCTGCTCGATCTCCTGCTCGATTTCGGCCAGCCCCTTGGCGATCTGTTCACCTTCCTCGGCCGTGATCAGCCCCTGCCTGACCAGCATTTTTGCATGGGCCTGGCTGCCGGCGATATCCTGCCGAAAAAGCCTGCAGTCATAATGAATGGATGCGGTAAAGGCCTCCACCGATGCGGCTGTTTTCTCGGAGAAACGCCCTCCCCACAGTTTCGTTTCGTTTGTCATGTTTTTCAGTCTTACTGGTCTTATTGGTCCGACTGGTCGGACTGATCAAGTCTTCATATCATTCTGGAGCAGGAGCGGGCCATGCCCGCGACCCTCTGCTATTGTGGAAACCATTATCGCGGGCATGGCCCGCTCCGGTGATCTTATTTTGTCAAATTCATCTGACCAACCGGACCAATTGGACCAATGAGACCAGTCAGACCAATCAGACTTTCTTCAAGGCCTGCATGGTCATGCGCAGGGCATTGAGCTTGATAAAACCACCGGCATCCGCCTGGGTATAAACCGCATCTTCCTCAAAGGTGGCAAAGCTCGCCTGGTACAGGGACTGGTCCGACTTGCGTCCCACCGGGGTGCAGTTGCCCTTGAAGAGTTTCAGGCGGACAACTCCGCTCACCGTTTCCTGGGCCGTATCCATGGTCTTCTGCAGCAGCTTCATCTCCGGCGAGAACCAGAAGCCGTTATAGATGAGTTCGGAATAACGGGGTACCAGGCTGTCCCGGATCTTCATCACCTCTCGGTCAAGGGTGATGGTCTCCAGATCCCGATGGGCGATGCGCAGGATGGTGCCGCCTGGGGTTTCATAGACGCCACGGGATTTCATGCCGACAAAACGGTTTTCCACCAAGTCAAGACGGCCGATACCGTTCACCCCGCCCAGCTCATTAAGTCGGCCCAGCATGGCCGCAGGGGACAATTTTTCGCCGTCGATGGCCACCGGATTGCCCTGCTCAAAAGTCAGCTCCATATAGGTCGGCTTGTCAGGCGCTTTCTCCGGCGAACGGGTCAGCTTGAACATCGACTCCTCCGGTTCATTCCACGGGTCCTCCAGGATACCCCCTTCAAAACTGATATGCAGCAAGTTTTCATCGGAGCTGTAGGGTTTCTCCTTGGTCACCGGGATGGGAATGCCGTGTTTTTCCGCATAGGCGATCAGCTTTGTCCTGGAATTGAGCGTCCACATACGCCACGGAGCGATAATGGTCAGCCGGGGATCAATGCCCAGGTAGGCCATCTCAAAGCGGACCTGATCATTGCCCTTGCCGGTGGCGCCATGGCTCACCGCATCCGCCTGCTCCTCATGGGCAATCCGCACCTGCTCCTTGGCAATCACCGGCCGGGCCAGGGAAGTGCCCAGCAGATAGGAGCCTTCATAAATGGCATTGGCCCGGTAGGCGGCAAAGACATAGTCCCGGACGAATTCCTCTTTCAGGTCAGAGATAATGACCTTTTCGGCGCCGGTTGCCAGACCTTTCTGCCGCACCTTATCCCAGTCCTCTTCCTGGCCGATATCAGCGGCAAAGGCCACCACCGGGCACTGATACTCCTCCTTGAGCCATTTCAGGATCACGGAGGTGTCGAGCCCGCCGGAATAGGCCAGAACAATTTTTTTAACTTCCCCTTCCATGCAAAACTCCTTTAACCTTCTGCCAATATATGTATTTCTAAGATAGCCTTATGAATATGCATCTTATTTTCCGCCTGGTCGAAGGCACAACACTGCGCACCTTCCAGCACATCATCGGTGATCTCTTCACCCCGATGGGCGGGCAGACAGTGCAAAACCGTTGCGCTTAACTTGGCCGCGGCAAGCAGCTCTCTGTTGACCTGATAAGGCTGGAATACCGCCACCCTTTCATTCTGTTCATGCTCCTGGCCCATGCTGGCCCAGACGTCACAGTTGATCACATCCACATCCCTCACCGCCTCAACCGGGTCTCTGAGGAGCGTGATCGGCTTTACCGCCTCTTTGACGGCGGCAGCCAGGATCCCGGGGTCCGGGTCATAACCCTGGGGACAGGCCAGTTTCAGCTCAAATCCCAGGCGACTGGCCGCCTGTATCCAGGTATTGGCCATATTGTTGCCGTCCCCGACCCAGGCGATTTTCAGCTTGCCGATCTCGCCCTTCACCTCCTCCACGGTCATAATGTCACTTAAGACCTGACAGGGATGAAAAAGATCGGTCAGGGCATTGATCACCGGCACAGTGGAGTAGCGGCCGAGTTCTTCAACCACCTCCTGGCCGAAGGTGCGCACCACCATGGCGTTGACATAGCGGGCCATCACCCTGGCCATATCCTTGAGCGGCTCATTGCGCGCCAGCTGGGTATCACGTCCGGAGAGATAGATGACCTGCCCCCCCAGCCCATACATGGCAGACTCAAACGAGACGCGGGTCCTGGTTGACGGCTTTTCAAAAATCAGACCGATGACCTTGCCGTCAAGCTGGTGGTGACGGATGCCCTCCCGGGCTTCCCTTTTCAGCTGCAGGGCTCTCCTGATATAGGAGTAGAGCTGCTGCTTATCAAAATCCCAAAGGCTTAAAAGATGATTTGACATATAATTCACACAAAATACATGAACCAGAGAGCCCACAGACTTCGCAGAAGAGCACATCTCGCACTCTGCCAACTCTGTGGGCTCCAGGCTCGTTTACTGTTGACGAGAAGCTCGTAATCAAAGAACTAAAGGGTTAATCAATACAAAAAAAGTATCTCTTTGGGAAGTCTTTTTTCCCGCTTGAGCCCCCTTTTGCAATTCCCGTTTTTACAGCGCCCCTAAAACATCTTGCAGCCGGTCGACCATTTCATCAATCTGGCTTTCACTGACCACCAGTGGCGGAATGAAACGCAGGGCCACTCCCCCGGCAAAATTGGCCAGCACGCCTTTGACAAAAAGGCTTTTCACCATATCAGCCCCCAGGGCGGCACCGCGGTTGGTCAACACCAGCCCCTGAATAAGCCCCATCCCCCTCACCCCGACGGCCAGATCGGGAAATTGCCCGGCAAGCCCCTGCAGCCGTCCGGCCAGATACTCCCCCTTCCGGTTTACTGCGGCCAGAAAGCCGTCGGCCAGCATTGTTTGCATCACCGTTACCGCAGCGGCGCAGGCCACCGGATTGCCCCCGAAGGTGGAGGCATGATCACCCGGCGAGAAAGAAGCGGCAACCTCCTGCCTGGCCAGCATGGCGCCGATGGGCAGGCCGTTGCCCAGGGCCTTGGCCAGGGTCATGATGTCAGGCTCGATGCCGAAATGCTCATAGGCAAACAGGGTGCCGGTTCTGCCCATGCCCACCTGCACCTCGTCAAAGATAAGCACCAGCCCGTGTTGGTCACAGAGTTCTCTGATGCCCTGCAGATACTCCTGCGGCAGCGGCCGCACCCCGCCCTCACCCTGCAGCGGCTCACAGAGGATGCCGCAGGTCTTGGCGCTTATCATTTTTTCCAGGGCCGCCAGATCGCCAAAGGGGGCATGGACAAAGCCCTCGGGCAGCGGCTCAAAACCCTTATGAAATTTGGCCTGTCCGGTGGCGGCCACTGTCGCCAGGGTCCGGCCGTGGAACGAGCCCTGCAGAGAAATAATCTCATAGCGGCCGGGCCCGCCATACTTGCGGGCAAGCTTGAAGGCCCCTTCATTGACCTCCGCGCCGCTGTTGGCGAGAAAAACCCGGTCGGCAAAGCTGTTTGCCACCAAGAGTTCGGCCAGCTCTGTCTGGGGCAGGGTATAGTAGAGATTTGAGACATGGACAAGTTTACCGGCCTGGGCGACAATGGCCTCGGTCACAGCCGGGTGGCAATGCCCCAGGCTGCAGACCGCGATGCCGGAAACAAAATCCAGATACTCCTTACCCGTATCATCCTTCAGCACGCAGCCCTTTCCTTCCACCATCACCGCCGGATAGCGGCCATAGGTGTTCATGAAGAGGCTGTCGCTTTTTTCCATAATGTTTGTCATCATCTTTTTCCTATGCTGGGTTGTCATTCTGCGGCAGGAGCGAGCCATGCCCGCGAGAGACTTTCAGCAGCAAAACGGCTTCACCGCTCCAACGCAGCAGATCGAATTTTTCGCGAGGCCATCCTTAGCGAACGATCTCCGTGCCGATGCCCTCACGGGTGAACATCTCCAGTAAAATAGCGTGCTTGAGCCGGCCGTCAACGATGTGGGCCTTGCCCACCCCCTGGGCCAGGGCATCCTGGCAGCATTTAATCTTGGGAATCATCCCGCCCACCGCCACGCCGGAGGCTATCATCTCATCCGCCTCGCGGCTCGTCATGGAGGCAACCAGTTTGCCCTCGCGGTCAAGCACTCCTTCCACGTCGGTGAGCAGAATCAGCTTTTCCGCTTTCATATGAGAGGCCACTGCACCGGCCACCAGATCCGCGTTGATATTATACGATCCACCATCCTCGCCAACTCCCACCGGGGCAATAACCGGGATGAAATCCTTACTGTCCAGGGTGTTGAGCACCTCGGGATTAACCTGGGTGACCTCCCCCACACGGCCCAGGTCGATTAATTCCGGCGGTGCGTTTTCCGCCATGCTCTTCATGACCTGCATTTTTCTGGCCTTGATCAGGTCACCGTCGCGGCCGGACAGCCCAATGGCCTTGCCCCCGTGAAAATTGATGAGGCCGACGATCTCCTTATTCACCTTGCCCACCAGCACCATCTCCACCACATCCATGGTCTCGCCATCGGTGACCCGCATCCCCTGAATGTAGTTAGACTGAATGTTCATCTTCTGCAGAAACTTGTTGATCTGCGGGCCTCCGCCATGCACCACGATGGGATTGATGCCGATGTATTTCATTAAAATGATGTCAAGGGCGAAATTCTTTTTCAGCTCCTCGTCAACCATGGCATGCCCGCCATATTTAATGACAACGGTCTTCTTATAAAACTCCTTGATGTAAGGAAGCGATTCAATAAGGATATTGGCCTTTTCTATACTTTGACTTTTGTCCATAATTATCCAAATATCTATACCGTTAAATTTTTCAGGGAGGCACAAAGTCGATATTCCATGCCGGCAGGTCATCTTGTTGACCGACGGCACCAGCTCCCCGGCATATTGTCCTGTTGCGCAGTCATTCGGCTCATGGCGAACAATGCAAGGCACAAATATTACATGATCACCTCAAGCGAAGCAAAGAAAAAGCGTTGGCGCCTGCTTGTTATGCAATTTTAAAGCCCTTCCTCTTTCCCTTCTTTACTTTCTTCCTTTCACCCAGTATTATTCGAGTAAATAGGGTATACTGCCACAATGCGTGACAAAAGCGGCATACTGAAATCAAACATGAAAACAATGGTTACCATGCTCAGAAAACTCTTTCTCATATGCCTTATCGGGTCCATCACACTCCTGCCGGCCCTGCCCGCCTCCGCCCAAGGCCCCAAGGCGGACGAGCCCATCCACGTTGAGGCTGACCGCATGGTTTCCAAACAGAAGGAAAATGCCATCATTTTTACCGGCAATGTGGATGCAAAACAGGGAGTGCTTACCATTCATTCCGACGAAATGACGGTCTACCACCAGAATCAACCGGCCGCCGCAGGGGCCAAGCAGGAAGGCCCCCAGAAAATCCAGAAGCTGTATGCGGACGGCAATGTAAAAATTGTGCAGGACAACCTGGTGGCCACCGGCAACCACATGGAATTTTTCGCAGATACACGCAAAGTGCTGCTGACAGGTGACACCAAAGTGTGGCAGGATAACAACCTGGTGACCGGCGAGAAGGTGATGCTCGATCTCAATACCGGGACCACAGTAGTTGAACCGGACAAAAACAACGGCGGCCGGGTAAAGGCCTTTTTTTATCCGGAAAACCAGTGATGGCAGTCCTTGAAGCCAGAAATATCGTCAAGTCATATAAGAACAGGCGGGTTGTCGATGGTATCAGCCTGCAGGTGGACAGCGGCAAGGTGATCGGCATGCTGGGGCCCAACGGCGCCGGTAAAACAACATCCTTTTATGCAATAGCCGGTTTTGTCCGGCCGGATGCCGGGCAAGTGCTGCTTGACGGCAAAGATATCACCACCCTGCCGATACACAAAAGGGCCTTAAACGGCATTTCCTATCTGGCCCAGGAACCGTCTATTTTTAAAAAGCTGACGGTTGAGGAAAATGTCCGAATTATCCTGGAGCCGCTGGGCGTGGCGAAAAAAGAGATTGACCGGCGGATCAGCCAGCTCATGCAGGAACTGAAAATCGACTATCTGGCCAAAAATAAGGGGCATGGATTATCCGGCGGCGAGAGGCGGCGGGTGGAAATCATGCGGGCGCTTGCCACCAATCCACGCTTTATTTTGCTTGATGAACCTTTTGCCGGCATTGATCCTTTATCGGTGGCGGACCTGCAGGTCATCATCAAGGAGTTGAAAGAAAAGGGCCTTGGCATACTGATATCGGACCATAATGTCAGGGAGACCCTTGCCGTCTGCGATTTCGCCTATATTGTCAACAACGGCAGAACCCTGACCAGCGGGGTAGCGGAAGAAATCGTCAATTGCGAAGAGGCCCGCCGCATGTATCTTGGCCACGATTTTGTAATGTGATGGCAAATAACCGGCAATACTATTATAATGAAACGAAAGTAAAAAAAGAAAAGGCTTAACCCAAACGAAATATGTCATTCCTGGAATTAAAACAAAATCTTAAGCTCGCACAGCAGCTGGTTATGACTCCCCAGTTGCAGCAGGCCATCAAACTGCTCCAGCTCTCCCGCCTGGAGCTGGTGGACACCATTCAGCACGAGATTGAACAGAATCCGCTGCTGGAGGAGGAAATTCCCGGAAGCCCCACTGATAGCGAGCCCGGTCAGGATATTGAGGCTCCGGCCGAAAGCGGCATACCCCTTGTCACTGAAAAGACCAGCGAAGTCACCCTGGGAGAAAACCCGTCAACAATGACGGAAATCGACTGGTCTGACTATGCCAATGAATATGAAAGCGGCGGAGCCTATAAGCCACGCGAATCAGCCGGAGAAGACCAGCCTTCGCGCTTTGACATTCTCACCCAGACTCCGGACCTGCACAGCCATCTGAGCTGGCAACTCAACCTCTCCAAGGTTACGGACGAAGAAAGAAAGGTGGGTTTTTATATCCTTGGCAATCTTGACCACAACGGTTTTCTCAAGGTAAGCGAGGAGGAGATCGTCGAAGAATCCGGTTGCGATCCGCAAATGGCAAAAGACATGATCGCCCTGATTCAGGATATGGATCCCTCGGGCGTGGGTGCCCGTAATGTCAAGGAATCGCTGCTGTTACAGCTTAAAAGGCTCGGCCTTGAGAACTCCCTGCCGGCAAGAATCGTGCAGGATCATCTCCATTTTCTGGAAACAAAAAATTACGGCGCCATCAGCAAGGCCACCAGACAGCCGATCAACGATGTGCTCACCGCCGTAAAAATTATCGTCGGCCTTGACCCCCATCCGGGCCGGGTTTACTCTGATGAATCCCCTCAATACATCCTGCCGGATGTCTTCATTCAAAAGGTTGATGACGAATATGTCATTATGCTTAATGATGAAGGGCTGCCCCGGCTGAAAATCAGCAGCTACTACAAGGAGATTTTGAAGGCGAAAAGAGGCCAGCAGGACGCCACCAAAGACTACATCCAGGAAAAGCTCAAATCCGCCGCCTGGCTCATCAAAAGCATTCATCAGCGGCAGCGCACCATATACAAGGTTGTTGAGAGCATCCTGAAATTTCAGTTCGACTTTTTCGAAAAAGGAGTCGCCCACCTGAAACCGCTGGTGCTCCGGGATGTGGCGGAAGACATAGAAATGCACGAATCCACCATCAGTCGCGTTACCACCAATAAATATGTTCACACACCCCAGGGAATCTTTGAACTGAAATATTTCTTCACCTCATCCATCGAACGAAAGGACGGCGGCGACTCGCTTTCATCGGAAAGCATCAAGGAGCGCATCCGCCACATTATTCAGGTCGAGCATCCGGACAAACCGATGAGTGACAAGGCACTTTCCGAAGTATTCCAAAAGGAAGGCATCCAGCTTGCCCGCCGGACAGTGGCAAAATACCGTGAGCAGCTCGGCATTCTCTCTTCCAAATTCCGTAAACGACCCAACCTGAACTGATCCATTACCCGACACCGTGATCCACACCATAACAGAGAACAGAATAGCCCCTTTCATACGGGCTACCACAAAGAAGGAGGCTCTGCACGAACTTGCAGAGCTGATGCACGCAGCCTGCCCAGCCTGCGGCAGCACAAAAGATATTGCCACCATCCTCGCCGAAAGAGAACAGATCGGCTCAACCGGCATTGGGGAAGCCATAGCCATTCCCCACGGAAAAATGGCTGGTCTTTCCCAGATAGAGATCTGCTTCGGCAGAAGCATTCCCGGTATTGCCTTCTCCTCCGCCGACAATAAACCTGTCCACTTCATCTTTCTGCTGCTTGCCCCGCTGGATTCATCCGGCCCCTATCTCAAGGCCCTGGCCCGGCTTGCCCGCTTCCTCAAAAGCCCTCATACCCGTTCCCGCTTACTCCATGCGGAGAGTGCCCATGAAATCGCCAACATCTTTGCCGAAACCAGTGCATTCACATAAACTGCAGATCATCATCATCACCGGTCTGGCCGGCGCCGGGAAAAGCACCGCACTGAACGCCTTTGAGGATATGGGCTATTACGCCATTGACAATCTGCCGGTCTTTCTCCTCAAGGAACTGCAGACCAAGGCCGGCACCGAGCACCTCCCCAACAGCAAGCTTGCCCTGGTCATGGACTGCCGTGACCCCTCCTTCCTCCCCTCCTTTACCCCTGTTGTCACGCAAACCAGCAGCTGCATTGACAAGGAAATTCTTTTTCTGGACTGCGATGAGGAGGTTCTGCTCAGGAGATTCAGCCAGCTGCGACGTCAGCATCCCCTGGCAACCGAGGGCACGATCCGTGAGGCCATCATCAAGGAAAAGAGAACCCTGCAGCCTCTGCTGAGCCAGGCAACCAGGGTCATCGATACCTCCAGGATCACCCCCCATGAACTGGCAAGACAGCTGCGCAAAATTTACGGTAATCAGGACGCTGCAGACCGGTTTGTGATGAACCTCATGTCGTTCGGCTTCAAACATGGCCCTCCGGCTGAAACGGACATTACCTGGGATGTGCGCTTCCTGCCTAATCCCTATTTTGTTCCGGAACTGAAACCCTTTACCGGACTGGACGAACGGGTGGCGCAATATGTATTGGAGAACGAGACAAGCCGACGTTTTTTCGCCCTGCTCGAACCAATGCTTGAATTTCTCATCCCACAGTACAGAAAGGAAGGCAAGGCACAGCTCACCATCGGCATCGGCTGCACCGGGGGCAAACATCGTTCCGTGGCCGTGGTCGAGATGCTGAAACAGTTTCTCTCCCACCGGAATGTCAAACTGTTCGTCGATCATCGCGACATTGACAAGGCCTGAATCGACGGCAGGCCGGCCTAGACTCAAAAGCACGCATCAAAGCCTGATCACATCACCGTTGGCAACCTTGATTTCACGGAAATGAGCCAGAGGCCTGCCGCTAGAGTGCAGGATGAGGCAGCAGGCCACAATCAGATGGGTGACCAGCAACACCCGCCGACCGTCATCTTGTCGCCAGATCTGTTCCACTGACCCTACCGCCCGCTGCTGCACATCAGCCAGCGTCTCACAGCCCTCCACCCGAAAACTCTCCGGCGATTCTTTCCAGGTCGGATACTGGCTGCCGAACCGCTGCCGGATCTCCTCTTTGGTCAAGCCCTCCCAGTGGGGCAGACTGATATCGGTCAGGCCTGCTTCCACCGCAAAGGGAATGCCGCACATCCCGGATAAAATCTCCGCTGACTGCCTGGTCCTGGCCACAGGTCCGGCATAAATGGCGGCCAGACCAATTTTCTGCAATTTACATCCTATTTCTTTAATCTGCATGACCCCCTCGGCATGCAGTGGCTCATCGGTTCGACCGGCAAATCTGTCCTCCCTGTTGGCCCGGGTCATGCCATGCCGCATAAGGTAGATGGATGCTGTCATTGTCACTCCGGGAAAAAAGATGGCTTCGTATTATGCCCCTTGCGGGTGTTTATGCCCCTTGCGGGTGTTTATGCCCCTTGCGGGTGTTTATGCCCCTTGCGGGTGAAAAGTCCTGACGCCGAATTTTCGTGACGATAAATCAGTATTTATCATGCACTGTAAGGCTGTCGAGGGGGGGACAAGACTGTCAAAAAAACTTGCTAAGACTTTCCCATTCAAAGTAAGGTCATTGACTATTTTGAAAAAAAAATTTAACGTGCTGCCAATCGAAATAAACGTCACTGACCGATCTTTCATTACCCGTGTTCAACCTCTCTCTCCCGCCGTGTTAAATTCATAACACCGCCCATTGAGAAATCCGCACGGCAACATAGTAACAGGATTATTCAACATGACAACAGCTCCCTTTCGTTTTCCACTGATCCCTATTCTTCTCTTTTTTGCCATTCTTGCCGGAAACGTTTCCGCTGCTGAGGAAACCGGCAAACAATCCCTTGCTATTCTCCCTTTTACGGTGAATGCCACCAAGGACATATCCTATCTGCAGGCCGGCATCCGCAACATGCTGGCCAGCCGCCTGGCCGCCGATACCGGCCTCAGCATCATTGACCAGTCCCGGGTTGACCAGCAAGCGAAGGCAGCCGGTGATACCAAACAGCAAAACCTGCTGATCCAGCTCGGTAATACCCTGCAGACCGATTATCTGTTGAGCGGCACCCTGACCGCCATCGGCCAGAGCCTCAGCCTTGACGCCAAGCTCTATCCGGTAAAGGACCCGGGCAAACCGGTGGAATCGTTTTATGCCTCTGCCCCCACGGAAGATGATATCATCACGGCAGTGGACAGCCTGGCCTGGGACATTGCCGAAAAATCCTTCGGCAAGCAGCGTCCTGTGCCGAAATATCCGCAACAGGCACAAATGCCCGGCAACGCTGCCATGCCCATGCAGGGCATTCAACCCCCCGCATTACCCACCGGTGAACCACAGGGCGATCCGGCATACAGGACAGCTCATCCGGACCGCCAATTCATGGGCAACTACCAGGGAGGCAATTATGGCGGAGGCTCTCCCATCCTCTATCCCTCGGCAATCACCAGCGCCTTTGGTTTCACCAAAACCCAGAACTTTGACTACGCCATGCAGGGATTCGATATCGGCGACATTGACGGGGACGGCAAGCAGGATGTTGTTATCGCCTCCAAAGATAAAATTTACGCATATCATCTGACGGATAATCGTCTGGTGCCCTTCGGTGAAATAGAATTCCAGAGCCGTTATAAAATCATTTCCCTGGATCTTGCCGATCTAAACGGCAACGGCAAGGCGGAAATTTATGTAACGGGTGTTGACTGGATTACCCCCAACTCTATGGGGCTGGAATGGCAAGGAAAGGAATTCGATTATCTCTTTAAGAACGAACGCTGGTATGTGAGAACCATGTATATCCCGGGGCCGGGCAAAATGCTGATCGGCCAGAAAGCGCAAATCAACGAAGCCTTTGCCAGCGGCATCTACCAGCTGCGGGTGACCGACAATATCCTCCAGCATGAAGAGAAGCTGTCTGTGCCGGATTCTCTCAACCTTTATGATTTTGCCCTGGCCGATCTTGATGGGGACGGGAAAACCGAGGTCATTGCTCTCGACGGATATGATAAACTGAAGGTGTTGCAGGCAGGCGGAAAGCAGCTCTGGAAAAGTGATGAAAACTTCGGCGGCAGCTTGGTCTATGTGGGAGGCGAGAACCCCACAGCCAAAAGCGATAAAAACATGTCGGAAACCAGGGTAAAGGAGAGGATCTACATCCATTCCCGCATCCTTGTCCAGGATGTCAACAACGACAATCAGCCTGATATTGTCATCAACAAAAATCTGTCAACCGCCTCACGCGTTCTTGAAAACATGAAGAACTACCCGAGTGGCGAGATTCATGCCCTGGCGTGGAACGGTATAGGTCTCACCGATCTGTGGCGGACAAGAAAAATCGACGGCTACGTTGCATCTTATCAGCTTGATCGCGATCCGGAAAACAAGGACATGGCCACCCTTTTTGTCGGCATCATCACCAATACCGGCTGGCTGGACATCTTCACTGCCAGCGACAGCACAGTGCTCATGTATCCGCTTGATCTGCGCAAAGCAGAGTCCCAGGATCAAAATGTCCAGCAGGGATATCAATACATGGGCAAGTGATAATGCCCAACCGGCAATTTCTTGTTCTTCCTTGGATGCGCCGTCTGGTCCACGGCGCATTTCTCCTCTTCTGCCTGTTTACCGGCCTGCGTTTTTACCAATTTTACCAATGGGCGGTTGCCGGCGGTAACTATACTCAAAGGCCTCCCTCAGTGGAGGCCTTTCTGCCCATCGGCGCCTTGGTGAGCCTGAAGCAGTTCCTCCTTACCGGGCAATATGACCCGCTTCATCCTGCCGGTCTTACCATTTTCATCGCCGCTCTTGTGCTTGGATTCTTTTTCCGCAAAGGCTTCTGCGGCTGGCTATGCCCGGTGGGCTACATCTCAGAGCAGCTGCATTCCTTGACCAACAGAATGACCGCCCTGGTCCGCCAGAGTAAGAGACCCTATCTTCTGCGCCTTCCACCATGGCTTGACTATCCCATGAGGCTGCTCAAATACCTGCTCCTCGGCTTTTTCCTCTACCTCATCCTCTGGAAAATGGATCGTGCCGCCCTGGAAAATTTCAGCCGTTCTCCCTACAGCATCACCACCGATGCGCGTATGCTGCTCTTTTTCCTCCACCCTTCAGATCTTGCCCTGGGCATCATGATTTGCCTGGTGCTTTTATCCATTGTACTGCGCAACTTCTGGTGCCGCTATCTCTGCCCGTACGGCGCCCTGCTTGGTCTGCTTGCCCTGGGAGGCCCGCTGCAGGTTGCCCGGGACAGCAAAAAATGCATCGACTGCAAAAAATGCGAGGATATCTGCCCTGCGGACATCAAAATTACGGCAAAAAAACGGCTGGTAACCCCGGAGTGTATCGGCTGCCTGGAGTGTGTGGCCCGCTGTCCCCAGGAAGACTGCTTGACCCTGACTGTTTTTTTCAAGAAAAAACTTTCCCCCTTTCTTTTGCCCCTTGGCCTGCTGATCCTCTTCTTTACCCTCTGGCTTACAGCAAAATATACCGGCCACTGGCGGTCATCCCTGCCGGATGATGCTTTCAAACATTTCTATCAGATGATCCACCGCTGAGCGCTGCCTTCTTCCATCTGTTGACATAAAAAAAGCCACGGCCGCCCAGTTCCCCAGAACTGTGCGGCCGTGGCCATCATCAAGGCATGAATGAGAAAATCAATTTATTGGTAAATCGCTTCTCTTCCTTTATTTCCGGACATTGAAAACCCAATTGCGGCAATCATCAACCTTACAGATTGTAACCAATTTCGCTGTGCTGCGTAATATCAAGGCCCTGCACCTCATCATCCTTTTCTACCCGCAGGCCGACAACCAAATCAATGACCTTGAGTATGATAAAGGTGACGGTCATTGAGTAACCGATGGTAATAAAGGCATCCATGGCCTGAATACCCAAGAGACTGGGGTTACCGAAAAAGAGCCCGTCATGGCCAGCCGGGTTCACGGCTGTTGAAGCAAAAAGGCCTGTGGCCAGAGCTCCCCAGAGTCCGCCAACCCCATGTACACCGACCACATCCAAAGAATCGTCATAACCGATCTTGCCTTTGGCAATTACTGCCAGATAGCAGATAACCCCTGCAACCAGGCCGATAGCAACCGAGGAAAGCGGCCCGACAAAACCTGCGGCCGGCGTGATGGCAACCAGTCCGGCAACCGCACCTGATGCAGCACCCAGGGTGGTCGGCTTGCCCTGAATAAACCATTCGGCGATGATCCAGGAAAGGGCCGCGCAGCCTGCGGCTACCTGGGTAACAAAGAAGGCATTGGCCGCAATGCCGTTTGCGGCAAGCGCGCTCCCGGCATTAAAGCCGAACCAGCCAAACCACAGGATGCCGGCACCCAGGATGGTCATGGAGAGATTATGGGGATGGATGGCCTCCGTGCCCCAGCCCTTTCTCTTCCCGACTAACAGCGCAGCCACCAATGCCGCGGCACCGGAATTAATATGGATAACCGTGCCGCCGGCAAAATCCAGCCCGCCATGGCCGCTGACCCAGCCTCCGCCCCATACCCAGTGACACACCGGGAAATAAACCAGGGTGCTCCACAGTACAGTAAATAGGAGAAAGGCGGAAAACTTGATACGCTCGGCAAAGGCGCCTGTAATGAGTGCCGGAGTAATCACCGCGAACATGAGCTGAAAGGCACTGAATAGCAAATGAGGGATCGTTGCGCTGTAAGGACCCGGCTCCAGCCCAACTCCTTTCATACCCAGGAAGTCCAGGTTACCGATAACCCCGCCCACATCCGGGCCAAAGGCCAGGGAATAACCATACACCACCCATATAATGGAAATAAGCCCCAGACAGATAAAACTTTGCATAATCGTACTGAGCACATTTTTGGAACGAACCATTCCTCCGTAAAACAGGGCAAGGCCAGGGGTCATCAACATGACCATGGCAGTTGCAACCAGCATGAAGGCTGTATCACCGGTATTCATTGTTATTACTCCTTTTGTTTTTGTCAAAATTGAACATTTGTTTATAACTACCACAACTAAAAGCAAATGATGTGCCAGCATCTGCAAAAACAAATCAACATATTGAAACAAAAGGGAAAAATTAATATTACCCAACCAAATACCCAGGCAAACATTTACATTTTTGTAAATAACGAAATAATACTTCTCACAAAAATAGAAACCGAACCAACACCCCCTCTCGATAAAGCTATACAGAGTACAGTAGCCGCACAATCCCTCGGGCACCAACACGCCATGCAAGACCCGCCATCCTACTTGTTTACATTTTTGGCAACAAACAAAATACAAAAATTACATAATTGTAATATATCACCCCGAACACTCCATCGAGGCACACACCTGTTCATTTCCTCATTTATATATATTTTCGGGCAGTTAAGAAAAAAAAGTTCCGAGCGACAGCCTTTGGCACACAACTGGCTATACTAGCTTGCAAAGTAACTAACGGCAACTTTAAGGAGGGTAAGCCATGAAAAAAATAGAAGCAATTATCAAACCATTCAAACTTGACGACTTGAAAGGAGCGCTCCATGATATGGGCGTCCACGGCATGACAGTAACCGAGGTCAAGGGGTTTGGAAGACAAAAGGGACACAAGGAAATTTATCGAGGTGCGGAGTATGTGGTGGATTTTATCCCAAAGGTAAAAATCGAAATCGTCTGTGAAGCGGAACGGGTTGCCCAGATCACGGAATTAATCGTAAAAACCGCCAAAACCGGCAAAATCGGCGACGGCAAAATCTTTGTCATGCCGGTTGAATCAATCTGCCGCATCAGAACAGGCGAGAAAGACAAGGACGCCATCTAACAGCAGAAAAACAGCAAAGATTAATTCTCTACATTTTGGTGAAATATCATGAAGAAAAAAATACTACTCACAACAGCCCTTCTCCTATTGCCCGCCCTGGCGTGGGCAGCAGATGAAGCGCCCACAGCCATCAGCAATGCCGCAGCCATTGCCCTGGTTCAGGACCACGCCAATTACCTGTGGACGCTGATCGCCGCCGCCCTTGTCTTTTTTATGCAGGCCGGTTTCGCCATGGTTGAAACAGGATTTACCCGCGCCAAGAATGCGGTCAACATCATGATGAAAAACCTCATGGACTTTTCCATGGGCTCCATAGCCTTCTGGGCCGTGGGCTTTGGCCTGATGTTCGGCACCACCAGCACCGGCTGGTTCGGTACCTCTGATTTTTTCCTCTCCGGCTGGACGCCGGACGGCGATCCCTGGGTGCTGGCCTTCTGGATGTTTCAGTGTGTGTTTGCAGCCACAGCGGCCACCATTGTCTCCGGTGCCATGGCCGAACGCACCAAGTTTAGCGGCTATCTGGTCTACAGTGCTATCGTCTGCGCCTTTATCTACCCGATTTTCGGCAGTTGGGCCTGGGGCAGTCTGCTGAACGGCAACGGCTGGCTAGAACAACTCGGATTTATTGACTTTGCCGGCTCAACTGTAGTACATTCTATTGGCGGATGGGCTGCTCTGGCTGGGGCCATCGTCCTGGGACCACGCATCGGCAAATACGGCAAAAACGGTGAAGTACGGGCGATACCTGGTCACAACATCCCCATGGCCGCCCTCGGCGTCTTTATCCTCTGGCTGGGCTGGTTCGGATTCAACCCCGGCTCCACCACCACGGCGGATAAGAGCATTGCCATGATCTTTGTCAACACCAACATGGCTGCCGCAGCAGGCGCAGTTTTAGGCATGATCACCTCATGGGTCATGTTCAAAAAACCTGACATCGGCATGAGCCTGAACGGTGCCCTGGCCGGCCTGGTGGGTATCACCGCCGGATGTGCCAATGTGAGCCCGACCAGCTCAATCATCATCGGCGCTATCGCGGGTATCCTGGTTGTGGTTTCTGTTTATCTCATCGACCGCATGCACATCGATGATCCGGTTGGCGCCGTTTCCGTACACGGCGTATGCGGGGCATGGGGAACCCTGGCTGCCGGACTCTTCAACATGGGAGGGCCTACTATGAAGATTGTGACCACCCAGCTGATCGGCATCGGTGCAGCCTTTATCTGGTCCTTTGGAGTAGCATTTCTCCTTTTCAAAGCCATCGACCTGACCATGGGACTCAGGGTAAGCGAAGAGGAAGAGATGGAAGGACTTGATATCGGCGAACATGGAGCTAACGCCTACAACGATTTTCAGGTATCCAAATAACAAGATTTTATCGCCCCGGGGTTCAACCCGGGGCACTGCAATCAATCTATTTTTCCAAGGAGAAAGAAAAATGAGAAAGAGTATGTTAACAATAAGCGGCATGGCCCTGCTGGGCATCCTCTGCACCGGTATCGCGGCATCAACAGCCTGGGCAGAAGAAGAAAAACCTACTGCAGACCTCAGCGTATCAGCACTCAGCAAATACGTATGGCGCGGCTATGAACTGAGCAAGGACAGCATTGTCCTCCAGCCCTCCATGACCATCGGCTACAAAGGTTTCGGCTTCAATCTCTGGGGCAACCTTGACACGGACCTGCATGATGAATTGACTTACGATGAGAACGGCAACGACACAATAGACAACTGGACCGAAACCGATATGACCCTCTCCTATGACGGCTCCTGCAACTATGCCGATTATGGGGTTGGTTACATCTATTATGCCATAGATGGTTATGAGAATACCCAGGAGATTTACGTCAGCGCCACCCTGCAAACCCTGCTGTCGCCTTCGTTGACAATTTATCGGGATATTGATGCTCTTCCAGGCTGGTACGTTTCACTGGGCATTTCCCATTCTTTTGCCATCACCGAAGAGCTGTCCCTGGATCTGGGCGCCAAAATCGGCTACTACGACATTGATGATGAGGATGACATGGCCGATCCGGATGACCCCAATGACGCATACAGTAGCTTTCATGACGGCGTCATATCCGCTTCCATGACTTTCCCCATGGGAGAGTATTTCTCCGTCACCCCGGAGCTTTACTACTCTTTCTCATTGGACAGCGATGCTAAAGATGTGATTGAAGCCGCCAGCGTCAACGGCGATGACAGTGACTTTGTTTACGGTGGTGTAACCCTAAGCATGTCCTTCTAGCAGGTCGTAAAAAAACCTCCCCCCCGGCGCACAGGGCTTCTCTTACATCTCCGACCCTGTGCGCCTTTTTAGGCAGAAAACACCATGATACAGCTAGCCGTTTTCCAACATGTATGGTGGGAAGGCCCGGGGAAATTCCTGATCGAGGCCGCAGCCAGGGATAACGTGAGACTGAACGTTATAGAGGCATGGCATCAACAAATCCCCGATCTGTCGCCATACAACGGCCTTATCATCCTGGGCGGAGGCCCCAACGTTAACCAGGTGGATGAGTATCCCTTCCTGTACCGGGAAAAACAGGCTATCCGCCTCTGGCTGCAAAGTGACAGACCATGCCTGGGCATCTGCCTCGGCCATCAGCTTCTTGCTGAAGCACTGGGCAGTCGCATCGACTCCAACTTCTGTCACAGCATCGGTTTTATCGAGGGCCACCTGACAAGTAATGGTCGTGCTCATCCGATATTCAAGGGCATTGACACCCATCCGCCCCTGTTCAAATGGCACGGGCAGGCGGTCATACCACCCGTACCCAGCCATCTGCAGATCCTGGCCACCTCAAAGGAATGCCAGGTTGAGGCCTTTACCGTGCAGAACAGGCCTTACATTATCGGAGTTCAGTTCGACAACCACGCCGCCGCCCCGGAAGACGTCTCCATGTGGCTGAACAAGGATGCGGGCTGGCTCGACTCCATCCCCGGTAAGAATATCAATACAAAAAAGATAGCAGCGGATGCAGAAAAGCAAAAGTGGCTAACCGGGCGCCATTTCCATCAATTTTTTAGAAATTTTATCAGACTGATACAAAAACACGCCTGATTCGATCAAAGTTATTTTTGCAATTTATTTTCTTTACGATAAAGATATCTCATGCCCCAGACAACCCAGAACAATATGTTTCTCCTGCTTGACCAGAGCGGACCCTTTGCCACTCCGGCCAGCCTGCTACAGAGCAACAGCAATTTTGCCCAACAGGCCCGCGCCATGGCGTCCCTGCTGGGCAAAGGAGAGTTGTCAACAAAATACCGCGTCATCCGCAACCAGATCTTTGAATTTCTCAATGTCCGTTCGTTTGCCGCCATTCAGACCCTGCTCCATGACCGGAACCGCCGCCAGGAAATAGACCACCGGGCCTATATGCTGCTGGGCAACATGTTCGGCATTGAAGGCACGGAACGGGAAATCGTCTCCCGGGTCAACAACTACTCCAGAACAGCAGATGGCGTGATCCGTTACCTGCGCAGCAAAGTGCTGGCCAATTACAGTTCCCATATCGAGATGACCAACGAAATCGATGCCCTGAGCAGTCCTGCGGAACTGCTGCTCATCGTCTTCGACGACCGTTACCACCAGAAGGCCCGTTTTGAAGCCAAACGCAAGCTGATCCTCATGAACCTGGCCGGCTCAATCGACCAGAGGGAGAGGGAAACTGGCATTGAGGGCAAATTTGCCCAGTTTCTCGAATTTCTCAACGATCATGTCTGGAGCAAAAAGGCCAAGATCGGTGAACTGGAAATCGTCTATCTGCTCAGCACCCACGAAAAGGATCATTTCACCTGCCAACAGCTGAAGATCATCAGCCGCAAAGAGGCGGAGCACATCTCCCTTGATCCGGGACAGAAACTCACCCTGCTCAAACGACGACGCTTTTCGCAAAACGGCAGAGAAATCCCCATCTATGTCTCGATCCGCAAAAAACCGCCCGAGGCAAAAGTGCTGAAACTGCTGCGCAAGGGGGAGGAAAATCCTGCGGTGGCGGTGGATGACGAATTAGGCCTCATGGGGGTGCTGGAATCCACCCAGGATATCAAGATATTCCAGAAGCACCTGACCAGCAGCGCTATTAAAGCAAATTCCTTCATGGCGCTCGAGGACATCTCCGACTCGCTCACCGGCGCCAAACGGGCCGGCAAAAACACGGGCAGCTCCTCCAACACCGCAATGTTCAAGTTTTTTGCCCGACTCGGTGGCATGCGGGTTGAATTCATCGTCCATACTTACCAGAGCTACCTCAATTATATTTACCAGAGGGACGTTTCCCACGATGAGTATGAGGTCAAACGCATCTTTGACACCGGGGTTGCCGAACTGCTTTTCCCGCAGAACATCTATTATCTGGACATGAAAAAGATCCGCGACAAACAGCTTCACTGGTTCCGCAGGCAGATAGAGGAGTCTTGAGATGAAAAATGCACCGCATACCCTGCCGCCGTTCGTGATTAATCTTTTTTTTGTCATCGGGCTCATGTCCGCCCTGTCCTTCCGGGCGCTGATGGCCATAAAAGACTTGCAGCCGCAACTGTTGCGGCCTGTATGGTACATGGGAATCATCGGCTACATCCTCTTTTTCGGCTTCCGATACTCCATCACTGAAAAACGCAAAAAGGCCATCTGCGAATTCAAACTGATCGATAAGCTTAAGAAAGGCGAAGAACTATCACCCAACGACCGACAGGTTATGACTTACATCCTGTCGTCCCTGCAGAAATCGCGGGAGAACCTCAATTACCTTTTCATCTTCGCCACTTCTGCCATTGCCATTTTGCTGGATCTGCTTTTCTGAGAGGCGCAACCATGAAAGGACTGATCGACAGCACATTACGGGAAGGCGAGCAGGCCCCCGGGGTTTTCTTTCCCCTGGCGGTAAAAATAAAAATCGCTAAACTGCTGGCCAGGATAGGCATCGAAGAGATCGAGCTCGGCATCGCCACCCCCTACGACCAGGAACTCCCCTTGCTCATGCGCATTCTGCGGCGCAGGAGCAGCAGCAGCAGCCTGGCCCTCTGGTGCCGGTGCGTTGTCGCGGACATTGACTTTGCCGCCGCGCTTGCCCCTGACGTTCTTTCCCTGTCGATCCCGGCCTCGGATCTGCATATCTATGAAAAACTCGGCCGCAACCGCAATTGGATCAAAGAGACTTTGGCCCAGGCCATCCGACACAGCCTGGCACAAGGCATTACCTCTGTTTCCGTAGGGCTGGAAGATGCCACCCGGGCTGATGAGGATTTTCTGGCGCAGCTCATTCAGACCGCGGAGCAGGCCGGGGCCGCCAGGGTACGGCTGGCGGATACGGTGGGAATTGCCAGCCCGGGAACAATCGCCGGGCTCGTCCGCAGGATTGCCAGGATCAGCACGCTTGAGATCGGCATTCATGCCCATAACGACTTCGGCATGGCCACGGCCAATGCCATTGCAGCACTTGAGGCCGGAGCCGACTGGGCTGACGCCACTGTCCTCGGTATCGGGGAGCGCGCCGGCAACAGCCGACTGGAGGAGATGGCAGGCTACCTTGCCCTGCGCGGCGACAGACGCCCTTACAAAACCGAACATCTTCGTCCCCTCTGTCTGACCGTGGCCCATGCCGCAGCAAGACAGATTCCCGGCTCCCATCCCCTGGTGGGCGATGAAATCTTCACCTGCGAAACCGGCCTGCATCTGCAGGGCCTGACCAGAAATCCGGCTACCTATGAGCCTTATGACCCGGAAAGGGTGGGAGGAGAGCGACGCCTGCTGCTGGGCAGGAAATCAGGCAAAAGGGCCATCCAGGACCGGTTGCACGCCTTGGGCTGCTCCCTGCCGGAAGAAAGACTTGAACAGGTCGTCCACCTGGTCCGCCGCGAGGCGGGCAGCAAAAGACGGCCACTCAATGATGAGGAAATCCGTACGATTATCGGCGTCTGACGTGTCGCGGTCCTGAGCCAAAGCGAGCACCCCTCCGGGAGTCAGAAGCATCCTCCCGCAAATAAAAAAGGAAAAGCAAAGATATCACCTCTTTGCTTTTCCGTTTGATTGTTATTGCCATTGCTCCGGCCTTTTCAGGCCATACTTCTTGATCTTGTAGCCGATCTGCCGCTGGGTCAAGCCCAGCTCCCGGGCTGCCCTGGACTGCACCCAACCGTGCCGCTTGAGAGAAGATTCAATTTCCACCCGCTCAATGTCCTTCAGCACTCTCCCTCTTCTTTCATTGCCTCCTGCCGCGGGAACTAAATCTTCGCCGGAACTCTGAACCGCAACAGTAACCTGCTGCGGCCCGGCAAACATCCGGTCCGGCAAATCCGAAATCTGCAGCCAACCGCTATCAGAGAGAATGACCAGCCTCTCGACCAGGTTCTGTAGTTCCCGGACATTGCCGGGCCAGTCATAGGCGGTCAGAAAATCAAGAAACTCCTTGGTCATTTTCACATTTTTCTCATTGCGCTTATTGCTCGACCTGAGAAAATGATCCAGCAGCAGAGGAATATCCTCTCTTCTCTCCCGCAAGGGCGGCAGGGTGAGCGGCACCACATTCAGCCGGTAATAGAGATCATTGCGGAATTTGCCCTCAAGCACGGCATTTTCGAGACTGACATTGGTTGCCGCGATAATCCGCACATCCACGGTCAAGGTGGAAGTGCCGCCCAGTCGCTCGAACTGGCTCTCCTGCAAAACCCGCAACAGCTTGGACTGCAGGGCAAGCGGCAGTTCGCCGATCTCATCAAGAAACAGCGTCCCGCCATTGGCCAGTTCAAATCGACCGGGCTTGGTGCTCACCGCGCCGGTGAAGGCCCCTTTTTCATGACCAAGCAGTTCACTTTCCAGCAGGTTTTCCGGCAAGGCAGCGCAGTTCACCTTGATAAAGGTTTTGTCCTTGCGGGTGCTGGCCTGATGGAGAGCCCTGGCTACCAGTTCCTTGCCGGTGCCGGACTCACCCAACAGCAGCACCGTAGCTCGACTGGGCGCCACCTTCTCAATGCTCCAGAAAATGCCCTGCATGGCCTTGCTTTGCCCGATCATGTAATGCCGGTTGTAACGGCTGTGCAGTTCAGCCTTCAGGCTCTTATTTTCCTCCACCAACACTGCCTGGTTGCGGATGATGGCCCGATGCAGACTAAGAAACTGAGCAATCAGGATGGACAGCACGGAGAGAAAACGGATGTCCTCCTCAAAGGAAACATCCATGCCGAAGAGTCGATCCACACTGAGCACCCCAACGGGCTTCTGGGACAGCATGACCGGCACGCCGATAAAGGAAATGCGCTCTTTGCTTATCTTGGACCTGGCCTTTGTTCGGTTAAGAAAGAGCGGTTCACTCTGGATATCGGGAACGACAAAGGGAGAACAAGTCCTGAAAATTTGACCGCAAATCCCCTCGTTCAGACCATATACCCCGCGCTGCTCCTCCTGGACGCTCAGCCCGTATGAGGCGCGGATGCTCAACTTTTCCCCCGATTTATCGAGCAGAAGCAGGGTAGCCCGCTCCATGCGCAGGATGTCATGCACGATGCGCAGTATCTTGCTGAGGGTGGTGTCCAGATGAACCGCAGAACCAATAAGCTGACAGATCTCACTTAAGGCCTGCAGCTCAAGGGCTTCAATCGTCGGCTTCTGGGAAGATGGAATAACGCTTGAAACTGTCATTTTTGCTCCATTCAATGGCTGAATTCATATCAATACATATATGTATCTGAGTTTTGCAATATATATTCCGCTCCAGCCCAGCATCAAAGTATTCTCCCATCATATTGATATTAAATAATAAAATATCAAAAACACCCAACTCATTTCACTTATCCCGATCTGCATAAATACCATAATTGTAAATTTACCAAAACTAAATATTACTTTTTCGTTATATTTTCCCAAAAACAAACAACAGCCCCCATGCTACAAAATTGAAACAGGAACTTCTTTTTTGTCATCTTCCCGACAAAAGCGCCTGTCACCATCCCCTTCCCCGCTGTGCCATCTTTACCTGCAACACCTAGTCAACATATTGATAAATCAACAATATTTTTTATATCTCCCGAGTGGCACACCTCTTGCCTTTAAGAGAAACAAAACATCACAGGCCGGTATGGGCAGCGAAACCCGTTGCAACCATGGTTCGTTCGAACAGAGGAAATTTTTAGTTAATGCGGCAATATAACAAAAATGCAATTTCCGCAAAAATTAATTTCTCGCTGACACCGTCAGCAGCAATTACAAACATAAGGAGAACATCATGCGAAAAGTAGCGATTTACGGAAAAGGCGGGATCGGCAAGTCAACCACTACACAGAATACGGTGGCAGGATTGGCTCAGATGGGCAAAAAAATCATGGTCGTGGGCTGCGATCCCAAGGCCGACTCCACCCGTCTCCTGTTGGGCGGGCTGGCCCAGAAATCTGTGCTCGACAGTCTGCGAGAGGAAGGCGAAGACGTGGAGCTCGAGAACATCCGCAAAAAAGGATACGGCGATACCTGGTGTGTTGAATCAGGCGGCCCCGAGCCCGGCGTTGGTTGTGCCGGCCGTGGCATCATCACCTCCATCAACATGCTGGAATCCCTTGGCGCCTACGAAGAGAGTGAAGGTCTCGACTATGCCTTTTACGATGTTCTCGGCGACGTTGTCTGCGGCGGTTTTGCCATGCCTATCCGCGACGGCAAGGCGGAAGAGATCTACATCGTCTGCTCGGGAGAAATGATGGCCATGTATGCGGCCAACAACATCTGCAAGGGGATCATGAAGTTCGCGCAATCCGGTGCCGTCCGCCTCGGCGGGTTGATCTGCAACTCCCGGGCGGTGGACAACGAAAAGGAGATGATCCAGGAGCTTGCCAAGATGATCGGCACCCAGATGATCTACTTCGTGCCCAGGGACAATGATGTGCAGCGGGCGGAGATTAACCGCAAGACCGTTATCGAGTGGAACCCCGACGTGCCGCAGGCCGAACATTATCGGGGCCTGGCCAGAGCCATTGACGAAAACACGAATTTTGTAATCCCCAAGCCGCTGGAAATGGAGGCCCTGGAAAAGCTGCTGATGGACTACGGTCTCATGAACTAACGTTCCAACGCGCAAACGCTCAAACGTTTAAACACTGGAACGCTCAAACACTTTAACTCTGGAACGCATACAACTGGAGCGTTCCCTCACATACTGGAGATAATACTATGTTGACTATGATTAGAGCAATTGTCAGACCGGAAAGAGCAGACAAAATCCTTGCCGCACTCATGGATGCCGGCTTTCCTGCTGTGACCAAATATTCGGTGGCCGGCCGCGGCAAGCAGCGCGGCATTAAAATCGGCGAGGTCACCTACGACGAAATTCCCAAAATGATGCTGATGAGCGTTGTCAAAAGCGAAGATAAGGATTTCGTCATCCAGACCATCATGGATACGGCGCGCTCCGGCACCAAAGGCGCGTTCGGTGACGGCAAGATCTTTGTCAGCGAAGTGGAAGAATCATATACCATCAGCTCCGGCGTCAAGGAAACCGCCGCGCCCCCCGAGGAGGTCACAGCATGAAAGAGGTGATCGCCATCGTGCGAATAAACATGATGAATCAGACCAAGCAGGCCTTGACCGACATCGGTATCGATGCCTTTTTTGCCCATGAAGCCCATGGCCGCGGCAAAGGCTTTGTCAATCCCGCGGTTCTCAATGGAGTCCAGCAGGGCTACGAGGAGGCAGCCTCTCTGCTCGGAGAAAAAGGGAAACTCTATGCCAAGCGCATGGTGACGGTGGTGATAAAAGACGATCTCGTCGACGAGGTGGTGCAGGCACTCATCGAGACGAACCAGACCGGCAAGCCGGGTGACGGCAAAATTTTTGTCCTGCCGGTGACTGATGCCGTCCGGGTCCGCACAGGCGAGAAGGGCATCAAGTCCATCGTCTAATCACCAAAACAAGGAGCAAACGATATGTCAACAATGCCAAAGAAAAAAAGAAAAATGGTGCAGTGGGATCCGGCCGACGTCAAGGCCCAGCTGCTGGCAAAGTATCCGCCCAAGGTAGCCCGCAAACGCGCCAAACAGATAATGATCAATGAGGCCCTGGAAAACGACACCCCGGAGATTTCAGCCAACGTACGCACCACGCCAGGCATCATCACCATGCGCGGCTGCACTTACGCCGGCTGCAAGGGTGTTATCATGGGCCCCACCCGCGACATCATCAACCTGGTGCACGGCCCCATCGGCTGCAGCTTTTACGCCTGGCTCACCAGACGCAACCAGACCGATGCCGGCCCGGACGGTGAAAACTACATGCCTTACTGTTTTTCCACCGACATGCAGGATTCGGACATCATATTCGGCGGTGAGAAAAAGCTGGAAAAGGCCATCCAGGAAGCCTATGACCTGTTCCACCCGAAATCAATTGCGGTTTTTGCCACCTGCCCGGTGGGTCTGATCGGCGATGATATCCATACCGTCACCAAAAGGATGAAGGAGAAATTCGGGGACTGCAACGTGTACGCCTTCAGCTGTGAAGGCTACAAGGGCGTCAGCCAATCAGCGGGGCATCACATCGCCAACAACCAGGTTTTCCGTCATATCGTCGGTGAAAACGATGAGGTGAAACCCGGCAAATACAAGATCAACCTGCTCGGCGAATACAATATCGGCGGCGACGGCTTTGAGATTGACCGCATTTTCAAGAAATGCGGCATCACCAACATTGCCACCTTTTCCGGCAACTCGACCTATGACCAGTTCGCTTCGGCCCACACCGCCGATTTGAACACCGTCATGTGCCACCGCTCCATCAACTATGTGGCCGACATGCTGGAAACGAAATACGGTATTCCCTGGATCAAGGTGAACTTTATCAGCGCCAAGGCCACGGCCAAGTCCCTGCGCAAGATCGCCGAGTACTTCGGGGACCAGGAACTCATTGACCGGGTCGAGGCAGTGATCGCCGAAGAGATGCCCGCTGTTGAGGCGGCCAGGCAGGATGTCCTGCCCCGCACCGAGGGCAAAACCGCCATGTTGTTTGTCGGCGGCTCCCGGGCTCACCATTACCAGGAACTCTTCAGTGAGATGGGCATGAAAACCATCTCAGCCGGTTACGAGTTTGCCCACCGCGACGATTACGAAGGACGCCAGATCATTCCCAATCTGACGGTGGATGCTGACAGCCGCAATATTGAAGAGATAGAGGTGGAAGCGGACGCGACACGTTACAACCCGCGCAAGAGTCCGGAAGAGATGAAGGCCCTGGAAGAGGGTGGCTACAAATTCAAAGATTACGACGGGCTGATCCCTGATATGGAAAAAGGCACCCTGGTGATTGACGACCTTAATCAATACGAGGCCGAGAAACTGGTGGAGCTGATGAAACCGGATATTTTCTGCGCCGGTATCAAGGAAAAATTTTCCATCCAGAAACTGGGCATTCCCATGAAGCAGCTGCACAGCTACGACTCCGGCGGACCCTACGCCGGGTTCAAGGGTGCGGTCAACTTCTACAAGGAAATCGACCGGCTGGTGAACAGCAAGGTCTGG
>JAHIVT010000154.1 GCA_018816555.1 Pseudomonadota bacterium
AAGGCCGCAACAGAACATTGCGGCCGCAAGTGTAGCGATTGATTTTTTCATGTTCTTCCCTCATTTCCAAATTTTCATTTTTCTCTACAACTATCTCCACTCTGATGCAGAGTGGAATGGCCTCAAAGCCATGCGACAATTTGTCATTTCCCTCAAAACGAACTTAAACAGCCTTTCCCTGCTGATGTCAAGCAGCAGCAGGTGTGGCAAATTGTCGCACCTATGCCGTATAATGATCTCGTAAGGCAGAAAAAAGAAAGTAGCAGTCTGCTCATGCAGACTTTTCTCCCCTTCCAGTTTGAAAAACCGGCAAAAGAGATAAACTCCGTTACACAGCCCTTTTCCGTTTATTCCTCCCAAATCACCTCCCTTTACACCTCTCCTGCGGAAAAGGAATCTGAAACGGACTGTTTTGCAACAACTCAGTCAAGTTGCCAAGTTACATCAAGCAATAATTATACCAAAATGGCAAACAGGAGTTTCCCGTCATTTTTCGATTCATCCTGCCGTCTGGGTAACTGAACAGGGGATTGGCGCGCCGACCAATATAATTCAGGAAATTGCCAGGACACGTTCGATTTTTTTTGGGGGGGGATATTTTCCAGAACACCGGAAATGGTCCATTTTTGTGGAATTGCTTTCCACGTTCCCGGATTCTACAAGATCAAAAACCATGAAAGATACGGCTGCGGCTCAATCCAGCATAAATTGAGCCACTTCCCAAGTCGCCACACTGCGAAGGCTGGCGGCTCCTTCGGAGATCTTTATATGACAGGGATGAGACGGACTGCACGCCAGGGCGCACAGCCCGTCACTGCAACAACCTATGCGGGGTTTACCTGAAACCCATGGGGAAGGAAAAGAAGTGCGCCCAATCAGCCGCCGCAATTGCAGCCGGAACCGCAGGAACTGCTCGGCTCACAGCTACCATCGGCATGGGAACCGCAGCCGCAGCCGCAATCATCGGCAAGTTCAGCAAGCTCTTCTGCACTAGGCTCCCGAACTTCGACCACATTCACCTCAAAACAGAGAGTCTTTCCGGCCAGAGGGTGATTAAGATCAACAGTCACGGTGTCATCTCCGGTATTCACCTTGGAAACGCTGATCATGACCGGGCCATGGGGGCCATGGGCCTCAAAGGTCATGCCGGGCTCGATCTCGACATCTTCAGGAAACTGGTCCATGGGAATGTCCTGGAACAGGTCATCACTGACCGTACCATAGGCATCTTCAGGCTCAACGACTATGCGGGA
The DNA here is from genome assembly GCA_018816555.1 of Pseudomonadota bacterium. Taxonomy (GTDB): domain Bacteria; phylum Desulfobacterota; class Desulfobulbia; order Desulfobulbales; family SURF-16; genus SURF-16. The sequence continues at coordinate 1,254 of JAHIVT010000154.1, forward strand.
GCTGTCACCGACTTTCATACCCATCAGAGCATTTTCCAGGCCGGGAATAATCTGCCCTGATCCGGCAATAAAGCCGAGAGGCTCACCGGCCGCGGATTTGTCGATTTCTTCTCCGGAATCCAATGTCAGCGTGTAATCAATAGCCACATATAATTTATCTGCAATATTCACAAATTACCTCCTGAAGGATGTACTGTACATCCATTTACGAAAAAAAATCCCGATGAGGCCTGCTTGCTGGCATCATCGGGCTCCATTTGCTGTACTTTAAGGCATCAACCCAGAAAGTCAACTGTTTAGATGAACTGCTGCAACTCTTTTCCCGGCGCAGTTTATCCCGTTGACTCAGGCAAAGATGCAGGATAAGTTGCAAAATAAAAAAGACCATTTGCAAATCCTCGTATACAACTGTAAATGAAATGATAATTTTCAATAATCCGGGGTAACATGGCAATAAATGTCCCCCCCAAGCCCTCACCCACAAGGGATTTACAGGAGAAACCATGACCAGCGAATTATTTGACAAGGCCGCTGCGGACTGGGACAAGAACTCTCTGCGCCTCCAGCTCTCCAAAAGCGTTGCCGCTGCCATCAAAAATACCGTTCCTCTCAATAATGACATGTGCGCACTGGAAATCGGCTGCGGCACCGGTCTCATCACCACGGAACTTGCCCCTCATGTGAAAAGCATTGTTGCCACCGATACATCAGGAGGCATGCTCTGGGTCCTGCAGGAAAAGATCAACGGGCAGTCATTGGCCAATATCGAGACACTCCAACTTGACCTAGGCGCCGATGACGACTCTCTTGCCGGACGGAGCTTCAACCTGATATACAGCAGCATGACCCTGCATCACATCAAGGATACTGTCGCAGTTCTACAAAAATGCCGACAACTGCTGGCACCTGAGGGCTTTCTGGTAATTGCGGACCTGGAAAAAGAAGACGGCACCTTCCATGGAGACATGGGCGGAGTGGAACATCTTGGCTTTGCCCCCGAGCAACTTGCCGAACAGATAAGCAAATGCGGATTTTCCAACCTCAACACTGTCAGGGTACATGTGATCACCAAAGAGAATGCCCAAAGGCAGGTGCGCGACTATCCGGTATTTCTCCTGACCGCCCGCAAAGGTGAGTGAGAGGATACATTCCCATGAAGTGTGACAGGGAAAACTGCCTGACTGATATTGATGTTGGTGAAGAGAGATACCTGTATGGCCGGGTGCTCTGTGAAGACTGTTACATGGACGCCCTCTCTCCGGCCAAGACATGCGATCCCTGGGCGGTACGCAGCGCATCCATTGCCGCTTCATGCGGCGAGACCATGCGAACCGGCGGGTTGCAGAAGAAAATTCTGGACCTGCTCAAAAAAATTGAGGGCCTGCCCCTTGCCGAACCGGCACAGAGGTTAGCGGTACGCCCCGGAGATATGGAAAGGGAGATTGCTGCCCTGCGTCACATGGAGAAGGTGCGCGCCGCAATGGTGAACGGCAGAAAGGTGATAACACTCTGGTAGCGGCTGGCAATTCCCCCAGGCATATTGAGGAAGCAATGGACTCCGCCCAGGGAAACAACCGAAAAAACACTGCGGATCACCTGGCAAAGCTGCCATTGCGCGATGGCATTGCCAATGCCGTGATGCTGGGGGCAGGTGAAACCTACCTGGGACCATTCGGTATCTTCCTACAGGCCAGCACCCTGCAGATCGGGCTGCTGGCCACCTTGCCCCAGGTTTTTGAAGCAATGGCCCAGTGGATCAGCGCCCTGACCCTTGATCGCTGCAAAAGCCGCAGGGCGGTGATTCTTTTCTGGGTCAGTATCCAGACAGCTCTGTGGCTGCCGATTGCCATTCTCCCCTTTTTACCCGCCCCGACAACTGTTTTAGTTATTTCTCTGATCTGCCTGGTAACCCTCAACCATGTTGCCTCAGGTTTCATTCATCCCGTCTGGAGCAGCCTCATCGGCGATCTGGTGCCCCTGGAAGTGCGGGGCCGTTTTTTCGGCAACCGCAACCGCCTTACCGGCCTGAGCACTTTTATCAGTCTGCTCCTGGCCGGTTGCATCCTGCATTTTTTTAAAAACGCCGGATGGGCGGCAGCCGGGTTTCTGGCCATTTTCACCGTGTCCATGCTGGCGCGGCTCCTCTCAGCGGGCTGGATCCGCCGCTATGACGATCCCCCCTATCACATGCCGCCCGGTGAGGCCTTTTCCCTGTGGCAGTTTCTGCGGCGCACCCCTTCCTCCAATTACGTCAAATTCGTCTTTTTCTTTGCCTCCATCAATTTCAGCGTCGCCTTCTCCTCACCCTATTTCGCCCTCTATATGCTGCGTGACCTCCAGCTCTCCTATCTGCAATTCACCTTGATCTCGGCGGTGGCCACCATGAGCCAGTTTCTGACCTTCCGCTACTGGGGCGACATAAGCGATCGCTTCGGCAACAAAAAGATCATGAATGCCTGCAGCTGGGGCATCTGCGTGGTGCCGATCTGCTGGCTTTTTTCAACAAACATGTTCTATCTCTGTTTCATTCAGGTCTTTGCCGGCTTTGTCTGGGCCGGCTTTAATCTGGCCTCGGCCAACTTCATCTATGATGTCTGTTCTCCTCCCAAACGGGCTCGATGTGTTGCCTACCGGGGAATCATCAACAGCGTTTTTATACTTTGCGGCTCCCTGGCAGGGGGCATGGCGGCAAACCTGCTGCCCTCATCTCTTGCCCTGGGGCCCATCAGATTCTCCCATTCCATTGTGCTGATTTTTCTCATTTCCGGCCTGCTCCGCCTGGCCACCGCAGCCGGTCTGCTCAGAAAATTTCACGAAGTGCGAGAGGTGGAAAACATCCGCAGCCGCGACCTCATCTTCCGTGTCAGCCACATCAAACCAATTGCCGGCGCCACCTTTAACCTTTTGACCTATTTCTTCCGTGAGTCACGGGAGGATAAAGACAAAAAATCCCTACCGGAGAGCAGCACGACAGAAGAAAGATAATTGCCGCGGAACACTGACTTTCCTTAATTCCATTGGTTGAATATGAGTGGCAAAAAAATTTTCAACAGCCATAAGGAACCATTTGACACTCACCTGCCCTCGGATTATATAATTGGGCCTATCTAACTACTTATTGCAACAATCTTGTTGCGACAATTTCTTTTTCCTGACGGAGTGTTTTGCACAAAGGCTGCGTCTCAGGGCTCCGGCACCATCCAGTATTCCCCCATACAATCCCATGACATGCCAAGGGACAAGAGCCCGTATTGCCTGTCAGCCCTTTTCAGGCCGCTTCACTGCCCAATCGGCTCCGGCAACTACCTTGACAGACAGGCCCCGCGTTACAATCTTGCGCCGCCTGGTCCAACGTATGTGAAACGCATCAGATAAAAGACAGTAGGGTGCCTTGAAAAACACTTCCCAGGGACCACGCCAACAACGTGGAAGGAATATTTTATGCGCCTCTGTGCCATATGCGCTAAAGAGAACAGAACGTGTTGCGTCTCCCGCGATATCCTGCTCAGTGCGGGAGATCTTGACAGGATTGCCGGCTACACCGGCGCCATTGATTTTTTTGAACTGAGAAAACCAAAATCCCCGGAATATCTGGATCAGGACGATGATCCGAACTGGAATCTCTATACCCTGTTCGCTGACGGTTCCCGTCGGGTGGTAAAACATGGGTCGCCGGGCATCTGCTGGTTTCTCACCACCCAGGGCTGCCTGCTGCCGGAACAGGTCCGGCCGCTGGTCTGCCGCCTGCATCCAGTGGAGTTCACCGAGCAGAAGATCACCGGCCTATCCAGAGAATGTCCGGCTGAACACCTGCCGGGAGACGAAACGCTGCTGACAAATCTGGAGATGGACCTCGACCTGGCCGAACTTTGCCGGCAGCAGCTTTACGCCGAGCTGCGGCAGGAGACATTGCATCGTCCCAAAGCAGCCTGACAAAGTTGAAACAGACAAGGGCAAAGAATACATTCAGACAACCTGATATCGGCAGATTTCACTTCGATACCCTGATTGCGGTTTGAGAAGAGTGCCTAAAGTACTTAAAATACTTGAAGTTACGGCACTTTCTGATCAGATAATTTCTCTGACTTTATATGTAAAACCCTACATTCAATCTGACAGCTACCCGACTGAAGGTTCCTCAGGATAATCTCAAATTTGTTATACCGTTCAAAGCTATAGGTTGCCAGCGCTTATCTATAGCCAGCTTTAACTGTTAATAGGTGCGGCAATTTGCCATCTTTACAAACATGAAATTCCGTTATAGCAATTTGCTAGGATAGCATACAGATAAAGCCAAACCCACCGCAAGATGGGGGCGGAAAGCCACGGAGCTTTCAAGCGAGCCGGGTTGCCTGATTTATGAGGGTAGCTCGGCTTTTCTTTTATAAATTGACAAGGCCAAGATAAAGACATTGCACGTTTAGCAGGCTGTTTATGCCATGGAGCGACTCCTGAGGTGATATCAACGTAGTGAATTAATCACACAAATCATGCATTGAGGGGGGGGACCTATGAAACGAATTGCGGGACAAATGTTTGCTCTTATTCTTGTCATGACAGCATCAAGCACTGCCTACGCTGCCTATGTTTACACGTCTTTAGATTACCCATCGGCAAGCTTTACCGAAGCCTATGGTATTAACAATTCGGGCACGGTTGTTGGGGGGGGAGTTTCAACAATTTTTTCTGGTCCTTAAGTGGAGGAACCTATACACCAATATATATTCCCCCTGAATTTGAACTGCCCCGAGTCCGAGACATAAATAATGGCGGAACGATTGTCGGGGCGTACCAGACACCTTATGGGTGGGGGCAGGGTCCAAGCCATGGCTTTTCACTCACTGGTGGGACCTATACGACTTTGGATTACCCCGGTTCCACGTTTACAGCTGCCGTTGGCATTAACGATGCGGGCGCGATTGTCGGGAGCTACAGGGATGCGAACGGCGAGCATGGGTTTTTTCTGAGTGAAGGTACCTATGCAACTTTGGATTATCCCGGTTCCTTGGGGACAGCAGCCACCGGCATTAACAATGCTGGCACGATTGTCGGGTATTACGTGGACACGGTTGGGGTGCATGGGTTTACCCTGAGCGAAGGGGCCTATGCGTCCGTGGATTATCCCGGTTCATATTTTACCTCTCCATTTGATATTAACGATGCTGGCACGATTGTCGGGTACGTTGGGACTTTGGAAGGGTCAAACTCTGCTTTTATCCTGAGCGGCGGGACCTATACGCTCCTGGATTATCCCGGTTCAACCTTGACAGCTGCCTATGGCATTAACGATGCGGGCGCGATTGTCGGATTTTACTCGGATGCGCCTAATGTCGAGCATGGCTTTCTGGCCACCCCTGCAACCGTTCCCCTCCCCCCCGCAGTCTGGCTGCTTGGCAGCGGTTTGGCTGGTTTGGTTGGGATCAGAAAACGTAGAAAGGGGGCTTCCTGAAGATGTCTGTTCGGAAATCAGCAATGACCAGGGTCATCAATAGGGAAATGAGGCCAGAACGTTTTTAATCAAGCTATGGTGATTAGGGGAATTAGGCAGACCAAGCAACAAAGTAAACCGATTTCTTCAATGAACAAGCAATAATTCGCCCATAAGGAGGGAAGGATCATGAACAAGCACCATATGATACTACTGGTGTCTCTGCTGCTTCCGGCGACGGCTCTGGCCGACCAGACGCTGCTAACTGGTACGTCGGAGGTAGAGTCGCTCACTGCCGAGTATGTGGATGCCAGCATAGAAATTGGGAGAATTTCCAGTAGCGTCCTTTCTGGTGCCTTCACCGGCACTGTATCATCCACTAAATTTTATTTCCATATCAACTCAGGGACTTACAATGGATACTCATGTTCTCTTGAAAACTGGACAGCCGAAATTGGTGGGAATCTTTACTCCGGTGTTAATAGATCATTGTGGACTGTGCCGGCTAGTCCTTATGATGGGTCGGCTATTGACGGAGATATTGGTGCAGTGAAAAGTGATACTACTGACCTCATTGATATAACCAGTTTTCTGGGTACCCAGTACTCAGGTACCTTTACTGCTACGAAGATCTCTTCGACACCTGGGACTGTTTACAACACTACCTCCATGCCTCTGGACTTAGAAACCAGATCGTTTTCTGGGTCAGCAGTTGGGTACTACAATGGCGATGTTGATGCAGCATTACTTCACCTCGATCCCGACATGAGCGTCTTCGGAATATCTGGTCTTCCTGATTTGAGGATAACTCTTGTCGATTATGTATGCGATGGGGGCTCTGGGATAGCTTTTGATATCTGGGACGGCATTGACGGGCTTGGCGGCATTTATGGAACTCTTTACGGGAAACTTAGAGAGTACCCGAACGGTGACGTGGTTATTGAACATGCAGGTACCGCCCCGCCCATCCCTATCCCTGGCGCAGTCTGGCTGCTTGGAAGCGGTTTGGCTTGTTTAGTTGGGGTCAGATGGCGCAGAAAAGGTGCATCTGGAGGATGAACGTAAGGAGATCATTAATGACTATGAAGGAAATGGGGACAGAACTATTTTTTAGATTGACTGAGAAAATAAATCTGTCCCCATTTCTTCTTTCTTATATTTCAATTGGCTGAATGACATATAACAAGGATTTAATATGGAAAAGCTAATTAAAGCAGCACTGATTGCCTGGAACCCTTTTTTAGCAGTTAAAAAAAGGAAGGAAGAGGGAAAACTGAATTTAGAAGAGGTTATTGCGCCCTTTGTAGGGGTTATTGTCGCAAGCAAATTAGTAGAATTTGAAGCTTTGCGCTATTGGTTAGAGGCTTTTTCCTACGCCAGCGGAATGACTATACCAAATATCCCGCCCTTTCTTTCAAGTGAGTTTGCGCAACAGTTCCTTGCAGTATTTGGCACACTTTTTCCGATAGGCGCTATATTTTTGTTGCCAAAATCACTATTTCATCCCCATAAGGCAGGTTCTATCGGAGCAACGATATTAATTATTACTTCTTCATTTACATTTTATGGTTCTGCAGTTGCAGCTACTTTTAATATTTTGAGCGGTACTATAGTACAAACAAATCCCTCCATGGCTCAGAATTTACTATATGTTTCTATGATTGCTTCTTTTTCAATAATTCCAATAGCAATTTGGCTTTGGGGCAAAATTTTATTGCGCGTATTAGGTTTATCTAAACCCGCATTCGCTTCGATTACTATCTCGTATATTTTAGGTATTCTTATTTTAGCGATGCTATTAGGTTTAGGGGCGTCAGGTATTTGAATTCACAAAACATAACAAATCGCTCCACTTAACCGTTTGGCCCTCGGCCCAATTCCCTCCATTCGGTTGGCGGGTAAGTGAGCTTATGCGCTCAGACTTACGATTGCCACATCGAACCTCTAAATTCATCAAACTATTTTGGGTTGATAGATCTACTAGTGCGGCCGGGCAAGGTCGCATATTCGAGCGGGTGCGAAGCCCGCCCCGGAAGGGCTAGCCCCCCACCGGGTAGCGAGTCCTTGGACCAAAGGGGGTAACTCCTGCGGTTAAGCGTAGGACAGCGAGACGGCAGG
>JAHIVT010000017.1 GCA_018816555.1 Pseudomonadota bacterium
ATGCTGAGCCTCTAATAATGAAAAACTCCGCCCTGCATGAGGGATAGAGCCAGGGCAGACAACATATTGGGAGAGAAAAATGAATAAGAAGGTCACCCTTTCGCTTATCTTTATATCGCTTTGCTGTTTCTTCATGCCCCTTTTTACCACCTCTTCCTGGGCTGTGTCGGACAGGATGAATTATCAGGGCAAACTGACCGACTCCGGCGGGGTTCCCCTGGATGGCAGCTATATTATGCGATTCAACCTCTTTGATGCGGAAAGCGGCGGCAGCCAGCTGTGGAATGCCCCTGACGGAGAAATCCATAAACCCGTCATTGTTACCGGCGGCATCTACAATATCGAGCTGGGCTCGATTGAACCGTTAAGCAGTAAGATATTTTCCCTGGATGATGTGTGGCTTGAGGTATCCATTTATAACGAAGACACATCATCCTGGGAAACCCTTATTCCCCGGCAGCGGGTCACCTCCACCGCCTACTCCTTCCAATCGGCCCAGGCGGCTGATGCCGACACCCTGGAAGGTATGACCTCGGCTGATTTTGCCCTGGTGAATCATGATCATGACGCCGACTATGTCAATGAAGGGCAGAGCAACTCCATCACCTCCGCCATGATCGTTAACGGCTCGATTCTGGCCAGCGACCTTGCAGACGGCACAGCCCTAGCGGAAATCCTTGATGACGACGGCACAGGCTCAACCCTTGATGCCGATTTCCTTGACGGCTATTCCGCCGGCTCCTTCACCTTATTGTCCCAGGATTACGGCCGCTATAAGATAGCGACAGATCTTTATGAGGGAGCCACTACCCTGTCCGACAAATACGTCAATGAAGGCCAGGCCAACTCCGTCACCGGCAGCATGATCCTTGACAGCACCATCACCGCCGCCGATCTGGCCGCCGACTCCGTCTATGCCAGCGAGATTGCCGCCAATGCGGTCGGGGCAAGCGAGATTGCTGCCAATGCGGTCGGTACCAGCGAAATCAACTTTCCCCTTGACTATATCGGCAGCGATGCCAACGGCGGTCTGGTGGCGATGACCAACACGGCAGCCGGTTCGGTGAGCAACTATCCCGCCGCGCTCTATGGCGGCACAAATGGAGCTGCAGGCTCCTATAATGTTTTCGGCGTCCTGGGCACCGCTCCGGCCCTCGGCACCGCCAATGAAGCCATGTTGCTGCTGCCTTATGCCCCCATCGCCGTTGGAGGGGCCGCCCAGGATGGTTATGGCGTGGTCGGGACCTCAACCAGTCACTACCATGCAGGCGTTTATGCGGAAGCCACCAGGGGCTATGGACTTTATGCCAGACACACGGACCCTTCCTATACCGCACCGGCTGTTTACGGCAAAAATGAAGGATCAGGCATCGGTGTTCTCGGTGACTCTGCATCCGGCACCAATGCAGGCGTTATGGGACGAACCACCTCCAGCACCGGCATCGGCGTCAGGGGCCAGGGGGCTATTTCCACAAACTACGGTGAACTGGGGAAAAACGGTATCGGCGTCGAGGCCCAGGGCAGTCTTTATGCGGGTAAATTTCTTGGTGATGTCATTGTCTATTACGGCGCTAACCTTGTCGCCCAGATGGATGTCAATGATTACAGCCTGCACATGTATGATTCCACCGGCACCCAGACCATCGAGCTTGACTCCGATTATAACGGCAACGGCCGGGTGATAACCCAGGAATTACAGATCACCGGCGGCAGCGATCTCTCCGAGCAGTTCGACGTCAATAGCCTGGATTTTAAAATCCAGCCGGGCATGGTGGTCAGCATCGACCCGGACAAACCCGGCAAACTCACAATCAGCTCAGAACCTTATGACAACAAGGTTGCGGGAATCATCAGCGGAGCAGGAGGCATCAAAACAGGCATGATGATGGGCCAGAAAGGTACCGAGGCAGACGGAGCCCATCCCATTGCCTTAACCGGCAGGGTTTACTGCTATGTCGATACCGCAAACGGCCCCGTTGAGCCGGGTGATCTGCTGACCACATCCGCCACCCCCGGCTATGCCATGAAGGTTACCGATCACAGCAAAGCACAGGGAGCAATAATCGGCAAGGCCATGACTCCGTTGAAAGAAGGCCAGGGACTGGTGCTTGCGCTTGTCACTTTGCAATAAGGAGGCAGACCATGAAAAAATTCATCTGCCAATTACTGGCAATTCCTCTTCTTTTATCAGCTACAGCGTGGTCGGGTTTTGCCGCAGAGGAGTATGCGCCACAGCTCTTTACCGAAGCAGCCGCGACCCATCAGGCAGAAAATGCCCAAGTCAAGGCCGGCGTTGAAAAAAGGATGCGATACACCGGCATCGATTTCAGTCTTCTGCTGGCACCGGGTCAACTCAAAAAAGGGCAAGCCATCGATTTCACCTTGGCCCCCAAAAAAGGCCAGTCGCAGCAGGTCACCAAATTTGAGCTGAAACTCTTTGACGATGTCAAATACATCCTGGTGCTTGAGCGGGCGGCAAACGAATCGCCTGACGGCACGACCATAACCTGGTACGGCTCTCTGGAGGGCGAGATAGACAGCAAGGTCATCCTGGTCAGCTCCGACGGGGTCCTTTCCGGCAACATCACCCTGGCCGATGGTCAATCATTTCAGATCAGATACCGGGGAAATGGCATCCACGTCATCCGGGAAATCGACCAGAGCAAATATGGCGCAGAACTTGAACCGGTTGAGCAGAAAAAGCCGGATCCTGCCGACCCAAACGAGGCAATGGATGCGCTGGACACGTCCACCTCGTATGACACCAATGGTGACGACCCCGACTCGTCCCAATATGACGAAACCGGGTCCACCATCGATGTCATGGTGGTCTATACCCCTGCCACCCGGATTGCCAACGGCGGGACCACGGGCACCAACACCCTGATTGACCTGGCGGTGGCCGAAACCAACACCGGTTACGGAAACAGCAGTGTGGTCCAGCGGGTCAACCTGGTGCATCGCCAGGAGGTGACCTACACGGAATCGACTGCACCGAACTCGAATAGTACCATTGTTTTCGATGATGCCCTGGATGCCCTGGAGGGAACCAGCGACGGGGAAATAGACAACGTCCATACCCTGCGCAACGATTACTCGGCCGACATTGTTTCCCTCTTTGTCCATGATCCTGTAACCGGCTGGTGCGGCAAGAGCAATATCATGGATACCGAATCCCACACCTTTGAAAACCAGGCCTTTAATGTGGTTGACTGGGACTGTGCCACCGGCTATTACTCTTTTGCCCATGAAATGGGGCATAACATGGGCTCCCGCCATGACCGCGCCCATGACAGCTCGGATGGCGTCTTTTCCTACAGCCACGGGTACCAGGATCCGGAAGGGGATTTTCGCACCATCATGGCCTATGACTGCCCCGGCGGCTGCGACCGCGTTAACCACTGGTCCAATGTCAACATTGACTATGTGGTTGGCGCGACAAACTACGGGCCCACCGGCGTTATCTACACCGCAACCAATTCCGCCGCCAACTGGCGTTCATTAAACTATACCCGGGACACGGTTGCCAACTGGCGGCCTCGCTGGATCTATGTCAGCTCTACCTTTGCCGGAACGGAATGGGGCTTAAGCGCCAACCCTTTCAACACCATCAGCGAAGGAGTAAACCACATAGGCCAGTTCGCCACGGATCCGCGTCTCTACGTCGCCCCGGGCACCTATACAGGTGCGGGCAATGAACCGATAACCATTTCAAAACCGATGACTATTTACAACTGGGGAACCGGCTCAATAATCATTCAATAGGAATCAAAGGAAACACGGGCAAATCTTTAACTTTGGCAGAGTCATCCAGAGCCAAGGTTAAAGATTTGCATTCAGCCAAGGGAAGTTGCCTTGGCAATAAATCATTAAAACACTTTCACCCCTCACCCAGCGCCCGCACCAGACCGGATTTGCGGCTGGTGCGCATGCTCACCGCCTGGGTAAAGATATCTTTTGCTCCCCAGATCTCCACGGACCGCACCGCTCTGGTTATGCCGGTATAAAGAAGCTCCCGGCTGAGCACAGGTGATGGTTCACCAGGCAGGATCAGAACCACGTGGTCAAACTCCGAGCCCTGGCTTTTGTGCACGGTCAGGCTAAAGGCTGTCTCATGCTCCGGCAGCCTGGCGGGCAGCAGTTTCCGCACCCCGTTTTCCCCTGAAAAAAAGACCCGCAGCTCGTCATCCGCCTGCGGATCGGGCAGGATTAGTCCGGTATCACCATTATAGAGCTGCAGGCCGTAATGATTGCGGCTGACCATGATCGGCCGGCCATGAAAGTACAGAGCGTCCCGGGGGGCAAGGAGTTCGGAGGCCAGCTGGTTGATGCCCTCCACTCCGAATGGACCACGCCGCAGGGCGGCAAGCACGGCGAATTCACCCATGCGCTGCAGGGCCTCTGTAGGGGATGCGGCATGCATGATCCGGTTATGATGCTGAGCAATCTTATCAACGATCCGTTGCTGATAACCGCTGACATCCCCGTCAATATCCAGCCAGTGCACATCTTCGTAGCCATCATCCTGTAGAACGGCTAAAGCGCCTGCTCCATCGCCGTCGTTCACCGCCCGGCTGAGTTTGCCGATGCCGCTCCGGCTGGCAAAGCGGTAACTTTTTCGCAGTTCCGCAAGGACATGGAACAGACCGCCGTCCCGCAGCCCCTGGCAGATATCCCCCAGCACCGCCCCCGGCTGCACCGAGGACAGTTGGTTGCGGTCGCCGAGCAGGATGAGAGTGCAGTCGGCGGGAAGAGCGGTCATGAGCCATGCCATGAGCGGCAGATCCACCATGGAGGCCTCGTCCACCACCACAAGACGGGCAGGCAAAAGGTTTTTACCGTCATATCTCCTGCCCTTCTGCGTAATCCCCAGCAGACGATGAAGCGTTACCGCGGTTTCAGGAATCGCGGCCTTCAGCTCAGGGGCACAGTCCAGACCCATCTTGGCATGCCTGATGGCTTCCTGCAGGCGGGCGGCCGCCTTGCCCGTCGGGGCGGCAAGAAAAATCCGGCCCGCCGCATCATCCCCGCTTAACTGCAGATACAGGGCAAGGATGCGGGCCACCGTGGTGGTCTTGCCTGTTCCCGGACCACCGCTGATCACGCAGAAACGGTTGGCAAGGGCCTTGCGGGCTGCCTCTTTCTGCCAGTCCGGCTCATCGTCTTCCGTCCCGGCCGCCCAGGGAAACAGGCGGCTAAGATCTTTCTCCAGTATCTCAGCATCATATTTCTGCGGTTCCAGCCTGCTGTGCGCCAGGATACAATCAGCCACCTCCCTTTCATACTGCCAGTAACGCTGCAGATAGAGAAAAGGCGGATCAATAATAAGCGGTTGCCACTCCCCGGGTGCACCCACCACGCCGCATTTTCTGAGCCCGTCAACCCAATAACCCAGCTCAGGACAGATAACCTCCTGCCCTTCGGCCAGCAAAACCCCGCGCCCGGCAAACTCCTCCAGATCAAGACAGATATGCCCTTGGGCCATCTGCCTGGTGACAAGCCGGGCGGCCAGGGCAAGTTCCGGCCCGGGATGCCCGCTAAGACGCAGCATAAAATCGGCAAAATGGCTCTCAAGCGATGAAAAATTCGTAGTTTTCATCCCGCCACCAGCACTTGGCCCAGTTGCTCGACAAGGCGGGCATCAGGGCGATCATGATAGATGCCGTATGACGGGCCATGCTCGAGACTGACACCCCGCAGAAAAATATAAAACAGGCCGCCGAAATGATCCTCATAGCGGTAGTCGGCAATACGTCCGGCCAGATAGTGATGCAGGGCCACGGTGTAAAGCAGATACTGCAGGGTATAGCGCTCTTGGAGCATCACCTCCTGCAGCCTGTCCCGGCGGTAATCGGGGGGTGTAAATCCCAGGTGGTTGGATTTCCAGTCCACCAGATAAAACCGATTGTCATGGGAGAAAACAAGATCAATAAAACCTTTGAGAAAACCGTTGCCCACGGAAAATTCCAGACTGGTCGCCGCGGCTTCAGGAAAACCCTGCCCGCGCAGAATATCCTTGACCCTGGCGGCGGACACCGCGGCCAGGGGGAAACAGAATTCAAGCTCGTTGAGCCTCTGCTCCCGGGTGATGTCCTGCAGAACCAGATCCTGTCGATCCGGCAACAGCGGTGTGGCCAGCACATTAGCCACCATGGTCATGACGGCGTCCTGCCATTTTGCCTCAAAGCCGTGCTGGGCAAGTTTTCTGGCGATCAGCTGCCGCACCGTATCCGGCTCCTTTTCCAACAGGGGAAAATCAAGGTGCTCAAAGACGTCATGCATGAAGGTGCCCGGCGCAGCCCCCCGGGGAAAGGCAAAGATCGAGGAGTCATCATTCACCTGCCCGCCCGCTTCCTCCCGGAAGACAAAGGACTCGCCCAACCGGCCATGACTGGTAATGGCCGAAAAACTTGTCACCTGCATGGCACCGATCTCCCCGGTGAATGTCCGGCAGATCAAGCCCGTCGGCGTTTCGGCCGCTCTCTGCCTGGCTGCATGCAGGTCATCGGCGCGACGGACAAGCTCTATACTGCCGTCTGCGAGGCTGATGATGCCTGCAAGTTCGTCGGCCAGCTCCTGATCGGATAATTTCTTAAAGCGTTTCTTGAGTGCGGCAAAATCATCCCGGCCATGCAGGAGCCAGGCTAGGGCCGAACTCTCCGCCCCGTTAAAGCTTCCCCACACCAGATAGCAGCGATGCACGGCACGGGTCAGCGCCACATACAGCAGCCGCATATTTTCGGCCAGCTCCTCCTGCCGGGCCAACTCCTTGTGTATCTCCATATCATCAGAGCCCATATCCATAGCCGGCCTGTGATCGCCCGTGGGCAGATGAAAAGACACGATGTCCCTGATTGCCCTTGCCCCGCCCCAGCAAAAGGGGCAGAAAACAATGGGATACTGCAGGCCCTTGGAGCGATGAATAGTGACAATCTGTACCCTCTCGGCGTCGCTTTCCAGCCGCAGCTGGTGTTCCTCGACATTTTGCCCGTCAGCCATCTTCTCGGCCAGCCAGGCAAGAAGGGCCGCGGGTGATGCCTTGTACTGCCGCTCATAGCCGTGCAGCACCTCGCCCAGGTGGAGGACATTAGTCAGGCGCCTTTCACCGTCAACAAAGCGGAGCTGCTGTACCCTGACATGGTGGCTATCCAGCAGCAACCGGAACATGGCCATAACCCCCTTTTCCTGCCAGCAGCGCTGATAGGAGAGAAAGGAGGCAAACCAGTTGCTCCACGCCTTTTCATCCTGCTCCAGCGCCGCAAGAACAGCGCATGTCCCACCAAGCATATCCGTTGCCAGGGCGGAACGGATATTTTTTTCGTTTCCCGGTTCCGCCACAGCAGACAGCACCCGGAGAACCTCGCCGGCCTCCCGGCTGGCAAACAGATCCTCCATGCTCTGCTGCACGGCGGGAACGCCAACCTGATAAAGAGCCTGCTGCACCTGGCGGGCCTCCCTGTTTTCCCGTACCAGAACGGCTATGTCCCTGGGACCAAGAGGCCTGTCACCAATGAGAGCCTCCCCCCTGCCGCCCAGATCAAGCAGCCGTCTGATCTCAACCGCCAGGGAGGCAAGAATCCTTTTTTCCGCCACCTCCTTGGGCATGGCACCATGCTCACCAACACCTCTCATCATCTGCCAGAGCTGGAGCGGCGGCTCCTGCTTGTGCAGAATGGTGAAGGACTTGCTCTGTTTTCCGGCGGCGGGCGATACCGGCTGAAAGGCAATCCGGCTGTAGACAAAAGGGTTGTCGGCGGAGGAAAACAGGGCATTAACCGCCTTGATCAGGGCCGGCTCGGAACGGTAATTTTCCGCCAGTTCAAAACTGGAAGGTACATCTCTGATGGCCTCCAGGTAGGTGAAGATATCAGCCCCCCGGAAACTGTAGATCGCCTGCTTGGGGTCACCGATGATGAAGAGCAGGTTTTCCGCGGCACACTGGTAAAGGGTGGAGAAAATTTCGTACTGAACCGGGTCGGTATCCTGGAACTCGTCAATGAGCGCCGCCGGAAACCGGCCAAGAATCTGGCGGATCAGCATCTCCCGGCTGCGCCCATGCAGGGCCTGCTGCAGTTTCCGCAGCAGGTCGTCATAGGCAAAAAGATTTTTTTCCATCTTGCGCCGCTCGAACTCCGCCAACCCATAACGGCCGGCCTCCTGGCGCAGGGCAATCAGCCCCTGATTGAAAAGCTCGGTTAACTGGTCGTGCAGAACACAGACATGCCGGCACAGATCAAAGAAGGGATGCAGCGGCGTGCTGCAGCTCTTCTTGGTCGCCTTTGTCAGGCTGTCCGCGGAAAATTTGGCCAAGTTCTCGTAAAGCTCGCCGTGATAGGCAGGCTGAGCCCGGCAGAAATCATCCATTTCATCCAGCCAGACCGGGATACTGTCAGGCTTATAGGAATTACGGTTCAGATCCGTGCTCTCCAGAAGCAGGCTGCTCACCTCGACCCGAACCCGCGGCCAGGTTTGGTAAAGCTCATCAAGTGACCGGGAGATATCCTGCTCTGCCTCTTCAACCACCCTGCCCGAGGCGATGTCGGCGAGAACGGAACTGTCCACTTCAGGAAGGAACAGCAGGCCGGGCCGCACCTTTTTGAGAAACAGAAAGAGATTGTCCGGCAGCACCTTTTGGCGGACGAATGCAATAAAGGAAGCGGGAAACCTGTCCATCTGCAGACGCCAGAAATCTGCGGCGATCTCATGGAGGATATCATCCACATCAGGCACCAGCTCGGTGTCAAACAGCGCTCCGCTTTCCAGGGAATTCTCTTTCAACATCCGCTGGCAGAAGGCATGAATGGTAAAAATAGCCGCCTCGTCAAAGTCCTGCAGCGCGCAGAGCAGACGCCTTGCTGCCTGGTCATGGTCCCCCATCTTTGTCAGCAGGCTCTGCTGGAAATCATCCTGCCCTTTCCCCGAGACAAAGGCCTGCAGACAACTGCTGATCATCTGCCGCACGCGCAGCCGCAGATCTTCCGTGGCCGCCTTGGTATAGGTCACCACCAGAATATGGCGGACATCGAGCTCTCTTTCCAGCAGCAGACGCACAAACAGGGCTGAGATGGTGAATGTTTTGCCCGTTCCGGCACTGGCCTCAATGAGATGGACGCCGGACAGAGGATAATCGATCAATGCCGGCATTGATTTCCGTTCATTTTACCCATGGAATTTTTCTGATAATAGCGCCTGAAATCTGCAGGGTATCTTGATATGTTTTCCTTGCCTTGTCCACCATTTTCCTCATCAATTCACATCAATTGCGTCCATCTCCCGCTCGGTTTCAACCTTGTTTCCGCATGCTGTTCCCAGCAGGTTTCCTGCCACTTTTACTTCTTTACCTCATCAGGCATAAATATGTATACTGAATCGTTTTCACTCAAAACAAAATACAGGGGGACAATTTTGAACTGGCTGTTTCCTTCCATCATTGCCTCATTATGCGGCACGATTATTCTGACCGCCACCTATTTCTATCTCTACTCCATTGACAGAAACCGCTCTCTGGCCATCTGGGGAGCGGGCTGGGGTGTCTATGCCCTCAGGTTCATCTTCATGCTGCTGTTCATCTCCGAGCCTTTCGGCAACTACCACTCCCCTCTTCTTATCGCCAATCAGCTTGCCGTGTTCGTCAGCGGCATGATCCTCCTCTGGGGGACATTCACCTTTTTCGGCATCAGAATGCCGCGATTCTGGCTGCCTATTTCCTGTCTCATTGTGCCCTGGATTATCTGGAGTGGCTCAGCCGGCCTCCCTTTTCTCTTGGTCAGTCTGCCCACCTATTGTTTCCTCGGCGCCGTCTACCTGTGGACCGGGATCGTTTTTCTGAAAAACCTGAAAACAACAGGCACGAGCAGAGAGATAACCGGCTGGGCCTTTATTATCTGGGGGATTCACAAGGCGGACTATCCTTTTTTGCGGCCTGTCATCTGGTTTGCCCCGTGGGGATACATGCTCGGCGCGATCCTTGAAATCGTTGTTGCCATCGGCATGCTGCTCATTTACTTCCAGACCACCAGAGAGGCTCTGTCTAAAAGTGAACAGCGTTACGCAAAAGCCCAGAAGGCAGCCAATATCGGCAGCTGGGAGCTTGATGTGCACCATGACCAGCTCAGCTTTTCCGCACAGGTGGCTCCCATTTTCGGACTGGCCGGACATCCTCCAATCACCACTTTTTCCTCATTTTCAGAGTGTATTCACCCCGAAGACCGCAACTTGGTCACCACCGGCTTTCAAGCCGCAATCAATGACAACAAAGAACTCAACCTGGAGCACAGGATTATCTGGCCGGACGGCTCGGTGCACTGGATCGCGGAATCAGGGGATGTGCTGCGTGATGACACCGGCAAGGCCGTCAGCGTCACCGGCATCATGCTCGACATTACGGAACGCAAAATAGCCGCGAACCAGACCCAGAAAGCTTTTGAACAGTTCCAGACCATCACCGACAGTCTGGATGCCTTTGTCTATGTTGCGGATATGGATAATTATGAACTGTTATTCCTGAACAAATACGGTCGGGAAATATTCGGGGAAGTGGTCGGAAAAAAATGCTGGGAAGTTCTGCAGAAAGGACAGACAGGACCCTGCCCGTTCTGCACCAATGACAGACTGTTTGATCCTGACGGCAGCCCGGCGGAACCCTATGTCTGGGAGCTTTGCAATACTGTTGATCAACAGTGGTATGAATGCCGGGATCAGGCGATCAAATGGCCTGACGGCCGCACAGTACGAATGGAAATTGCCACCGACATCACGGCAAGAAAAAGGCTTGAAGAAGAGCTCTTTCAGGCGAGGAAAATGGAGGCAATCGGCACCCTGGCAGGCGGTATTGCCCATGATTTCAACAATATTCTTACCGCTATCCTCGGCTATGCCGAGTTGGCCAAGACCGATATCGCCAACGAGAAGCAAACCCGGGAGGATCTGGATGAGGTGATCATCGGCACCAAGCGCGCCAGGGATCTGATCAAACAGATTCTCACCTTCTGCCGCAAAAGCACACACCAGCTTGAACCTCTTGCCCCTTACCTGATCATCAAGGAGTCCCTCAAACTGCTGCGCTCGTCCCAGCCGAGCAGCATGGAAATCAGACCGAATATTGATGCAGGCTGCGGCAAGATTCTGGCAGATCCCACCAAAATACAGCAGATATTAGTCAACCTCTGCACCAATGCCCGGCAGGCCATGGAAAATGAACAGGGGCTACTGACCGTCAGCCTGCTCCGCCAGGAACTGACTGATGATGAAGTCGGACCGGGGATGTCCGCCGGACCGTTTAT
Source organism: Pseudomonadota bacterium (assembly GCA_018816555.1). Lineage (GTDB taxonomy): Bacteria > Desulfobacterota > Desulfobulbia > Desulfobulbales > SURF-16 > SURF-16. The sequence continues at coordinate 11,283 of JAHIVT010000017.1, forward strand.
TGAACTCATGGTAGCTGATACCGGGCATGGCATGGACAAGGAAACGGAGAAGCGCATTTTTGAGCCTTTCTTCACCACCAAAGGGATAAGGAACACAGGCATGGGGCTGGCCATGGTGCATGGTATTGTGCAGGACTACCATGGGATGATCAAGGTTGACAGTGAAGTCGGCAAAGGGACCGTTTTCCGTATCTATTTCCCTGCCATCACGGAAAATAAAGCCGAAGAAAAAGACAAAGCGCAACAGCAGCTGCCGATACCAGGAGGTAATGAACACATACTGGTGGTTGATGACGAGAGCGTCATTGTCCGTATGCTGAAGACGACACTTGAAAAGCTCGGCTATCGGGTAACGGGGAAAACAAGCAGCCTGGAGGCCCTGGAGGAGTTTCGCTCCACCCCCGGCAACTTTGATCTCATCATCACGGACCAGACAATGCCGGCTCTGTCCGGCACGGGACTGGCGCAGGAGGCTCTGCAAATTCGCCCGGCCATGCCGATCATCCTCTGCATCGGCTATAACTCACTGATTTCCGAGGAAGATGTCAAAAAGATGGGCATCAGGGCTTTTGCCATGAAGCCGCTTGACAGCATAAAACTCGCCCGGCTCATCCGTGATGCTCTGGATTGATCCGGGACAGCATAAAACTTGGACCAGCACCACCTGGAAAAAAGATTTCGCCAGCCACAGAGGTGAGAGGGCCCCTCAGCCTCACCTGCAACAAATTTGCATCATTTACCATAATGACTTAATTTATTTTCATCTCCGCGCTGTAAATGCCGGCCATTGTCCACCCAAACAACCTTTACCGCTTTGGCGGTTTAACGGCGATTATCCCCTAACCTTTTAAGATTTAACACAAATACTAATCCTGTTTTCTTACGCAGCAGAGATTCTCAAAACTCCCATAAATGGCGTAATTTTTGCATTATTTGCCCATCATGCTACCCACGAATATCCTTCGTCCAGTCTGTTCAGGGAGGACAAAACATGAAAAATGACGTCAAGCAGGACCTGCAATCCGAGGTGCTCATCAGCTGCCTTGATGTCCTTTGCCGGGCCAATGCCACAGTTTTTGAAAGCGATCCAAAACTTGCTGCGGATATCACCCAGGCCATTGAGGCCCTGTCAAATGCGCTTCAAAATGATGATCTTCCGGCACCTGTCAATACCGCGCAAACGAATGTGCAGGCAAACACTACTATGCACTACAACGAACGCCCGCTCGAGCCAGCGGATTATCTCAAAAAAAATATTGTTCCCGAATATTTCCCTGCTGATGACTCAGTGGTCGATGTACTCACCAATGAAGTCATTCGCAAACCATCCTCCAGGAAATAAGCAATGGATAGCATATCGGCCAGTACATTTTCCCCGACAACAACACCCACTCTGTCGCATAATAAAAACAGCCACAGGATAGAGAAAGTCATGAATGTTGAAAAAAAATATATCGCAGATGTGGACAGACTGATTCCCCGACCGGATATTGCCTTAGAAGTTCTGTGTCTGGCGCAGGACTCGAGCAGCTCTGTTGCCGAGCTGGCAAAAAAGATTGAACATGACCCGAACATGACGGCCAATATGCTGAGAATGGCCAACTCCTCCTATTTCGGCCATATGCAGGAAATCACTTCGCTCAAAGACATCATCGTTCGCCTTGGCCTCGATATGGTGAAAATACTTGCCATCACCAGCGCCTCGGCAGGCATACTGACTTCTCCCCAGCAGGCTTATGATCTCGAACCCCGTGCACTGTGGAACCACTCCCATGCCTGTGCTGTTCTGGCAGAAATTATTGCCAGATATGCCAACCTGGATAATCATTACACCATCTACACGGCAGCGCTTCTCCATGATATCGGCAAGGTAGTATTGAATAAACCCTTGCTTTCCGCCTGTGCCGCAAAGAAGACCGATAAAAAATTTTCCTCAATCCTTGAGCTGGAACGCTTCATGCTGCAGACCGATCATGCCCGGGTTGGTGCGGCGCTGCTGGCAGCATGGGGATTGCCGGAGAGCATTACCATTCCCGTGGCCCGCCATCACTCCGGGGGGGGCATTAAGCCGAACCGTCTTGATGTCAAGATTATCTCCCTTGCCAATTTCCTGGTTGAAAGCATCGGCATCCGCTCTCTGATGCCGGAAGACTTCCATTTCGATGTGGATGAATTTCTCCGGCAAAACCAGGAATCGCCCGATTTTTCCAGTTTCAGTGCCAACATGGCCAGCATCATGGAAGAATTCTTCACCCGTTTTACCGGAGCCGATCTGATTCTCGCCTAAAACATCTGCCCGGCGGGAGATCAGGGCCGTAACGCCTTCATTTTACGGCAATCTCAACCCGCATCCCCAGCTGCCCGCCGGCACCCGGTTTCGGTTCAATGAGAAAAATTCTTTCCGGCTCAACCGGCCCCTTTTCTATAAGCACATCCCGTACGGTTCCTGCCCGTTCCATTGCCAGATTGCGCAGATCATTGTCCGTGATGACAATGTGATCATAAAGAAGCTTTTCCATCTCCCCAGGGGGGATATCCTTCAGCATTCCGAGAAAATTCGTGGGCCGCTCAAAATCAGCAGCCTTATAGGCCTTTTTCAGATAGCGGTCATATTCATCGGCGGTGATCTCGATGGCATCCACCTCAGACACCGCCGCCTCTTTTCTGGCCAGATCCTTCATCTTCTGCACCTTGAGCAGCCGGTCAAAACGAATCTGCGTCAAGGCTTTGCCATCTTCCGCCGCATCTACCCGCCCGGTGAGGTCCACCTTGATAGCGGGCCGGTCATAAAGAGCCTTGGCAAATTTCACCAGTACCTCCATCGCCTCCGGACTAATCCGGGCCTGCCCCGCGGCAAACTGTACATACTGCTCCTCACCGCCACCTTCAAAAATGGCACCGAGCAGGGAGAACGGCGAGGTTGCCGCCTTGATGATGAGGTTATAGAGGATCTTGAAAACCACCCCGGCCACGCTGAATTCGGGGTCATCGAGCTTCCCTGATACCGGGATGTTCAGATCAATTTCACCCTTACGGTTTTTCAAGAGAGATATAGCCAGCTGCACCGGCAGATTGGCCGCGGTTTCATTTTTCACGTAATCGCCCAGGGTAACCTGATCGATGAAGGCCTTGTTGTCCGAGGTAAGCTTTTTGCCTTGGATAAGGTAGTGCAAATTGAGGCTCAGCTTGCCCTTGGTCAGCGGATAGCCGATAAACTTAATCGCATAGGGGCTCACCGGGCTCAACTCGATATCACTGAATTCCGCGGTGACATCGGTGTAAAACTCCTGCCAGGGATGGATGGAACCGGTCACCTTCACCGGCGAATGCTGATCAAGCTTTGCGGTGATATTGACCTCGGCCGATACATCCTTGCCGGAGGAAAGTCCTTTGATGCTGCCATCTATCTGCTGCAGGGTGGTGTTGAACTGCGGGGCCACACTGCGGTCGGCAAAATCGACCCGGCAGTTTGCCAGCCGCACCAGTTTAATTTCCACCTCAGCCTGCTTTCCCTCTGGTGCCGGAGCCCCATGCGGCTCTGCCTGACCGGCTTCCTGGCCGGCCTCCTGACGGACGATGGTGTTCAGGTTCAGCACGCCTTCCGGGTTCCTCAATACAAAAGCGGATAAACCGTTAAAGATAATTTCCTCGGCCTTGATGCGCATGGGGCTGGTCTGCACATCGAGTTTTTTCACCTCGACATCATGCCAGCTCAGCAGCTTCTCCGCCTGCTTGGCATCAAGGCAGGCAAACCCTCGGCTGCCCACCTCACCCTGGAAGGTGACGGCAACCTCGCCGCCTTCCGGTTTGTCCAGGGTCATCTTCCCCTTGACCGCTCCCTGGCCGTCGACCATGATGATGTTGAGCTTGGGTTCCACATAGGGCTGCACGGACTTGAGCGGCAGATCGGCCAGGTCGAGATCAAGCCGCAGGGCCAGGGGCGAAAGGCCTGCCTCGCCCTGCACCTTCACCTTGCCGGTTTTATTGAGCAGCAGGTCAAGATCGACAGCACATTCCTCACCCGGGCGGGTCGTCACATTCTCTACCGCCAGATGCAGCTGGTTCATGGTCAGCACCACCGGCTCCTCCGGCACCTGGTCAGTGAAGGTTACCTCGTACTCGGCAAAATCCACCGCCTTGACCACTACCGACCAGGCAGGTGGCGGGGCAGCCGCATCATCCTTTTTCCCCTCTTCCGTGGCTGTCTTTTCTCCCGGGGGAGCGGAGACCAGGAAATCCTGCAGATTGATGGTGCCGTCCTTGCGCCGGGTAAGCGGGATAACCGCTCCTTTGCTTGCGCACCTGCCCACCAGCACTGTCCTGTCCTTGATATTGACCTCAGCCTCGCTGACGGCAAAATCCGGAACCACCACCTTACCTGCGCCGTCCGGTCCGGTCATGCTGAAACCACCGAGTTCAACACCAAGACCCGAAATAAGCAAGATGCTGTCAGTGCCGGTATAGTCAATATGGGCGGCCGCCTTGACCTTGTCCGCCGCGAGTTGGGCCCGCAGGGCATTTTCATAATAGGGGCGGTACTTGCCGAGCTGCACATTCTCCAAACCAACATCAGCCGCCACCTTCAAGGGATCGAGTGAAAAACTGCCGCCGACGCTGACCTGCTCCCCGCTTTCACTGGTGACTGCCAGATTATAGCCGGCAGACTTGTCCGGGGCAGTGCTGAAGTCTTTCACCTGGAGACTAACCGGCTGCAGGGTGGTCTCCAGGGGGCCTGACACCGTGCGGTCGGTAAAATGAATGGTGGCCGCCGCAAGCTCCATGGCCTCCACCTCCAGCAGCAAGGGGCGGGAAGATGATGCTGGAGCAGCAGCCTTGCTCTCAGCCCCTGATGGCGATGACGGGGTCACAAGGCCCGCAAGATTGATTTGGCCGTCCTCCCCCCGCTGCACGAAAAGCTCGGGTTCTTTCCAGAAAATTTTCGTCAGGTGAAACTCTTTGCGCAGGATATGGGCCCGCTCAATATCCACCGTCAGTTCGGGAAAGGAAAGCAGCGACTGCTCCTGGCGGTCAACCACCTTTATCTCCCTCAGGCTGGCCTTGCCTTGGATATTGATCGCCGGGTTTCCGTCCTCATGTTGCATAAAGGAGAGGGAGAGATCCAAATCAAGTCGGCCGTTCTTGATGGTAAAATTGAGATTGTCGGGCAGATAGGCCAGATAGCCGGTGAGATCGATATCGGCAAAGTTGACGTTGATCTCCGATTCCCTTGAGGTGTGAAAGGGCTTGCTTTCGCCGAGCATGCTGATTGGCGTGCCGTTAATCACCGCCTCAAAGGCGGGTTTGGTGAAAATTTCAACCTCATAGGGAAGATCGGAGATAAATGGCAGGGCAATATGCAGGTCCGTGATGTGATGGCTCACATCCTCCACCTTGTCCTCAAAGTCGATTTTGCCGCCGGAGAGATCAATATTGTTAATGGAAAAAAGCAGCGGCGCCGCCTTTTCCTCTTCTTTTTTCTCTGCTTTCTCCGCCCCACCATTACCTGAGGATAGATCGGAAAAGTTAAAACTTTTATCCTTGTTCAGGATGATTTTGGAATAGGGGTTGGTCAAAGCAAAGGATTTGACAATAATGGCGCGCTTAAAAAGAGACACCCACTGCAGATTCACCTGCAGGCTGTCAAAGGAGACAAAAGGCTCCTTGCCGCCCGGGTCCTGGATGTTAAAACCGTTAACCGCCGCCTGCAGGGTGTAGGGATTAATTTTCACCTCCTGCACCGTGGTCTGCCGGTGCAGGGTCAGGCTCAGCTTCTTCTCGAGCTGACTGCGGACAATGGCCGGCAATATCCAGAAACCAAAAATGGTGTAAAAAAGCAGGTAACAGCCCACAATAATACTCCAGCGCTGTAAACGGGACAGACTTTTCCACCTTTGCCACAGTTTCTGCTCAGCCATCATCATCCTCCTTCATATGTGCCAAAACAGGAGAAAAAATTCGTATCGCCATCTCCGTAAACCTATAATCCAGCGGTTCCACACCATTCTGGTAACGAAATCCCAGATAAGGGTCGTCACCCTCGCCCGTGCTGCCGTAGCGGCCATGCCAGGCGGCATTGGCCTCTTTTATCCCCCTGTCCGCTTTCCCCTGGCAGGCATACAGGGCAAATTGGTAGGATGTTTCACTCATAAAAGGCAGCGGCTCCTGCTGCCCCTGCAGGAAGAGAGTCAAAAGCTGCTCCAGCAGTTGCCGGGCTTCCTGCACCGGCCGGAAGACAACGGTCTGGTCTCTGGCCACCACCACTGTTTTAATCGGTAACTCCGACGGCAGGGCATGCAGGATCAGATGGGTGATCCAGGCCCGCAGCAGATCCCTGCCCTTCAGCCTAGCAGGACGGGCGTGGAGAACGCCCTGCTTCGTCAAATTGTCGATGCGGCCGCAGAGCAGAAAATCCTGTACCCTGATGCGGAAAAGAGCCGGTTCAACCGCTGGGGCAAGGTGTGCCTCCAGCAGGCCATAAAATTCTCCTACCTCATCACGTAATTCGCGCACCGCGATTTCGCCGACCTTGCCATGGGGAAGCAGGCCCCGGGCCTTCCACAACCGTGCCTGACCTTCAGTATTATTCTTTTGCACCAGAAGATCAAGCAGTTCCGTCTCCAGCAGGTAACGGTCAAGCCCCTCCAGCGAGAACGGTTCATTATCATCAATCAGCTCGTCCGGCCCCGACAGCTCAACCCCGAGCCTGTGCCGGCAGAAAAAACGCACCGGATGGACAAAAAAATCGACAAAGTCTTTCAGTTCAATCTCTTTTCCCAAATTCTCCGGGGCCAGCAACGGAAGCCCCTGCCAAAAGCCCGCGCCGGCATCGCTTCCGGCAGCAAGCCGCCTGGCGGCATGCAAATTTTCCCCCGAATAGCTGAATAGATGGCTGACCAGCTGGAAATAGGCAGGGTGAAATGGCTGCAGCCTGTGTCTGATGACAAAGCCGGCTGCTTCAACCCGGCCCTCCCCCGGCGGGCAGACAGCGGCCAGATAGTCAAGCAGCTCGCTGACCAGCACCGATGGCGGCTGGACGGTATCGTCCCGTACCGACTGGCCCACATAACTGATGTAAAGCTGCTGTCGCGCAGAAAGGAGAGCCTCGAGGAAGAGATAACGATCATCATGGCGCGGACTGCGGTCACCCCGTCTGGGAGAGCGGCCCATCAGGTCAAAACTCAGGGTAAAATGGGGGCGGGGAAAATCGCCGTCATTCATGCCGAGCAGACAGACGATTTTAAAGGGGATGGCCCGCATGGGCAGCAGGGAACAGAAGGTGACTCCACCGCTCAAAAAACCGTGGGCGGATTTTTCCACCCGCAACCGCTGATGCAGCCAGCTTCTGATCACCTTGAGGTCAAGCACCTCGCCAAAACCCGTTTCCTCCTGAATTTCCCCCATGCTCTGCAGCGCCGTTCTCAGACCTGGCATGTCACCTTCCTGCTCGCTGTCCACGACCAGGCAGTCATCAACCAGGGTCTGCAGCATCTCGCCCCACTCGGACAGCTGCCGTTTGCCGGGCAGACGTGACAACCAGGCAAAAAGCACCTCAACCGCATCAAGCAATCGACCGAGCAGATCGGCCTCGCCGCCATCCATGGGACCATGGGGAAGAATGCCGGCAAACAGCTCATTACCATTCGCCATGGCGTAGCCCAGCAACAGTCGGTCAAGGCCTGCCCGCCAGGTATTTTCATCATAAGCCGGCAGACCGAGTTCCTCCTTCTGGCGGCCATCCCGTCCCCAGCGGATGCCGACCTCATTTACCCACTCCCTGATGCGCTCGAAGTCCGCCGTACTCAAAGCAAATCTCCTGCAGACCAGAGGGTTGCCCAGCAAATTGATAATGTCCCGGGCCGCATAACGGCCTCCTGCCAGCTCAAGCAGGGCAAAAAAGGCATCCAGCAGCAGGCTTTCGGCCCCGGCGCTTTTGTCAGCCAGGGAAAAGGGCATGAAATGGGGATGATCACGGTCAAGGCCGAAAACCGCCTGTATCAGGGGGCTGTAAGTCTCGATGTCCGGGGCCATGACAATGATATCCCCCGCCCTGAGCAACGGGTCAGAGTCAAACAGGTCCAGCAGATGGTCCTGCAGCACCTCCACCTCGCGCATGGGGCTGTGGCAGGAATGGATGACCACGGAATGGTCCGCCTCGCTGTGCTCGCAACTGCTCAGCTCAAGGATATCACGCTGGATGGAGGCCAGCAGGCCGGTGTCTTCCGGCGGTTCGAACAGATCCTCTTCCAGACAGTCCCGCTCCTGCAGCAGCACCAGGAAATCCCGGGCAATATGGCCCATGGAGGCAAGCAGGGCATTGCCGGACTCCAGATAAAGCTCATCAGCCCCCTTTCCTGCCCGCACCTGCCGGCGGGAGATATCCTTTTCCGGCATAATGTCCCCCCACCAGTGCCGGCAGGGATTCATGAAAAAGAGATTGACCGGAATGCGGTTGGACAGGGCGTCAAAAACCTCCAGATGAAAAGGCGGCAGGCTTGAGATCCCGAACAGGGTGATCCGACTGGGCAGATCAGCAGGGGCTCCTTCCTGCATCCCCCGGAGAAAACGCGCAAGCATTTCGCCCCGGTGCATTAGTCCGTACCGGGCCGTGAATTTCCGCCACAGCAGGGCCTGCCAGCCGCCTTCCTCGCTGCCGCTTTCCCAGGCGGCAATCAGGTCAGGGCGATAGATAATGTATTGATCAAAGAGATCGGCAAGCTGACCCGCCAGCTGAAACCGTTTCAACGGATCGGCAAGATAAGAGGCGAGGTGGTGGAAAAGGGGTTCGCCTTTGAGTTCCGCCAGCAGTTCCATGAGCTGCCAGCCAGCCCGCTCCCGTTCGTAGGCCGGTTGCTCACTCTCCGCCAGCACCCTGCGGAAGATGTCCGCCACCAGCTTATTGGGAAAGGGGAAGAGGCCATTGGCCCACACGGAGAGCTGCCTGGCAAGTTCCATGGAAAGCCAGACCGCCATGCCGCGGCTCTGCACGACGACAGTCTCGGCCTCAAGGGGCGGCAGCGGGTCCTGCCTGAATATTTCCCCACACTGCCGGGCGAGGATCTCCAGACGGTTACTGGTGAAGAGATGGATGGCCATATACTATCTTTACTCCAAGTCCCTGAAGGTGCAAGAAAAACCTTTGCGTCTTTGCCCGCTTGCGTTTATTGTCTGGGCAAATATGGGCTATGAATATGAAGATAAAATTGATAGTTTCGTAACAACTGAAAATTTACCACAGAGGGCGCAGAGCCCAAGAGCTAACTGACTTTAAGAAAAAATATTTCTCTGTGATCTCTGTGATCTCTGTGGTGAAAAAAGACTTTTGACGATTTCATCCATCAAAGTTTATTTCGGACAATAACCATGCGCACCTGTGTAACCCCCCAAGGCGACTTTCTTTACTGCATCCATGAACCTGCTTACGCGGTGAAAAATCTCCGCGAAAGCGACCTGATCGAAAGCCTCGGCACCTGTGACGGCAGGGAGTATCTCAACAACCGGAACTTCCCGCCTGCTGATGTCATTGAGGAGACAGCCGACCGGGTGTATGAGATTCCCAATGTCTTCCCCTTCAAGGGTACCACCTTTATCAACTCCCCCTGGGCGGACGCCACGGCAAAAGACCCGCTGCGTATCAAACTGCAGGCACCAGCCAGCACATCATTTTCGCAAAACGTCAGCACCTGGCTTGCCGGCAAGGATGAGAGCAGTATGAACGGCCTCTTCAACTGCCTGCCGGAATCGGTCCTCCTTGCCCTGGCCACCACCTCCACCGACCCGGATGACCTTGTCCGGCTGGCAAAAATCAGCTGCGAATTTCTCACTGACAGCAACGACACCCCGTCCGGCCTCATCTACAGCCGGGACCCGCAGGGCAGAACCCGGGCCGGGATAAAAAACCATCCTCTCTTTGAAGCGGTGGCCAACAATCCCTGCCTGCCCGAGCCCTACAAACAGGCCATGGTGCTGCGGCCCGGCGCCCAGGGCGGCAGTGAAATCGTCGGCGAATGGGCCGAGGCAGATCACCACGTCTTTGAATATCTGCGCCGTAATTCTTACATCCCCTGGGGGCACTATGCCGCCAACATGGCCAATGATGCCCTGCGTTATGATATCAACAGGCTGTCCCTGGCCGACATGACCGGCCTGCGTCATCTCTACTATCAGCGCACCTATGTGCGTATGGCGGCTGACCTCGGCATGGAGGTGCAGAGCGGCAGAAAGAGCCTGACCGCAGGCGAGCTTGAATCGCTACGCCGGGAAATCTGCCGCCGGCTCGACCAGGAGGCGCGTCCTCCCTTCTTTGACTGCACTTTGTGGGGCTGGAACTACGGCTTTGACTTTGCCCCCAGCCATTACCGGCTCAATGCCTCCCACCAGCAGATCCACCAGCAGTTTGCCCTGCTGCCGGCAGCGGTCACGGCGCTCAAGGCCGGCACAAAGACTGACGAATTTCTCCCCTCCTACGGCTGTGGTGATCTGGTGGCCGACTGTGTGCGCGCCTATGCCGATAAACACGGCCGCTCCCTTTTCGTTGATCTCATCTCCTGCATCCGCAACAACCGGCGCATGGACGGGACCAAGGGAGAGGAATCCCTTGTTGTCTTTGAGGACGATGAGGTGATGCTCTTTGCGCCCAAGGCCCAGACTTCCCAGTGGGAGCTGCAGCTTGTGACGCTCAGGCCGGTGGGCAATATCCTGGAGGCGGACGAGGCCATGCGCCGCTCCCTGGACGGGGCAATGCACACGGCCATGCAGGTGCTCGGCGGCCTGGGCCTGCGCATGGCAAACATTATCGAGTATGCCAAACGCTTCACGGACAAATCCGATCAGCGGCTCCTCTACAGTTTTCTGCCGAAATTGCCCGTGTCTCCCGGCGCCTTCAGTGAAGCCCAGCTGCGCTGGATCATGGGCCATTATCCGGAAGATTTCGCCATTGCCTGCCGAAGCAGACTGCCCTGAGCAATTCGGCCAGGCGGCGGTCAGACCGACGGAGCTGGCGCGACGGTTTACGAAACGGGGAAGAAGACCATCAATGCGCTAATTACGAAACTGGAGGTGACCGGTGAAGCCACCAAGCATATCTCAACAGCCTTCTGCGATAGACATTCGGATATTCTCTGGAGCAAGCTGGCCGGCATGTGGGACGTTCTCATTTACGACTATATGGGAGCTGAATGAAAACAGCTGGGAAGACAGTTAAATAAAGGCTGGCGAAGATCAAACCGTTAATGGACCGGTTAGTTCCTGGAAATAAGTAAGCTGTCCCTGGAACAACGGGAACGTGAAAATCACCGGTTTATCCGACGCATTTTTTTGTTGGAAATCTGTACATAATTCTCCTGAATTCTCGTCAAATAAATCAGTGGCTTTACCCCCCCGCTCGTTCGATCAACTATTCAGGTTTTCGAGTAGTGACACCCACGCATTGAAATGATGACATTTTGACCTTATCTGCTGCAGCCCGATATGTTCAGCAATTATTGGACCTGCCGAAGGTTTTTCTCCTTCATAAAAAGGTAGGTATTTAATAATCCGCTTTGAAGGGGCGGTTTTAGGGTTATCGTTAATGAGCTCCGGATTCGTGACTCCAGAGACATCCTGTTTTAATTTATTGAGTTGGCTGTTGTGGTCAATATAATAGTGATGGAATTTGTCGAGATCTGAAAAAAGCATTGCTTCATATTCATGAAGCTGCAAATATGGGATAAAGCGAGGAGATGCTATATCAGCTCTGAGTTTCTCTTCAATTACTTCAATTTTCTTATAGGGATCAAATTGTTGTTTTGCTTCTTCGAAGCCGGGAAAATCATTAGGCAACCTGTAAAAGTCAAACATGGTCGTAAACCGTGCATCGTCCCCTTTATCTTCCTTCATCCACAATTCAATATCTTTTTGGGCCTTAAGATAAGAAATCATCCCGCCTCGGAATATTCTGCCACGTTTTCTTCCGGTTTCTACACGTCGTGCACTGACAAAGACATTGAAGAGGCCTAAATGCGGCCCGAGTATTTTATTAACAAATGTTTCTTCCGTTTGTCCTTCGACAATAATATTGAGGCGTATCATTAAGCCGGCCTCCCACCAAGAACGTTCTTCTCCCACAACTCACTCATTGTGTATTCCTCAAGCCATTCATGAAGTACAGTGAGTTCTGGTCGGCGGAATACCGATTGGCCATCTTTTCTATCAACCACGATAATGTCTTGTGGCTCTAGTTCATCTACCAAGTTAGCTGATTGTGTTGAAATCAATAATTGTGATCTTTCAGAAGCACTTTTCAACAATCCTGCAAGAACGGTAATCGCATAAGGATGCAATCCAAGCTCAGGTTCATCTATGATGACCATAGAAGGAAGCATAGGTTGCAAAAGCAGGGTTACGATTGCCATCATCCGTAACGTCCCATCCGAAAGCTGATGTGGGCCGAAAAGCATATCGGAATTCTTTTCTTTCCAATTCAGTATGACATTCTTATCGCGTGGGATTAGAACGAAATCATCAAAAAAAGGAGCACAAAGTCTTATAGTCTCAACAATTCGCTGATAATATTCTTTTTTATGTTCTCTCATTTGGTAAAGAAATGGGGCAAGATTACCCGCATTAGCTTTTAAGAAATAAGAGTCATCAACATATTTTGATTGTTTGATTTGAGCATTAGAGGAAGTATCGTGGAATTGAAATACCTGCCAATCACGCATCATAGTACGAATAACACTGGCAGTTTTTGTGGCTGTCGTCTCAGCCCTTCCTTCTGATTGGGCAATCATTCCCGATTCCTTATGCCCGGCACCTAGAGAAATTACTGGCCCCTCAGTTGCTTTTCCTTTCTTTGAATATTGTATTTCCTCGTCAGCAAAGATGAGTGTATCCCCTGCCGCGTGGATAAGACGCATGTGGTAGCGATTGAAACCCCTATCGGTCTCGAAGTTAATAGTGGATGACAGTTGAGGTGTAATTTTTGCGCCATAACACAAAACGCTATTTGCTCCCCCCTGTTCACCAATATGTAGTTGCAAGGCGCCGGATTCGAGAAAGTTAAGTAAGCGAAAAAAGCCAATAAGGTTTGATTTTCCTGCGCCGTTAGCTCCTATCAATACGTTCAGTTGCCGCAGCTCAAGCTCCATGTGACGAATTGACTTAAAGCCATCTATTGTAAAATTCTTTATTCGATTCATGGGTTACACCTCAAAAAAAACATCAAACAGCAGCCATGTGACTATTTTTTCTTGCCAAGACAATTTTGCACGAATTAATACTTTACTGGATATCATCCAAAATGGAAGAATAACCAGTTTCTGGAGAACTCCGAATGCTCTCTATCCCAGCTGCATTACAGGCAAGTTACGAGGCGTATCTGCGGGCCGGAGAAATCCCGAAAACCGTTCACAGAGAATTAAGGGGACATCCATCCCTATTACGGACCAATCAGTCTTTAAGACATGAATAAGCTGCCCCCGGAACTACCCAGAACTACCCCAGAACTTTCATAGCCGAATACGATGGAGAGGTGAGCGATGTGTTCAGCTAATCATATGCTTCTAATCCAGCCTTCATGGCACCTTCAATAGTACCATCAACATGATGTTCGCCGGGGAAAAACCATTCATCTGGGTCATATCGGCCAGAGCTGTATTTATAAATTGCAAACTCCCAGAGGTCCATTTCGCCAGTGTACTCAAGACGACAGATTTGTCCTGTCGTTCCAAAATTATCTCTATCGAGATACAAAAATTCCCCCTTGATGCGAGCAACGTAGCGTCTCCCACTATCAGCGAGCACACTTTTATTGAACTGATCCACTATCCGCTCAACTTCTTCTTTCACCTTTTTCGGTATTGATTTTGATGACATCTCATCTCCATTGCCTATTATTCCTTGGAAATAAGTAAGTTCTCCCCCACAACGACGCCTTACTTGCGTTAATCCATTCAGCGACGTCTTTTGACAGCCAGCCCTTGCGATTTTTCAAGTTCCGCTTTCCGCAGTTGGAGCAACTGTAATTTCTTTTTTAGCTCGTTGATTTCCTTTTTGATTTGTCGCAGTTCCGTTTGAGCCTTGACAGAGGATACATGCTCGGGCCCCAATTCCTCTGACATGCAGGCCTCCAGTTGCCGTCGTAGAATTCGCAGGTACGGGTTGCCCCAGATTGCCCCCTCGCGAAACTCGAGTTTCCCAGCGTTGATCCCTTGAATAATGAAGTCGCGGCTGACGCCGTATTCCTTTTGCGCAGTGACATCACTCAAGGTTGCGCCTTTCCGATTCCATTCGCCGTATTCCGCCATAATTCATCTTTGCGCATCGAACTTGATATGAAGTGTTTTTCATGCATATCCGTCTTGCTGCAAATAGCATCATTTTTTCTATTATACCGGGGATATCAAGATGTCAACGGCAAAAGAAAAAGGGGGACAATGCCGGAAATACATTGATCACCATTTCCTTTCCCCAAAAAATGATTACTGATTTTTTTTCAATCGGGTATAGTATTTCTCTTTAAAATTCTTTAATTCATAACCCTTAGCGGCAAACCTTGAACACCTAACCTTATGAACCACAAAGCAATGAACAAACCAGGATATTACGGAGAATGGGGCGGCGCCTTCATTCCCGAAGTGCTGTACCAAACCTTCTGCGAACTCAATGAGGCCTTTCAAAAGGCCAAGGCCGACCCCGCCTTCTGGCAGGAATACGTCAGCCTGATGAGCACCTACTCCTGCCGTCCCACGCCATTGACCCATGCGGAGAATCTCTCCCGGCATTTCGGCGGGGCGCAGATCTTCATCAAACGGGAAGACCTCAACCACACCGGCGCCCACAAGGCCAACAATGTCATGGGCCAGGGCCTGCTGGTGAAAAAGATGGGCAAAAAGCGGGTCATTGCCGAGACCGGGGCCGGCCAGCACGGGGTGGCCACGGCCACCATGGCGGCCAAATTCGGCTTTGCCTGCACCATCTACATGGGTGAAGAGGATGTGATGCGCCAGCGGCCCAATGTCTTCTGGATGGAAAAACTCGGCGCCACGGTGGTGCCGGTCACCTCGGGCTCCAAGACCTTGAAGGACGCCATCAACGAGGCCTTCCGCGACTGGGTGACCCGCATGGATGATACCCATTACGTCATGGGCACCGTCTGCGGCCCCCATCCCTTTCCGGAAATGGTGGCCTGGTTCCAGTCCATCATCGGCCGGGAGGCCTGCGGGCAGATCAAGCAGCAGTTCGGCAGGCAGCCCAGCAGGGTTTACGCCTGTGTCGGCGGCGGCTCCAACGCCATGGGTATTTTCCAGGGTTTTCTCGACAACCCGGCGGTGGAACTGGTGGGGGTGGAGGCAGGAGGCAAGGGCCTTGACAGCGGCCGGCACGCCTCACGCCTGGCAGCCAAGGATGGTTCCCCCGGAGTGGCCCAGGGCTACAAGAGCATGTTTCTGCAGAACAGTGACGGCCAGATGATGGATACCCACTCGGTGGCGGCCGGCCTCGACTATGTCGGCGTCTCCCCCATTCTCGCCGATCTCTGGCAAAAAAAGCTGGTGCGCTTTGCCGCGGCGACGGATGCGGAGGTCATGGCAGCCCTTGATCTCACCATGAAAAAGGAGGGCCTCATCCCGGCCCTGGAATCGACCCACGCCTTTGTCCAGGCCTTCAAGGAGGCAGGCGACCTGGGTCGTGACGAGGCCATCATCATCAACATGTCCGGCAGGGGCGACAAGGACATCTTCACCATTGCCCATGCCTTTAACGATCCGTCCTGGAAAGAATTTATCAAAAAGAAAGGAATTGAATATGGAGCTTAACAGTCAGATCAAAACAGCGCTGGCTGATCCGGACAAAAAGATTCTGCTCATGACACATATTGTGCTGGGCTATCCTTCCCTGGAAACCAACCGCCAGGTCATTGAGCAGATGGTGGCAAACGGGGTGGATCTCATCGAGATGCAGATCCCCTTTTCCGAGCCCATGGCCGACGGGCCGGTGATTGTCAAGGCCAATCAGGAGGCGATCGAGCACGGCATCACCGTGCGCCGCTGTGTTGATTTTGCCAGGGAGATGACCGCGACCCATGCCATTCCCTTTCTCTTCATGACCTACTACAACATTATTTTCAAATTCGGGGTGGAGGAGTTTTTCCGGGAAGCGAAGGAAATCGGCATCAGGGGCTTTATCATTCCGGACCTGCCGCCCGAGGAGGGAGAGGATTTTTTTGCCCTGAGCCGCAGATATGGTATTGCCGCGATCCTGATCTATGCCCCGACCTCAACTCCCGAGCGGATGCGGGAGCTGGCCCGCTACAGCAGAGGTTTTATCTACTGCGCGGCCCGCAAAGGCGTGACCGGCAAACAGACGGACTTTGACGCAAGCTTTAACGACTACATGCGCACCTGCCGGGCCAATACCGATCTGCCGCTGGCTGTGGGATTTGGCATCAGCAGCAAGGAGGATGTGGATTATCTCACCGGCAAGGCCGACATTGCCGTCATCGGCACCAGGACCATCAACCTTGTTGAAGAACAGGGCGTTGCTGCGGTCGGCCCCTTTATCGCCGGTTTACGATGATGTTTGGGGCGACCACGTAGGGGCGGTTCGCGAACCGCCCCCACATCCCCTTATGCCTCATGCCTTGTGCCTTTTCACATTACAACCCATTACACGTCAACAACCCCAACAGCTTCGCCGGTCTTCACATGCAGGCTCGGATATTCTTCAGCCCGAGTCAGGGGCGCAATGATGCAGTTGCGGCCAATGACCGCGTTGGCCGGAACCTCGGCGTCCTTGCCCACCAGGGTGATACCCATATACAGATGTTTGGCAAAATTTTTGTTCGGCGTGGTTTTATCCTCCCCGTGGCCGATAATGGCCCCACCCCCTACCCGAACCCGTTTGTCCAGGATGGCCAGATCAAGCACTGCCCCCTTGTCGACAAAACAGTCGTGAAACAGAATTGAATCGCGCACGCTGGCGCCGGCCCCCACCCGCACCCCTGGGCTGAGCACGGAATTGACCACCTCGCCCTCTATGACGCAGCCGGCCGCGATCATGGAATTCTTCACCTTGGAGCCGGCGGCAAAACGGGCAGGCGGCCTGTCGGCGATGTCCGCCACCCCCGCCTCCACATTTGGCCGGATGCCCCAGTCCTCCGGGGCAATGCCGGAATCCTCGCGGATAATGTCCATATTCGACTCCCAGTAGGCCTGCACGGTGCCCACGTCACGCCAGTAGCCGTGGAAGGGATAGGCAAAGACATTATCCTGCTCAATGGCCCTGGGGATGAGATGCATGCCGAAATCAACCTCCTCGCGGTTTTCCGTCAGCATATGCAACAGATACTCGGTATCAAAGACATAAATACCCATGGAGGCAAGGTTGGTGCGCGGCTTCTTGGGCTTCTCCTCCCATTCGACAATGCGGCCCTCATCATTGGTGATACCGGCGCCGAACTGATGGATCTCGCTTTCCGGCACCACCATCATGCCGATGGTGACATCCGCCTGCTTGCGGCGGTGGAAGTTGATCATGTCATCAAAATCCATACGATAGATATGATCGCCGGACAACAGCAGAATCTCTTTGGAAGGGTGGGCCTTGATGAAATCGATGTTCTGGCGCACCGCATCCGCCGTGCCCTTATACCAGTCCGAGTCCTTTGCGCCGGTACGGGGCGGCAGGATCTTCACCCCCCTGCTGCGTCCGGTGAAATCCCAGGCCTCGCCGGTGCCGATATGCTTCATCAGCGACAGGGGCTTGTACTGAGTCAGCACCCCGACCTGGGTAAAGCCGGAATTCATCACATTGCTCAGACTGAAGTCGATGATGCGATAAATGCCGCCAAAGGGCACGGCCGGTTTCGCCCTGGTCTGTACGAGATTATTCAACCGGCTGCCCACGCCTCCTGCCAGAATCAGCACTAAGGTGTTTTCTTTTCTCATCGCACGATCTCCCCTGCTTTGATTTCCCGTAAAAGCTTGTCAGCACTCAGAGCGGGATAAATGGTGCAGTCGGAGCCGATCAGCGCCCTATCCGGGATGAAATTGTTCCAGCCGAGCACTGTCACCTCCTTGTCCCTGGCAGGCCCGGCCGCGCCGATACTCACCTCGTTGCCGATGGTCACATTGACGTCGCTGATCACCTTTTCAAGTCTTGCATCCCGGCCCACCACATTATCAAAAAAGAGGACCGAATCCCTGACCACCGCGCCTTTCTTCACATGGGCCCCGGGAAAGAGGATGGAGCGTTCCACCGTGCCCTCAACAATACAGCCGTTATAGACCAGACTGTCCTGGATGACCGCATCACTCCCCACCTTCAGGGGCTGGCAGTCGCGGATGCCGCGGTGGTCGAGATTGGTGCGCAGCCCCCACTTTTCCATGTCTATTTTCGGCGACGGACCCAACAGGTCCATATTGGTCTGCCAATACTCCTCAATGGTGCGGGAATACCCCCAGTAGCCCTTGAACTTGAAACCGTAAACCTTGCGCTGCTCATACATCATGCGCGGGATGATATTGCGGCCGAACTCAAAGGATTCATCCTCCCGGGCATTGACCGTCAGCATCTCAAGCAGCACCTTGGGCTTGAAGCAGAAGACCGTCAACGATGCCCAGTTGAATTTCGGTCGGTCTGGTTTTTCCTTGTACTGCAGAATCCGACCGCCCAGCTCGCCGTCCTCGTTGTCGATGTCCGCCACCCCGAAGCGATGGGCCTTCTCCATGGGCACCTGCAGGCAGGCAATGGTCAGATCGGCATCCTTCTGGCGGTGGTAATCAATCACCTCCTGGTAATCCATATGATAGACATGGTCGCCGGACAGGATCAGCACCTCCTGGGGATCGTGATACTGGATGAAATCCATGTTCTGAAAAACGGCATCGGCTGATCCCTTGTACCAGGAGGTATTGCCGTAGCCGGTGGACGGCGGCAGGATGGAGACCCCCCGGTGTTTGCCGATCATATCCCAGGCCGCGCCGATACCGATGTGGTTGATCAGGGAATAACTGCGGTACTGACTGAGAATGGCAACCCGCTCAAGCCCGGCCTGCATGAGGTTGCTCAGGGAGAAATCAATGATGCGGGCAAATCCGCCGAATGGCACGGCTGATTTGGGCCGGTAACAGGTCAGGACATTGAGTTCGTCAACCCTGCCCCCTGCAAGGATCATCGCCAGTGTTTTTGGTTTGCATTTCATAGGATTGGTCTCGCTGGTCTTACTAGTCTAAACTTGTCTTATTGGTCCGATTAGTCCGATTAGTCTTGCTGGTCTTATTAGTCCTATTTGTCCTGCTGGTCGGCTGATGGCCGCTCCAGTCTGACTGGTCTCATTCGTCAGGCACCAAAAGAAAACCTACCACATCTTTTTGATCAATACGACCAAAAAATCACTAAGACCTGCGGGAGTTTGACCAGCCGGACCAGGGATACGAATAAGACCAGTTGGACTACTCTACAGATGCTTGCTTGTCAGTTTTCTCAAGGTTTTTGTGTTAAAATCCTGGTCTGGTTTGGCCAGATTCTTCAGCGGCACCTCGGCCCTGGCTGATTCCCGATGGCCCCCGGCCGCACCGATCTGGCCGAAGGTCTTGCCGGCAAGAATACCGGCATTTTTCTTGTAGCCGTCGCAGCGGAAGATGACCACCAGCTTTTCCCCATGGATGCCTGAGACAAAAACCCAGGAAACATCATGCACCCGTTTGAAGAAATCAGCAATAATCACCAGGATATCAGGGGTCCGCACCCTGCCCACATGGGCATAAAGCCGGTGTTTGCTGATACGCATTTCAGAAAAGGCGGTTTTAAAATAATTGAGTTCCGACTTTCTCAGCTCGCTCAGTTCAATTTTCCGCACCAGATTCTGGTTGGCGATGTTAAATAGATACCGGAAGGAAATGGCATCGGCAAGCTGGGCTTTTTTCTCAAAATTCTGGGTATCGACCTTGATGGCATAAAAAAGAGCGGTGGCCAGGGCCACGGAAGGCTTCATCTCCGCAGCGCGCAGGTATTCCACCATCATGGAAGCTACCGCGCCGTACTCGGGCCTGATATCAACATAATTGGCCTGCCATCCCTGGGTGACGGGATGGTGATCTATCACCGCACAGTACTTGATATCCTCGAATCCGGGATTGTGACAGGGCTGGGAGTCAATAATGATGTATTTGGTAAACTTGTCGGATTTGAAGGATTTCATACGTTCGGCGGGAATCTTCAGCAGCTCCAGCATGGACAGGTTGGCGAGCCTTCTGATCTCATTGAGATAGCCGATGGTAACGTTTTTCACCCGATAACGAAGCAGCCGTTTGACAGCCAGAGCGCTGGCCAAAGAATCCGGGTCAGCACTGATAACAGCCAGCACCTCATCTTCTTTTTCAAATATATTCCAGAACTCTTGTAGTCTTTCTTTTGCCGTCTTCTTGGGCAAACAGTTGCGCTTTCTTCTGGACGCAGCAACAGAGGGCTTTTCACTCTTCAATATTATCACCGTAGGGGATTTCCCCGTCATGCTTACTCGAATTCAAAACGCAGGTTTACTTTGTACCATAACACCTTTGCTGGTTGCAAGCAGTTCCGCTGATAATATTACCTATAAAAAACGGCGGGTAACGGTCTTTTTGCCTCTTTTTGAGCCATGCAAACGCCATGGCAGGGTTTGCACTTTTTTGCTGATTCTCTTATTTTCCATGCCGGATCATGATGCGGAATGCCGTGAAAAAATTTCCTCATCTGTCGGGCGGCAGGAATTCAGCTTTTCGGTTGACCATAGTCAATCTCTATCGCATCATCTTCCGTCACTGTTCCGCCCTGCAGAATTTCAATAAAAATACCTTCTCGCGGCATGATGCAATCCCCCACCGTATGAAAAATCTGACAATGGGCATGACATTTCTTGCCTATCTGGGTGACCCGCCCGATTACGGAACTGCCCAGTCTCATCAGAGAGCCCACCGGCAGTTTGACCAGATCGATGCCTTCGGTGACAATATTTTCCCCGAAATCACCATGGGTAACCGAGGCCCCCTTGGCCAGCATGGTTGCATGGGACTCCTTGGCCAGCAGACTCACCTGGCGATGCCATTTGCCGGCATGGGCGTCACCCTCTATGCCGAAACCGGCCACCAGGGTGATTTGTTGCACTGGTTTCTTTGCCGTGCCCTTAGCGGCACTGGTGCACACATTCACAACTCTGCCATATTTATTATTTTTTTCGCTTGCCATCATAATTTCCTCTTCTTTAACTATGTCATGGATGAACAGTACAGGTTTCGACCATGAACAAAGTACCACAATGTGCTATTAAATTTCCAGCAATTTTTCTCGCCCGGACAGAAAAAAATAGGGGTAACAGACTGAATCATCAGAAGAATCAACCCTGAACTTTACAAAATCAATGGTGCGGGTACCAGCCTCGTTCCGGAAAAATTGCAAATCTCCCAGTTCCTTATTTTTCCGGTAATTTTTCTGCACGATTTCCTGACAACGCCGTTGATACCGCTGGAGTTGATACTTACATTCCTCGAAAAATCAGACTAAATGAAGGGAACACGGCTTCCCGAGGAAAATCAGACAAAAAAACTAGACCAAAGATGATGTCGGCAAAAAAATTACCAAGAGGCGGAGAACAGATGAACAGATCCGGGCACCCCAGACCTTCCACCAGGCGTGTTGCCATGGCTGAGGCAAAAATTCCCCATGGAGGGAGCAAATGAAGCACGCATACGTCCATGGATACGACCCAAGAGAAAACATACGCCTGCAGGACCAGGCCTCCACCCTGGTGGAATTATTGCACTCCGACACCTTTTATCCGGCCGGTTGTCAGGTCCTTGAGGCCGGCTGCGGGGTTGGTTCCCAGACCATCACCCTGGCCGCCAACAGTCCGGATGCCCAGTTTACTTCAATTGACATCTCAGCCGCCTCTGTTGCTGAAGCAAGACAGCGGATAGAGTCGGCCGGGCACGCCAATGTCCATTTTCAGCAGGGAGACATCTTTCATCTCCCTTTCAAAGCGGAGTCATTCGACCATATATTTGTCTGTTTCGTGCTGGAGCATCTGTCCAACCCGGTGGAAGCCCTCAGCACGCTGAAGAAATTCATCAGACCCGGCGGCACGGTGACCGTTATTGAAGGAGATCACGGCTCAGCCTATTTTCACCCGGACAGCGCCACCGCCCGGCAGGCCATCCAATGCCAGGTTGAGCTGCAGAAGCGAAGCGGCGGCAATGCCATGATCGGCAGAGAGCTGTATCCCCTGCTCTGCCAAGCGGAATTTGCCAAGGTCCGGGTGTCTCCCCGCATGGTCTATGTTGATGCCGGCAAGCCGGAACTCGTGGACGGCTTTACCAGAAAAACCTTCACGGCCATGATCGAGGGTGTGCGCCCTTCCGCCCTGGCCGCGGGCATTATCGATCAAGCCGCCTTTGACCAAGGAATACGGGATCTATACAGAACAGCTGAAACAGATGGAGTTTTCTGCTATACCTTCTTTAAGGCTGTGGCGGAAAACCAATAAGAGCTTGTTCGCAAATAAGCTCTGAGAAAATACCGGATTGCCGGGGCAGGCACCGGTCAAATCAAAGAGTGAGACATATGGCACAGGGAAAAGCACCAACAGACAAGGATAAAATGGGCCAGCTTATTGCCGAGGCCAGGCGGAGCTTTGATGAACGGGAAAAGACTTACCGAGAGAAGGCGCTCAAGATGTTCCCCTGGATCTGCGGGCGCTGCGGCCGGGAATTCAGCGGCAAAAAGCTGAAGGACCTCACCGTGCACCACAAGGACCATAATCACGATAACAACCCGCCCGACGGCAGCAACTGGGAACTGTTGTGCCTCTACTGCCATGACAATGAGCATAGCCGGAATGCCGTGGCCGAATCATACGGTGAATTAAAACCGGGCGGCAAACAGGAATCCTTTACCTCCCACAACCCCTTTGCCGGGCTGCAGGATCTGCTGAAAAAGAAAAAATAACCGCGCCGCAGAGAAAAATTCCAGGTCCGCAACGCTACCACGCCATCGCCGTAGCCCGCGCCCGCCAAGAGTTGTTGTATCATTGCCGATCTGCTGTTATAAAAGGGAACTTCGGGGCCCCGGCTCATTGCCGAGGATTGGCAGAGAAAAGGCAATTATCGGCATCCCTGGGGCAAGGAAGAGGAACAATCCGCTCTTCCTCGGCAACAAAATCAATCAGGAAAAAACATGGACATATCACATTTGGCCTATTTTCTCGGGGCATCCATCCTGCTCACCATTGCCCCGGGGCCGGATAATGTTTTCGTGGTGACCCAGGGAATTTCCCGGGGCAGGAAAGCTGCCGTTTTAACGGCCATCGGCATGTGCAGCGGTATCAGCGTCCACACCACCGCCGCGGCCCTTGGCATCTCGGCCATATTTTATTCATCCGCCGTGGCCTTCAGTGTGGTCAAATTCGCCGGGGCGGCCTACCTGCTCTTCCTGGCCTGGAAAACGATCCGGGAGCACAGAGAAATCGACCTGCACGGCAATGGCCGGCAACTATCCGGTTTTGCCCTGTTTAAGCGGGGTTTTATCATGAACGTGCTTAATCCGAAAGTGGCGCTCTTTTTTCTCGCCTTCCTGCCCCAGTTCGTCTCTCCCGGGTCCGGCAATGTCGCGCTGGAGATGATCATCCTCGGCCTGATCTTCATGGCCCAGGGGATGATTATTTTTATTACCATCGGCCTGCTATCCGGTGCCATCGGCAATTATTTTCTTAAAAAACCGATAGTATCAAGGATTTTTTCCTGGCTCACGGCCGGAATCTTTGCCACCTTGGGCATCCGCCTGGCCCTGGCTCAGAAATGATCAGATCACTGCAAATAAAAAAAGAGGAATACCATATGAAATGTCTTGTTAAATCAATTCTGACTGCAGTTTTGCTTCTTCTCTTTTCTGTCGGGGTTTCAGCGGCAAAAGAAAACCCGGTTATCAGGGATCTCGAACTGATCATTTCCCAGGGGAAACCGGCGACATTTGCCCAATTCGATGCGATCAAAAACAACATCGAAAAAAATCCCAGAGAAATCCTCCCGTTGCTCCTGGAAAAGGCAAATGCCCCGGACCTGACCGATGAGAACATGGCGGTTTACATCTGGGCTCTGGGCATGACCAGGGAACAGGAGGCCGTTGATGCCATCATCAGGTTAACCCAGGACAAAAAAAATGAAATGCTGCAGAAAAATGCCTGCAGATCCCTGGCCATGATCGGCGGCGACAAGTCGGCGGAATATCTTTTCCGCAGGCTGCAGCAGACCTCGGAAACCATGGCCAGGTATTATCTGCTTGATCTCCTCGCCCAGCTGAAATACCAGCCGGCACTGCCGGCCGCCATTGAAATCCTGCAGCAGGACCCGAAAAGTCTTTACTGGCAGTCGGTTTTCATCTTCGGCAAATACGGGGATGCGGCGGTTCCTTTTTTACTCGGCAAAATCAACGACAGCAACCAGAATGTCCGGGCCAACGCCGTCATGGTCCTCGGACAATGGCTGATACCGGAGGAAGCCCTCGGACCCTTGAAAAAGCAATTTCAGGTTGAGAGCGACCCGAATATCCGCGCCCTGATTCTCAGTTCCCTGGAAAGGATCAACAGCAATGCGGATGATATCAGAATTTTTTCCGAGGAGGTCCTGAAAACGGAAAAAGATGAGAAGGTGACCCAGTTTGCCTTTGAAACGATCAGCAATTTCGAGGAGATGAAGAACCATATCACCGCGTTCAAGGCAAACAAGAAAGACGACCGACCCGGTTTCGAGTCAGCTTACAAAGAGATCTATGATTCCCTCGGTAAAACAGGGGATTATCAGCTGCTTGCCGCGGCAAGCACCAGAGCTGATGAAGCAAGATTGCAAAAACTCAAAGAGGTCATCCTGCAGAAAAATGAGAACGAATGTTTCCATGACTACCAGAAAGTAAACGACGTCATCATGTTAAACAGACTGAGCGGATCGTAACCACTACCCGGCCTTCTGCACATACGGCTTCAATTCGAAATGTTTCTTGTAGGGGTCGATCTGCAGGTGATAATACCGGTGCTGCGGCATATAGATATAAGGGACCTCTTCCTTGGGGCGGAAAACGAAATCCGATAAAATCATGCGGTTCACTGCACGATGGCCGACAATCATGATGTTGTCATTGTAATTATTGAGGTAGAAGATCTTCTGCAGCCCGCGGTGCACCCGTTTTTCCATGGTGGCATAGCCCTCTCCCGAGGGATAGACGTACCCGAATTTATTGCGGTTCCTGGCATTGGCCACATGGGGTATCTGCCGGCGGATTTCCTGATAGGTCATGCCTTCGCAGAGTCCGGCATGGATCTCGTTGAATTCCGGCAGGGCGATGATTGAGCAGTCCTTCTGTTTTGCGGCAATGGGTGCGGCCGTCTGCAGGGTCCGCTTATGGTTGCTGGTAAAGATGACAGGAAGGGGCACATCGGCGAAATGCTCGGCCAGAGCCCCGGCCTGGGCCAGACCTTTTTCCGTCAGATCCGAATCCCCGCCGATGCGGTCTTCCAGGTTGAAATAGGTTTCTCCGTGGCGCACCAGAAAGAGATTTCTGACGATCCGGGTGGTAATGATATCGCGGATCCGGTCATAATAGGGAACCACATCGGAAATCTGCTCCTGCAGGATACAGCCCTCAAAGGAATCGACCAGGAGACGGTTGCGCTCCTCATGCAAGGGTTCGTAAATACTTTCGTAATGGGAAATACGCTTGTAAAAGCTGTCAAACGCCTCTGCCGGAGTAAGATGGCTGAACTCCGTCAATGTGGCTTTGTGCTCCAGGTAGGCCTCATTGGCCTCTTCATCCACATTGACGCATTCAATAAAAAACAACGGCAGCCCGTTAAAAGTTTCCTCAATCATCCTGCGCCGGTAACGGGTCACATTACCGGCGTCAATAATGGCCACTTCCCCGCCATTTCCCAGAAAGGAATGGGCAAGGCCCAGGTTGATGCGAGCGCACTTCTCCCGCAGCTCCAGCCCTTTCGGGTTATGGGGAGAAAAAAAATCCGGGGAAGAGGTATTTTCCTGGGAAAGCTTACGGCGCAGCTCACCGTTGTTGAATATCTCCACCCGCACATCATCATACTCAAGGGTGCGGGCGATTTTCCAGGCCATGGTGGATTTGCCCCGGGCCGGCAGGCCGACCATGGCGATTACCAGTTTCTCTTTCATAGAACAGCACCTCCCCTTGACCGAAAATTGATGCAGCAGAGCCTGGGATGCGGGTGCTCCTGGCTGCGGGTATGGCTGTGGGCGGGTTTTCCTGTGGTCATGATCGGCTCTCCCAAGTCAAATTAATATCTGCTCACCACTCGTTTCCAGCCAGTCAGGAAGTGCATTCTATCTGCTGGGAAATTAAGCATAAGGTTGACAGTTTACGGTTGACAGTTGACAGTTGGCAGTCGAAGGAAATTCTCTTGTAAGATTTTGCTATGAGGAAACCGTAAACTGCAAACCGGCAACTGTAAACTCATCACAGCGGACCTGATTAATATCGCTGAATTTCGATGATAATCATAAAATTTAGAACTCCTGAGGTCATAACGTAATTTCAACAAATTATTCACCACTCCGGATTCTGGCCTGTTATCAGTTTGAGTGTCTGAAATACTTGAAGTACTTAAAGGGCCTAAAGTTAAGTCATAGCGTTTTTCTCTCTTTCTTGGCAAGAATTTAATCACCACCACTCCGGAACGGAATGGCCATGTGGAGGCAAAACGATAAATTCCCCAAAAAAAATCTTCCGCTGGTGGAAAACATGTATTATGGAAAGTCAAGGGGGCACTACCTCACAACTCTTTTCTTCCCTGACATTTTTTAAAGCAAAAACAGTAATGGGCACGGACCAGCGCACAGCAATCATGATCAGCAGGCAGGCCATGGAGTTTATTACCGCAAACGGCGGTCACGCAACTCTCTATCTGGTGCTCCGTCCTGCCGTTGACGGCTGATGAATCAAAGTACCAACCCCGGCGGTCCGCCTGGGGAAACCAAACAAACGTACCCTGACTGAATACGTACAGATTACGGTGGATCCTGTCATGATCTGGCACCCTGGGGATATCGAAGCCGATCAGCAGGACGGGTTGATTGAGATAACCATGACGAAATTTCTTTTATTCAAAAATCTGTCGGTAAAGGGTGCCAGGGCAAAACTCCCTGATAAAAAGAATCAGCGCTGACAAGATCCGGGGCCTGCCCCTTGGCCGGCAACGCCCAATGGGCAGAATAGAATCAATCCCGCACAATGACCAGAGAAAATATTCCTGATAGGCCGAGTACCGCGGATGCCAGAACGGTGCAGTCCGCCCTGGACATCCTGGACAGCGACAGGAAAAAGAACCGCCTGGCCCGGCTCATGCCCTTTCTCGGTCCAGCCTTCATTGCCAGTGTCGCCTATATTGATCCCGGCAATTTCGCCACCAACATTCAGGCCGGGGCCGAATTCGGCTACATGCTCCTCTGGGTCATCGTGGCCAGCAACCTCATGGCCATGCTGATTCAGACCATGTCCGCCAAACTCGGCATTGCCACGGGCATGAACCTGGCGGAACACTGCCGCGCCCATTTTCCACGGCCCGTGGTCATCGGTCTGTGGATCATGATGGAACTGGTGGCCATGGCCACGGATCTGGCGGAATTCCTGGGTGCCGCCCTGGGCTTCAACCTCCTGTTCGGCGTGCCGTTGCTGGTCGGCGCCATTCTCACGGCCATCGCCTCACTTGTCATTCTCGGCCTGGAGCGCTATGGATTCCGCTCCTTGGAGGCGGTCATCACCGCCATGGTAGGGGTGATTGCCCTGTGCTATCTGCTGGAGACTATTATCGACAAACCAGAGTGGCACCAGGTGCTGTATCATTCTTTCGTTCCGCAGTTTTCCGGGGCGGAGAGCGTGATCCTCGCCTCGGGCATACTCGGCGCCACCGTCATGCCTCATGCCATATTCCTGCATTCGGCACTGACCCAGGGTCGTATCGTAGTCAGGGACAGTGTCCGGCTGCGCAAACTGTACCGTTACGAAATCGCCGATGTCTTCATCGCCATGGGCATTGCCAGCTTTGTCAACGCGGCCATGCTGATCATGGCCGCGGCAACCTTCTACAAAACAGGCCTCACCCACATCGCCACCATCGAGGAGGCCTACCGGACCCTGGAACCCCTGCTGGGCACCGGGGCAAAATGGTTTTTCGGTCTTTCCCTGCTGGTTGCCGGCCTGTCGTCATCCACGGTGGGCACCAGCGCCGGTCAGGTGATCATGCAGGGTTTTCTCAAGCGGCACATTCCGGTCTGGATACGACGCATGGTCACCATGGCCCCGTCCATCCTGGTTATCGGTGCAGGCCTTGACCCCACCCGCACCCTGGTTATGAGCCAGGTGGTGCTGAGTTTCGGCCTGCCCTTTGCCATTGTGCCCCTGGTGATGTTCACCCGGCGCAGCGACATCATGGGTGAACTGGTGAACAGGGCGGCAACCACGGTTTTATCCGCCATAATCGCGGCGATCATTATTGCTCTCAACATCTACCTTTTGTATCAAATACTCTTTAGCGGGTGACGGCATGTTCAAGCATATCCTTGTCCCATTGGACGGTTCCCTTTTGGCAGAAGCGGCCCTGCCGGCTGCACGTTTTCTGGCCGATAAACTGCGCGCCATGGTCACCCTGCTCCATGTCATAGAAAAAAATCCCCCAAAGGAGGTGCACGGACAGCCCCATCTGAGCAGCAGCGGACAGTCGAAAGAGTATCTGCGCGGCATTCGGCGGAACATATTTGCCGACAACGACCGGGTGAAATGCCATGTCCATGAAACCGCGGTCAATGATGTGGCTGCAAGCATTGTCTCCCACCACAGCGAATTTGATCATGACCTGATCGTCATGTGCTCCCATGGCCGGGGACGCGCCCTGCATCTCATACTGGGCAGCATCGCCCAGAAAGTCATTGCCCTGGGCCCGATCCCGGTTCTCATTACCCATCCCGATGAGAAACAAAATCCCCGCCCTTTTACCTGCGACGCCATCCTCGTGCCGCTGGACGGAGAGAAAGAACATGAAATCGCCCTGCCGTTTTCCGCCGGCCTGACCCGGGCCTGCGGCGCAACTCTGCACCTGGTGCATGTGGTCCCGGACTTTAACTCCCTGTCCGGGCCAAAGACGGTAACCAGCAGATTTCTGCCCGGCACCACCACGAAAATACTGGAGATTGCCGCCCAGGATGGTGCGGAGTATCTGCGCGAAAAACAGGACTGGCTGAATAAACAGGGGATCACTTCAAGCGTGCATGTGCTGCGGGGAGATCCGGCCGACGTCATCGCCGCTATCCCGGCCCAATCCCCCATCGATCTCATTGCCCTGGCCACCCATGGAAAATCCGGCATGGAGGCCTTCTGGGCCGGAAGTGTCGCCCATAAAGTCTGCAGTCAGAGCAAAACGCCGCTTCTGCTGGTTCCGGCAGCAAAGACGGAGCCCTCCGCGCCAGGGTGAGCAACCGGCAGCATCGCACGAAAACATGGGGTTGAAAAAAATGGCGGTTGATCTGCTAAACCGCTATCATGATCCGGAACATGGACTTGACCAAGAATGAGAGAGTTGAGACAGCAGAAATTGCTCACATCACATACAATGAACAGATATACGCTTTCCATCATGGCCTTATGGCTTATGCCTGTTCCTGGGCTATGGAATTGCCGCCTGCGCAGGACTTGTTATGATTTGGGCCGGCAGCATCGTGCCGATCTGCATGTATTGCAATAATATCCGGGACCTGCCTGACGACAGGAATAAAAAAGCGGCACACGGAGAACTGATGAAAAAGATCTGCGAGATATGCAATGGCTCCGGCCAGTTAAGCTCATTCAAGGGGGTGAGCAGATTCCTGCTCTCCTGGGAAGAATGCCCGGAGTGCGCCGGGCTGGGATACCTCATTGCCCTGGATGGGGATAGCGAGGCACAGGCAGAAAAGCAGGACCATGACGACAATGGCAAAGCAAAAAAGAACTGCCGCAGAGGCAGGACTTGAGCTGGCCGCCCGATCAACTGAGACAGGTTCCACCCATGATCCGTCGTAAAAAATCTTCCATTTTCCTCACGATCCTCGCCCTGCTGCTGGTTCTGGCCGCGGCCGGTTGCTTGCCGCAGGATCCGGCAACCGGCGCCACTTCCGGAGTCAGAAACATCATCCTCTTTATCGGCGACGGCATGGGCCAGGCCCAGCGCCAGGCCGCCCTCTGGGCTGCTGTGGATGATGACGGCCTGCTGGCCATGGATGATATGCCGGCGGCCGGACTTCTCCATACGGCAGCGGCCGACAGTGATGTCACCGACTCCGCTGCAGCGGCAACTGCCATGGCAAGCGGCGTCAAGACCAATGTCGGCGTCATCGGACTTGACGCGGGACTTGCGCCGGTGGCCACTATTCTGGAAAAGGCCGGATCTCGGGGAAAACTGACCGGGCTGGTGACAACCACCCCTATCACGGATGCCACCCCTGCCGCCTTTGCCGCCCACGTCCGTGACAGAAAACTTTTTGCGGAAATTGCCGTCCAGCTGCTGAACGCCAAGGTTGATGTCATGCTGGGCGGCGGCGAGGATACCTTGCTGCCGGTTTCGGAGACCGGCTGTGATGAAAAATACAGGGAACGCAACGCCGGGAGAAATACCTTCAGGAGGGCGTCCAACCAGGGCACCACCTGGGTCTGTGATGCCAAGGCCCTGGCAGCGGTTGATCCGGCCTCGACCACGCGGCTCGTCGGCCTCTTTGCCGACCAGGGCATGACCCGTCCTTTTTCTCCCTCCCTGGCCGACATGACCCAAAGGGCCATCGACATCCTGGCCAGGGGGCCGAACGGCTTTTTCCTCATGGTGGAAGCCGGCCAGATCGACTGGGCCGCGCATACCAATGACGCGGAGCATGTCATTGCCGACACCATCGGTCTGGACCGGGCGGTAAAAATCGCCAGACAATATGCCGCCGCAAACAATGACACCCTGATCATCGTCACAGCCGACCACGAGACCGGGGGCATGGCGCTCTCCCATCTGCCCATGGGATTAAACGGGGAAGACGGTCCCTTTCCCATGGCAGGTGGCGGAACATTTTATGTCAACTGGTCCACCAGACAACATACCCCGACCGATGTGCCGGTCACCGCCATGGGCCCGGGAGCGCAACAGCTGAACGGCGTCCACGACAACACCTTTGTTTATAAGGTCATGGAGAAGGCGCTCGGCAAATAACACAGTGACCAATAATCTTGAAGACTTCGCAAAAAGTCTTTTTTTTCACCACAGAGCACACTGGGATCACAGAGAAATATTTTTTATTGCAGCAGTTAGCTCTGTGGGCTCCGTGCTTTCCGTGGTAAATTTTCATTTTTTATGAATCCATCAGTTTTACCCAAAAGGAAAACCATGCAAGGCTTGGCAGAACAGGTAGTGATCGTTACCGGCGGCGCCCAGGGCATCGGCCGGGGAATTGCCTCGTATCTTCTGGACAGGAATGTCTCGGTGGTCATCGCCGATAAGGATGTCGAGGCAGGCCAGGAATGGGCGGCGGAATGCAACAAGCCGGAAAGACTTCTTTTCGTGGAAACCGATGTTACTGACGAGTCATCGATCAAGTCCTGCATTGCCGCGGCAATCAACCGTTTCCAGCGCATCAATGCCCTGGTCAACAACGCAGGCATCGCCGACCCGGGCCGCAGCCCCATCGAAGAAACCTCGCTTGCCCGCTGGCAGCAGATCATCGGCACAAATCTCACCGGCTCCTTTCTCTTTGCCTGGAGTTTAGAGTTTCGCAACACAATGCGCGGGAGGTGTAAAAAAAATCAAATAATCGAAAAAAATTATTGACATAGCAGCGGAAATCGGAGCCGCGTCTTCCAAGGCAAAATTGCTCAGAGGTACTTTTCAACTCAGCA